>JACSRU010000080.1 GCA_014879575.1 Chthoniobacterales bacterium | reverse complement strand
GGCTGCAAGGCCTGGGTTTGAAGGCCAGACGAAGTTAGCGGGCGGAAGGTCCGCCACCTGCTCCACGCATATGCCAGCCCTTCAGGCCGGATGCCACGATTCTCAATACCCCAGCCCTTCGGACTGGGCTATTGAATCATGCACCTTTGGCGACAGCGCAGGGCATCTCGTTTTTGCACTTATTGGAGAGGTGCCCCCGGCAGACCCGAAGGCGACGCGGATGCTGACAGCGTTTCGATTTTGTTTACGATGCTGATCTTTACCCAAGTTTCTATGCCTTTTTTGAGTGTTTGTTGATCCTCAAAAATGAGGCACTCAATCTGGCGGAGGGCGTGGCGGGGGTGTGGCTGCCGGAGGCGCTGGCGGTGAAATATCCCAACGCGGGGAGGGAGTGGCCGTGGCAATGGGTGTTCCCGTCCAAGGGACTGGCGACCGATCCGCACGGAGGGGAAACTGCGGTCAGAACAGCATGACCAGACGGAAGGTGAGCGCCCAGGCACCGCCGAGATCGCCGCCGCCGCCGGGGGTCGGGATGTAGCTGAGGGCGGGTTGAAAGAAGGTCCCCCCCACGAGGTGGGCCTGATAGTAGCCTTGAAACATCAGTTCGCTGGAGCGGTCGAACACATTGGGATTCAGCCAGGCCCAGGACATGCCGAAGCCGAGGGAGTCGGCCGGCCGGTGGGGGACGAGGCCGAATCCGGTGAGGCCCAGGCCGAAGGACTGGTTCATCGGCAGGGTTTCGGAATTGTTCACGCCGAATTGCCAGAACATCGAGATCGACGAACGCTGGTTTGTTTCGGGAAAAATGCACATTTTGCTTTTGCCGACGGTCGTTTTGCCGTCCGATGGTTTTCGGTCGTCGGAGGTTTTTCGGCCACCCGCCGGGGTGGAGGGGCCATGGTTTGCCCAGACGCGCTGGCTGCCGAAGAGGTAGAAGCCGCCGGTGCCGTCCTGGGACACGGATTTGTTGACGCCGCCTTGGAGGAGGCCGGTTTGATACCACAGCCCCGCGCCAAAGTTGCCGGGATATTTGTCGGCGATGACCCAGTCCATCCCCGCTTCCCAGATGTGAAACCAATAGCCATTGAACTGCGGACCCATCATGCCGGTCTGCACGCCGCGCGCGACATTGCCGTCATAGACGCCGTATCTCACGTAGGAATTTTCGGTGGGTGCCACGGAAACCGAAAGGCCGGAGACCGAGTTGTAGTAGCCGCCGATGGCACCGAGCAGGGTCGGCTGCACGAAGACGGGCGTGGCGAGGAGGCCGGTCACGGACGGGATGGTGAGGGCATCGTCCTGGGTGGCGACCGGGCGGGCAACGTTGTTGAAGTCCAGGGTTGGCACCTGTTTGCCGATGCGGAAGACCAGGCGGTCGTCAAAGAGGGACTGGCGATACCAGAGTTGATAGAGTTCCGACCGGTGCAGGGGGGCGGCGCCGGGCAGGCTGTTGTAGCCCTGAACGGCACCCGCCTGGCCGTTGGTGTCCTGACCGTCGAATTGCAGAAACTGGATACCGAACGAGGCACCCTTCCAGCCGATGAGTTTTTCGGCGTCCAGATCGGCGCCCACGATGAGCGCGCTGTTCCAACTCCATTTTCCGGGCTGTTGGCCACCGGAGAGGAGGCCGTTGGTGTCGGCGAGCCAGACGCCGCCGACGCGCAGGCCGGTGTGCTCGGGAATGTGCAGCAACTTGGTGGCAAGGCCGGTGCCGGGCATGGACTCGACCGCCGCCGGGTTGCCGGTGATGGCCACCGGGGCGTGGCCGCGCAGTTGATCGAGGAAGGAAGGGGCCGCCTGCGGATCTTCCGGGGAGTCCGCCGCAAGGGCGGACCCGGAAAGGAGCGTGACGCAGGCGAGGAGGCTGATGAGACTTTGCATCGAGAGGCAGTTAGAGTTGACCGCCGGCCAGACCCTCGAAGGGGCTGAAGAACAGGCCTTCGGGATCGTATTTGGCGCGGAGGTCGGCGAGCCGCTGCCAGTTCTCCGGGGAGAGGGCCTGTACGGCGGTGGCGGGACGTTTGACAGTGTTGGATTCGCCGATGTAATAGCCGACGTTGAAGGGGCGGAGGGTGGCGATGAGGTCTTCATGCCAGGCGGCGTTGGCCGCGTCGCCGACGGCATCCTTCCACATGGTCCAGGGTCCGCCATACACCTTGCTGCTCATGGAAAGGGCCATGTTTTTTTTGGGGGTGGGAACGTTCGGTCCGCAGAAAATGGTGAAAAGAAAGACGGTGAGCGGCGAGGGCGCCTCACGCAGTTTGCCGACAACAGCCTTCATCATTGCGCCCGGACAGCTGTTCGAGAAGGTGGCTTCCACCTTGCTGCGCAGGCCTTCCGGCCAAAGTGCGCCCGAGGCGTTAAAGAGGTCCTCGAAGGTCAGGGGCGTTGCAAACGACCCCGACACCGGCGTGACCGGACCGGCTTCAAGGGGTTGCAGCGCGGCCTTGGCAGCCTCGGGCGTGTCCTCGAAGGCGTTCGCGGTGACCATGCAGATCCAGCCTTTGTGGGCGGCGGCTTTATCCTGCAACTCCGGCGGCGCCTGAACCACGAACTGGCTCATCTCGATGGTCGGTGACAACCGGGGCGCGAGGGCTCCGAGCCAGGCGCCGACGGCCTCCGCGTCATCCAGGGAAAAATAATACAGACTGCCGTGGATGGCCTTTGGCAACGGATGGAGCTTGAGAAAATACTTGGTGACGACTCCGAAGAACCCGGACCCCGAACCGCGCGCGGCCCAGAAGTAATCGGGGTTTTCGGTTGCGCTGGCCCGGATGAGTTCGCCCCGGGCGGTCACGAGTTCGATGGCTTCGACATTCTCCGCGCCCGACCCCCAGACCGTGGGGTTCCATGCCATGCCGCCGCCCAGAAAGTAGCCGCTGGCCTTGACCTGCGGGCAGTGGCCGGTGGGAAACGAGAGCCCGTGGGGATTGAGCAGCTTTTGGACATCGCGATTGCTGATGATCGGTTGGATGACTGCCCTGCGGTTCTCGACATCCAGCGCGATGACCTTTGTGAAATTCTGAATGTCGATCAACATCCCGCCATGACGCAGGGTCGGCTGACACCAATTATGCCCGCCGCCGCGCACCACGACCTTCAGCGTGTTTTCGCGGGCGAACCGGATCGCCGCAATGATGTCCTGTTCGTCTTCGGCCCTCACCACGACCTGCGGGGCGCGGTCCGGGATCAGACGGTTCCAGAGATTCCCGTGGATTGCTTCCTGAAATGCGGCCTCTCCGGAGGCGGTGACGGTGCCTTTGCAGGCACTTCTTAATGCTTCAATCTTCATAAATCACACTGGCTTTGGCGGCTTCCTTGCGTCCGGGAAATCCGGAAAAAAAGCGGGTCACTCCGCGCTCCGGGAAAAGGATGGCGACATCCCGTCCGCGAAACGCGAAGTGCCCGCGCTCACTTCGTTTTCGACAACTGCGAATCAATAACGCGCTCCATCGGGAAGCGCGCGGAATTCATCCCACACCTTGTTGGCCTCGGCGCGGCAGAGTTCCTCCGGCTTGAGGAAGCGTTCGTGGAAGGGCAGTTCCAGATCCTTGTAGATCACACTGTCGTCGAAGATATCCGCGTAATCGTCGCACTCGGCGGCGTAGTACACCTTTGAAACGCGGGCCCAGTAGGAGGCGGAATAGCACATGGGGCAGCACATGCAGCTGGTGTAGAGAATGGCGCCCGAAAGATCGTGGGAGCCAATTTTCTTGCAAGCCTCGCGGATCGCGACCACCTCGGCGTGGGCAGTCGGGTCATGGTCGGCCATGACGCGGTTGCCTTCCGCCGCGATGATCTCGCCGTTGAGATAGATGACGCATCCGAAGGGGCCACCGGTCTTGTCGGTGACGCCCGCCTTCCGCATCTTGTCGATGGCCAGCATCATGTTGGCCCGATGTTGTTCTTGAGTCAGTGTGGTTATCATTTTGGGTTTTGGTTTGGGTTGCTGTGGTTTTGGGGGAAGCGGTTAATCGGCGTGCCTTTTCTCGAGCCGGTTGACCAGATTGGTTAGCCTGGGGTCGGCTTTCTCCATTGCGGCGGCGACGGCCTGTTTCTGACGGGTGGTTTCGTCCTTGATTTGGCGGCCTTCCGCCGCGAGTTCGGGCGAGGAACGTTCGGCGGTCAAACGTTCAAACCGATATTCCTGCCACTCCAATTCCGACATGGTGGAGGGATCGAGATCGACGGCGTGAAGGGCGGTTGCAAGAGCGAAACAGGCGAGCAGGGTGGTGACCGTTGGTTTTTTCACAAGGGCTTGGGGAATTTGGATTTGAAAAAATGGCGGATCTGACAGGGCATCAGATGAGCTTCCAGAGGACGATCACCTCCAGGGCGAAAAGTGCGCAGAGGATGGCGACGCCCTTGGCGGTCTGCGCGCTTTTGTTGCCCTTGGGGAAAAGCCACCATTCGAACCACTTCACGAACAGCGGCATCGTGGCAAAGCTGGTGAGGCCGACGCTGATGGTGTTACCGATGAAGGTTGCGAGCGAGGCGTTTTTCACGCCCAGCGGATCGAGCAGAAGGCCAAGGAATTTCATTTCCAGCATTACGATGGGAAAAAGGCCGAGGAGCACCAGCATCGCCGCCTTCCAGTTCGGCGGTGGCTCGCCGGTGAGCGGGTCCATCGGCACCCAGCCCGGAAACGAGGTTTGGAGGCGCATGAGCTCCTCGCTCTCGATGAACTCACCAGTCTCCGCAAGGAGGGCTTTTCGCTCCGGGGCGTTCATCCACGCCTCGAGATGTTCGGCGGAGGCGTAGCGCAGGATGGAGGTCCAGTGCCCATCCTTGCCCCCCGCCGGCGGCTGCAGATACATGCCGCGATAGCCCGGATATTTGGCCTGTGCGGCCTGGATGCGCGCGGCCCATTCGCGGTAGCGGTCGCCCATGCCGGGGCGAACCTTGGAAAAAATGACTTCCGTGACATCCGTGTTGGGAGCCTGGCCGACATCCGTCGAAACGGTCTCTCCGAAGTTTCCGCCGTCGAGCAGGGGCGTCACCTCGGCGACCGCCGCCGCCCGCTCCGGCGAACGCTGCCAGGCGGAGATGGCGTCCTCCGAATCGAAATTCATGAGAATCGTCCACGTTCCACCCGGTTTTTTATCGGGGGGCGGCAGAAAATCCACGCCAACAAAGCCGGGAAATTTGGACGCGATGGCTGTTTGACGGGTTTGCCAGGAGGTGAAGGCCTCCTCGGAACCCGAGTGGACTTTGGCGGTGGCGATGAGAACGGCGCGCTGACTCATTTCAGATCGTTGAAAAGTTTCGAATCCCACTCATCTCTCAAGCCGCTGTTCTGTAACCGAACTCATAAAATGGATTCTGTTGCTCATTGAGGCTCTTTTGGTTGGATCCGGAGGGAAAAGACACTCTCTCACGATGGCTGCGGGTGCTTACAAATTTGATCTAAGTCAAATTCCGGATTGGAGCCTCTCCGAGATCTTTTCGTTTGCCAAGGAATATTTTGAACCAAAGGAGTTGCCGGGCGCAACTCGCCTCCTCTGGAGGGCTGACCTCCGTGTCGGCCGACTCGATTTGTGCCAGCCTCACCCTCCGCCTGCGGACCAGACGGAGCTGGTCCCTCCAGGGCACGGCGCGATTTC
>JACSRU010000024.1 GCA_014879575.1 Chthoniobacterales bacterium | reverse complement strand
TGGCGCGATTTGCTGGCCATCCTCACCCATTCCTATGCCTCCGGTTAGCCTCCACTTTCAACACCGATGCAGCGACGTGAAACCCCTGCTCCCGGCTTATGTTCTCATCGAGTATGGGTTTAATGACGCGAGCATCCCGGCCGGGCGGCTCATCCCGCGCTGCGGGCTTTCGGCCTTTCGGGAGAACCTTGCCGAAATGATTCGCATGGTGCGTGAGGCAAAGGGAATCCCAATCCTTGTGGTGAACCATCCCATTGTGGGAACCAAGACCCCCCAGGGAAACCGACGCAGCTATTTGCAGAATTTCCTGCCCTATCAAAAGGCCATCCGTCAGGTTGCCCGGACCACAAAAACTCCGGCAATCGATCTGGAAAGGGACATGAAGCGGGCGAAAGTTCCCCTCAAAAAACTGCTCGCCGAGGATGGCCTTCATCTCACCCCCGGGGGAAACCTTGTTTACGGCGACGATATTTTTTCCGGTTTTTGTCGCGTGCTCGGCGGCACGCATTGACTCGCCCGGCATCCATTGCGAGCCTGCTTGTTCACGCGAACAGCGTAACACCATTGGGAAGCCTGCTTCCGTGCCTCTCGGGTTCTCCGTGCTCCCCAGGTCGCCCCACGATGACCCAAGACATCTCCTTCAAAAAACAGGAAGACGCCGAATTCTTTGATTGCTTTTTCCATTACATGATGGAGACGATGCGGAACATTTTCATGAGGGGTTGTCGATATGCATCCGTCTTCTGCATCGCGGTGTTTTCGCCGATCAGTATTCTCGTTCCTCAATTGATGGCGGACGGACTTCCTGACTTTCCTGCCACCATTGAAAAAGCAGATGCCGGAGACGCAAACGCCGCGGCCATGGCTTCGACCCACTACTGGATCGGTTGGAAAACACCAAAGGATCCAGGCCGAGCACTGTATTACGCCCAAGCTAGCGCGAGCAAAGGGAGTCCCCTCGGCCTTTTTCGCTTGGGGGTGCTTATCGCCAACGGAGTGGGAATTTCGCCAGACCAAGCTGTTGGAATCGCACTGCAGAGCAAGGCATTCGCCGGACTTCGCTTAATGGGCGATGATCCCTGCGCAAAAACAGCCCTCGGAATTATATACTTTCAGGGTTTAGTCGCGGAAAAAAATCTGTCCATTGCCGTAAATTACTATCGACAAGCTGCAGAGGCTGGATATGCCCCCGCACAGCATAACTACGCAATGTGTGCATTTTATGGTCAGGGGATGCCGAAAGATGAGTCGATTTACTCTCGCTTCATCGCATCCGCAAGTAAACAGGGATACCCACCGAGTGTCGATTTTTTAACTGCGGAAGCAACACGTGAGGGTGCTGGATCAGGCGAGGAGACTCAAAATCCGAATTCCCAGCCTTCCGGGCAAACAGCCGTTCAAACACGGGCTCCCTCCAATGCGGCAGAGCAAGAATTGCGTGAGATGGTGATCCTGGCGTGTTTGAATTCCCTGGAAAAAATTGCTGGGGGAGTTCCGAAGGCACTCGGTTTGCCGCCCCCCTTCGAGAAAGCACTTTGTGAAAATCTTGGAATCAAGGAGCCTGCCGATGCCAGCGGATCTGCATGGTCGGATGTCAACGTGACCTCTTGGCTGGACGATCAAACAAAAGACGTGCTCCAGGCCGCAGCCGCAGTCCCCGACTCCAATGCATTTCTGCAAAACGATCTAGAATGCTATCGCTCGGCGGGCAGGGTCTTTTCGATATTGACGGCGGTTTCGGAGAGTCGAAACACAGACGCATTGCGAGAGATCGCAAACGTAATCCCGTCGGAAACATCCGCAGCCGACCAGAGGATTCGGACCGTTCTCATTTCCTGTTTTGCTCCGATTGGAGAAATCGCCGCTACCAAGGTCCGGGAGTCAGATGCCCTGAGATCAGAAAAAAAATCTTTGGTGGATAAAGATAATTACGAAGAGTGGCTCAAGGTCTTCGAGAGGGCATCTGCTCTGGACTTGCGCGCTGAAGATAGCGCCAGTATCTCCGAACTCCGTGAATCAATCAAAAAACGCGCACTCGACAGCCTTGGTCTATAACTCATGAAAACCCATCGTTATGTCTTCGCAAGAATTTTCGTAAATCTCGCGATAATCATTGCCGTCTGTACTTTCCTCATCGGTGTTGGAGGCGGATTGTTTCGTCTGTCAGAAATGCAATCAAAAATTGCGGATGCGGAATACCGTCCGACAACTGAGTTGCTTGACGCTGTAGCTGCCGTTAGGGAAAACCTCTTTGAAACGCGAAAGAGAGTTCTTTATTCCCTCGGAATCACTGAGTTTCCGAAGAACCTGAACCTGTCAACGCTCCCTCGTGAGAATGATCCCCTGGCATCCGTAGTTCTCCCTGAACATATCCCTGATATCTGCAAGAGGATCGCCGAACGTGTTTCAGTTGAGGTTGAAGGAATCAAAGCCTTTCATGCGGACCAATTCCGAAAGTCCATTGACCAACTCCGGCAGGCATTATTGGAGCATGCAGGGAAGATGAAAGCGGCATTCGCCGCGCCTCCACCACCAGACTCGATTCCGGCGAGTGTCGTGCCTGTTATCCCGATCTCAATGGCCCCAAAACGTTTTCGCATTTTCGATGATCCGATCCGCGAGGACAAGGAGCGATTGGACGACATTCAAACCATGCAAGCACTCCTGACCAAACTCGCCGAAAGCAGCCGGAAGGAGGAAAATCTCGGAGCTTTCGCCAAGGCCCAAGAGTATCTGGGGAAAGCATCCGGGCTTCTTGACTTCGAAGCCCCGCAAGAACCAGCACCTGTAATAGACGGGCAATCTACCGCGAGTCAGCCGTCTCCGCCCGAACTCGTTGCGAAAGCGGAAATCATTGCCGCCAAACTTGGCCAAGCGGAAGCTGTTTTAGAAAATAGCCTTTACGCCAATTGGCGTATCGAGGCTGATATAGAGAGGCTCCGCAATCAAGCCAGTAAGGACGCGTCACTCGTGAAACAGTTGGCCGAAACCCGCCGTGCCGCGTTTCGTTCGGGATGGCGGGATGCAAGCATATTTGTCGTTCTTGCCCTTGCTGCAGCCTTCGTCATTCTAGTCATCGCGGACCTTATCCGGGCTTTTTTGAATCTCTCCAATAACACCGATACCTTGGCTGTTGCCACCGTTGAGCGTGAGAAAGTCAGAGAGTAACAAGAGCGATTAATACCAGGTTCCGATGACCTGCAGTTTTCCATTGTTCGTCCGATTAACAGCCTTGATGTGAATTGGTCGATTCTTTGGGAAACTGGAACCTACAGTCGAATACATCGGATCCTGGGGCAGTTGCTGAACGACAGCTTGTGGCACGCCCCCAGCGAAAGTCACATGGACTTCTGTCGAGTATCCCCTGATAAATCCTCCAGCGAATATTGGGTGGATAAGAAGAATCCTGCCATCAGTTCTCGCGGCCACGAAGTCACCATAAAGCCATGTATCGATCGGGTTTGCAGGGAGTTTTTTCAACTGTGACGCGCTTACCAGATTACTCTTGGTGCTGAACCGTGGTATTGTTGATCGCTCCGTGGTAGGAGGTTTTTGTTGTTTCGCCGCTTTCTGCGGGGGAACCTCCTGTTTTTTGACTGGCACCTGAGTCGTCCGGGAAAGTCCTTCGCCTGATGTTGTCCCCTGGAATGGAGCGACGGAGATTGGTTTTGGCGGTGGCTCTGGTGTTGGAGTGGGCTTTTCAAGAGCTTTTTCAACATCACCCAATATGTCCTTCATGTTTCCGTCCGCAGACCTGGCAGGCCAAGGCAAGAAGATTGCCGCGATCAAGGGAAGCCAGATGAACCTGAACTGCGGCAGAACGAGTCGGGTGGCCTTCACTGCCCAAATTCCTAATTTATCCTGCCAAGAGAAGTCAATGATCAATGGAGGGCTGCTTCACCCGCCTTGATCTCTTGGAAAAATCCCTGCATCCTCTGCGGATGTCGCATGGAATTTGTTATCTTGTTGGAGCCGGGCCCGGGGATCCGCTTCTCCTGACCCTGAAGGGACGGCAGTGCCTCGAGAGGGCCGACGTCATTGTTTACGATTATCTGAGCAATCCGGTTTTTCTGAATTTTGCCAAGCCTGGTGCCCGGCTCCAGTTCGCTGGGAAAAAGGCCGGTCAGCACTCGCTTTCGCAGGCGGAAATCAACGCCCTGCTGATCGGCGAGACAAAATCGGGGAAGACGGTTGTGCGTCTCAAAGGTGGGGATCCGTATTTGTTCGGACGGGGAGGGGAGGAAGCCAGCGCACTGGCCGAAGCCGGATGCGCGTTTGAAGTGGTTCCCGGGGTCACCTCCGCCATTGCCGCCGCCGCTTACGCGGGAATTCCCGTCACGCATCGCGACCACAATACCGTGCTGACGATTTTCACGGGTCATGAAGATCCGGCAAATTCCGGGGCATCGGAAAAGTATGCCGCCATCGCGCGGACCCCGGGGACAAAGGTGATGCTCATGGGACTCAGGCAACTGGAAGCCATCACCGAAAAATTTCAGGAAGCCGGGATGGCTCCGGAGACGCCTGCGGCGTTGGTGCGGTGGGCGTCAACCGGCAGGCAGGAAACGGTGACGGGAACACTGCGCGATATCGCAAGCCAGGGAGCCGCCTTCCAACCGCCTGCTGTCGCGGTCTTCGGGAGCGTCGTCGCTCTTCGTCCGCAACTCGCCTGGTTTGAGAAGCTCCCGCTTTTTGGGAAACGGATTGCCGTAACGCGCAGCCCGGAACAGGCCGGGGATCTCATCTCGCAACTCCGGGCGCTCGGGGCCGATGCCTTCGAGATGCCGACCATCCGGATTGAACCCGCGCCCGACAAGCGGGAGTTCTACGAGACCGTCGCCTACAGCCATTCCTACGAGTGGATCCTCTTTACGAGCACGAACGCGGTGGAGGCATTCTTCAAGGTCTTCTATGAGATCTACCAGGACGCCCGTTCGCTGGGCGCCGTGCGGATCGCCGCCGTCGGCCCGGAGACGGCGGAGAGGATCCGTTCGTACCGGTTCCAGGTGGACGTCCAACCGGAAAAATACGTGGCCACGGAAATCCTCAAGGCCCTGCAAAAGGAAACCAGCGTGGAAAATTTGAAAATCCTTCTGCCGCGAGCCGAGGGGGCCCGCGAAATCCTGGTCCAGGAACTCACGCGATTGGGGGCGATCGTTGATGACGTGTCCGCCTACCGGACCGTGCCGGAGACAGTGGATGTGAGCGGCGGGATCCGTCGGTTTCGGGAAGAGGGGGCCGACCTCATCACGTTTACAAGTTCCTCGACGGCGGAAAACTTCGTGGCCCTCGATCTTCCGAGACCGCCCGGTCTTTGCCATGCGAGCATCGGGCCGGTCACTTCCAAAACCATGAAGAACCTTGGTCTGAGCGTGGACATCGAGGCCCGGGAACATCATGTCGCCGGTCTGGTTGCCGCCATTGTAAAATTCTACGCAAAGCCTGCCGACGGATCTGCGGAAAATCCGAAAGTGCGCCCGGCGAATGGTGCGCTTCCGGATGCGGAAGGCTGAACGATTTGGCGCATCTCCGTTTTGTGCAAAAGGAAAACTGGCGGGCATTCGCCCGTGAGCAGAAGCAGCGGGCAGGATGCCCACGCTCCTTTG
>JACSRU010000026.1 GCA_014879575.1 Chthoniobacterales bacterium | reverse complement strand
TTGGGAGGGGCGGGCTTGCGTTTTGACTTGGGTTCCGGCGGTTGGTTCTCGGTGGGTTTCTCGGCTTTTGGAGGGGCGATGAACCGGAAGTCCTCGTATTTCAAGGTATAGCTGGTTGTGAGTTCCCCCACGCTGGCGAGTGCCTTGGCCTTCAACAATTCCGTATCCCCGAGTTCCGCATGCTGGGTCTGGAAAAGATAGACCAGCTTCTGAAAATCGAGACTGGATTTTCCATTGATGGCTCCTGCGCTGAAATTTTCACGATCGAGAAAAATCTGGAGAAGGAATGTCGCCTGATCGATTTGTTGGGCCGGATCTGGCACTCCGCCACTCGTTCCGGATTTTGGCCGGGATTTTTGAACCGGCAACTCGGGCGGCAGGCCAAGAGCGATGCACTCCGCCACCGTGGGAATTTTCAAGAGCTGCCCCACACGAATCCTGTCGGTGGTCAGTCCGTTTGCCGCCTTGATCTGCGCGACGGTTCTCTGGAATTTTTTCCCGATCAGGACCAGGGCATCCCCCTTTTTGACTTCGTAGGAATTCCCCGCGTCCCCGGAAAGCGGAACGGGAGCCGGGGCATCCAGGGGAGCGGCCGGGGGCGGCTCCGGGAGTTCCAGCCCCCAATCCTTCGCATCGGAAGGCACGACCCGCCACTTCCACTTTACGGCGTCCTCCAAGCCATGCTCAACCCCGGAGGCCGGAGGAGGCGCCGTCTGGGCAGGGAGATCTCCCGCCCCGCAGAGGAGCAATCCAAGAAAAATTTTCCCAATGAATTTCCGCATGGGAACATTGTTAGCTGCTGATCGGGTTGAGCCAAGAGAAACCGGAGAGCCCCCGATCTCCTCCCCATCGCTCAACCCGCAGGAACATTTCCGCAAAACGACCATTTTTGTTTAATCCCCGCGAAACCGATGGTAAGGAGTAGCACCATGACTGCATTGCTGGCACTCGAGGATGGGCGCGTCTTCCGCGGAGAAAGTTTTGGCGCCACGGGGACGTCGTCCGGAGAAATGTGTTTCAACACGTCAATGTCCGGGTATCAGGAAATCCTCACAGATCCCTCCTATCGCGGCCAGATCGTCGCCATGACGTATCCGGAAATTGGAAACTATGGAGTCAATGAGCTGGATGCCGAAAGTCATTCCCCCCATGTCCGGGGGTTTGTTATCGAACAACTCAGCCCCATCTCCAGCAACTGGCGCGCCTCGGGCACTCTTCACGAGTATCTGGTCAAGCATCGGATTCCCGGCATCCAGGGCATCGACACCAGGGCCCTCACCCGCCACCTGCGCACCCAGGGAACCCTGCGGGCCTGCCTGACGACAGAAATTACCGATGAGGCGGAGGCTGTCAGCCGGGCCTGCGGGGAACCGTATGCCGGCGTGGACTTTGTGCGGCAGGTGACGCCCGAGGCTCCCTATTCCTGGGATCCGGACCAAACGGCGAGCCCAAGGTGGATCGTCCGAACATCCTGCCCGGAGGCTCCCCTCACCGACGCGGCCGGCAATGTCTTTGAAAAACTTCCGCCCACTTTGCACAAACTGGCCGCAATTGATTTTGGGACCAAAAGGAACATTCTGCGCTCACTCCGCCGGAATGGTTTCGACGTGACCGTGTTCCCGGCGACCGCTTCCGCACAGGAAATCCTTGCCGCCGGAGCCGACGGCATTTTCCTCTCCAATGGCCCCGGCGACCCCGAGGCGTTGACCTATGCGCACGAAACTGTTCGTCAGCTCATCGGAAAAAAACCTCTCTTTGGGATTTGCCTCGGGCACCAGATTCTTGCGCTCGCGCTCGGCGGGCGCACGTTCAAGCTGAAATTCGGGCATCGCGGCGCGAACCAGCCCGTCAAAGACCTGCGTAGCGGGCGGGTTACCATCACCTCCCAGAATCATGGCTACGCCGTGGATCCGGACTCCCTGCCTGACGATGTCGAGGTCACTCACCGGAATTTGAATGACGGGACCGTGGCGGGTCTGAAGCACAAAATCCATCCGGCTTTCAGCGTCCAGTATCATCCGGAAGCCAGCCCGGGCCCGCAGGACGCGGATTACTTCTTTCAGGAATTTGCCAAAGAAGTTGCGGCGGCCAAGGGGACCGGAGTATAAGGGGGACGTTATGGCAAAGCTGCAGATCTTCCTCCCCGACGATTCAAAAATCTCGCACGACCTTCAGGACGAAAAAATCACGCTGGGACGGTTGGCCGACAACTCGCTCCAGATCGACGATCCCTCCGTCTCCAGCCGACATGCCGCCATCGAGCTTGAGAACGATTTGTATCACCTCCACGATCTGGGATCGACGAATGGGACATTCGTCAATGGCGAGCAGGTCACCGATGCGGTTCTGCGGCATGGGGACGAAATCCGCTTCGGCATGGTCGAGGCGGTTTTTCACGGTGAGGAGGAGGTCCCCGACCAGCCACTGCCACAATCAATCAGTGCCTCCTCCGAGGCGGCCAAAGTCAGCTCCCGGCCCGGACAGTTTGTCAATTCGTCGCCGATCCCAAAAAACGTCAAACAAAAGGATCCGGTGGGCATGGCGTTGATCGGTGCCGCTGTGGTTGGCATCCTGGCTTTCGCCGCAACGGCGATCATTATTCTGGGGATGGCTCCGCCGACCTCCTGATCCCCTCATCCACCCGACGCCGCAGGGCGCGATTTTTTTCATGGAAGAACAAACCGACCTTCTCGCCGTGCGCCGACAAAAGCTGGACGCGTTGCTTGCCGCAGGCGTCTCTCCCTACGGACACCGTTATGATGTGACCGGGCGACCCGGAGAAATTCGCGCCACCTTTGCAGAGGGAACCCCCGTGCGCACCGCCGGTCGCATTACCGCCCACAGAAACATGGGAAAGAGCCATTTTTTGGATCTCTCCGACAGCACGGGACGGATGCAAATCTACCTTCATGCCAAGGAGGTCGGCCCGGAGGCGGCCGCGATTTTCGATTGCCTGGACATTGGGGACTGGATCGGCGTGGAAGGCGAGACCTTCACCACCAAGACCGGGGAACCAAGCATCAAGGTCCGGTCGTTTGCCGTTCTCTCAAAATCCCTCCGTCCGCTTCCTGACAAATGGCATGGGGTCCAGGATACCGAGATCAAATACCGCCAGCGCTACCTCGATCTGATCTCGAATCCGGAATCCCGCGGGGTGTTCTTGAAGCGCGTCGCGATCGTCCGCGAAATCCGCCGCTTCCTCGAGGAGCGCGGATTCATCGAAATCGAAACTCCGATGATGCAGCAGGTGCCCGGTGGAGCGGCCGCCCAGCCATTTCAAACCCACCACAACGCGCTGGGAGTGGACTTGTTCCTGCGCATCGCGCCCGAGTTATATCTCAAGCGGATGCTCGTCGGCGGATTCGGAAAAATTTTCGAGCTGAACAGAAATTTTCGGAACGAGGGGATCTCGCGTCGGCACAATCCCGAATTCACAATGCTCGAGGCTTACTGGGCGTTTTCGGATTTTGAGCAGATGGCGTCTCTCGTCGAGGAAATGGTCTGCCACCTTGCGAAGACGGTGATCGGGAGCTTCGTGATCGAACATCGCAATGCCGCAGGGGAAGTTCTCAAATCCATTGACCTGACCCCCCCGTGGCGGCGGGAACGCTATGCGGATCTGATCCGAAGCGTAAAAGGCGATTGGTATGAGCTTTCCCCCCAGGAGCGTCGCGCCTGGTGTCTCTCCAAGGGGCTCGACATCTCGCATTGCATCGCGGATTTCGAGGTGACCCAGCATGTCTTCGAAAAACTGGTCGAGGAAAAAACCATCAATCCCCTCTTCGTCACGCACTGCCCGAAGGAACTCGTTCCCCTCGCCAAGCAAAACACGCACGACGACTCGCTCGTTGATGTTTACGAACTCGTCATCAATGGCCAGGAAATTTCCCCGGGCTATTCGGAGCTCAATGACCCCGATGTCCAGCGCGCCCGCCTCGAACAACAAAGCGGCGGCGAGACCCAAAAGCTCGATGAAGACTTCCTGCAGGCTCTCGAATATGGCATGCCACCCGCCGGAGGCATCGGTATCGGTATTGACCGTCTGGTCATGATGTTGACCGGCACCGAGAGCATTCGCGACGTCATCCTCTTCCCTCACATGCGCCCGCGTGCCTGAACCTTCCCTGCTCCCCCCTTCACGATGAGTGGTTCTCCCCTCTCCCTCCGAAACGGCATCCGACGGGTGGGCGTCCCGACGGCGGGCGGGCACCCGGGTCTCTCTTCCTCAAAATGAAACTCCCTGGAAAAATCCTCCGTCCATTCTTCCCCGTTGCCTGCGCCCTTCTCCTTGTCGCCTGTGGGAATACGTATGAGGGCTACAAGTTCAAGCCCTACACCGTCCGGGGGGTTTCCTATACGCCCATGACCCCGCGCGAGGCCGTTGGCTACGTCGAGGAGGGACTCGCCTCCCACTACGATGAAAGTTCCCTTGTTTTCTTCCCCGGAAAAACCTCTCTGGGGGAACGCCAGTATGCTTGGTCGAAGTCCGCCGCCCATAAAACCCTCCCCCTCCCGTGCAAGGCACGCGTCACGAATCTCCGCACGGGACGCTCGGCCGTCGTCCGCATCAATGACCGGGGGCCATTTGTTGAAGGACGCAATCTGGATGTCACGACCGGTGTCGCAAAAAAACTCGGCTTCCACTCCGCCGGTCTCTGTCCGGTTCGCCTCGAGGTCCTCAGCGTCGGGGACGGACGCTGGAGAATTCGGAAGTGATGTAACCGCGCGAAAAGGGTAATCCGATACACTCAGGAGCGGGTTCGGCGGATGGTCTGCGGAGATGGCGCGGAACGGCCGCGGGGGATCAAGGTTCCGGCGTGGGTTCTGGCTCCGGCTCCGGCAACGGCGCAATCGTCACGCTCCCGTCCTGGTTGACTGTCCGGCGAGAGACATCCGGCACCTGGGCCACGATGCCGCCAACTCCGCCAGCCCCGCCGAATCCCCGCCAGCCGTGAGGACCGTGGAGAGGTAAGTCGCATGTCCATCAAAGAGCGAAAAGATCGCCGCCGCCTGCGTCCCCCCAGAGGGTCACAACAGCCTGTTGATCCACCCCTGCCGGAAACGCCCTGCCGACCGCATCCCGGAGCATGGCGAGATTCGATGTCCGAATCCCCTGCAACGCCAACACCCCCTGCCGGGCCGCCCGTTGCGCGGGCTCCTCCGGTGGATCAGTCAAAAGCGACTGCCCATAGCCAAGGCTCGCGCCAATCAAAAGCCCGGCCACGGCTCCCTGAAGGGACCAGCTCCGTCTGGTCCGTGGCGGTTGGGCGGCGATGGCGCGGAGCGAGCCGGACGACACGGAGGTCGTCCCTCCAGCGATAGGTGAGCAGGTGGATTTATTCATAATGTTTTGTGGTTTGATTCGCATTTTCAAAATTTCTTCTTCGCGCCTTCGCGCCTTCGCGCGTGTTCCGTAATCGAAAACGAAACTGGGGGAAACTGGGGGTCAGGCTGCATTTTCTTGCATTTTTACAAATGTCTGAAGCACCACCGGCAATTCCGCCAAGCTCCCCTTGCTGCGATGAAGTGCCAGGCTCACGTTCGCCGCATTCCGCATTTTCAGTCTTTCTGCGATCCAACCCTGTGACACCGTCGTTCGACTCCAGATGGCCCTTGCGATCTCG
>JACSRU010000143.1 GCA_014879575.1 Chthoniobacterales bacterium | reverse complement strand
TCATGGTAAATCCTCCTCCGCGTCTCCGCGCGAGCCGAAATTTCCTGTCCATGTCACTTGATCCCAAGCTCGAGACCTTTCTCGCCGATGCGCCGATCTTCTCTCAACCGTGGTGGCTGGAGGCCGCCGCGCCGGGGAGGTGGGACTATGCCATCGTGCGACGCGGAGAGGAGATCGCGGCGGCGATGCCTTATGTGTGGACCCGGCGCCTTGGACAACTCTTCATCGAAGGCCCCCAAAAAACGCCGTATTTGGGCCCCTGGCTCCGAAAATCCACGGCGAAATATGCCAACCGCCTCAGTGAGGAAAAGGACTTATTTACCGAATTGATTGAGGCGCTTCCCTCTCACGCGGCCTTCAGCCAAAATTTCCACCCAGGCATGACCAACTGGCTGCCGTTTTACTGGAAGGGATTCCAACAGACCACGAAATATACTTATCAAATCCCCGACACATCGAACCCCGAGACCTTGTGGAAGGAACTGCGGGAAAATATTCGAAGGGACATCAAGAAGGCCCGCAGGACCCTGACCGTGACGGAGTGTGATGATTTTGAGACGGTGATCCGGCTGCACAAACTCACTTGTGAGCGCCAGGGGTTTCGTTTTGCCCACTCTGATGAGGAGATGATGCGGCTTCATTCCGCGTGCCGGGAGCACGATTGTTCCAAGGTGGTGGTGGCCGGGGACGCAGAGGGTCGCGTTCACGCCGCCGGCTATTTTGTCTGGGACTCGCAGACCATGTATTATTACACGAGCGGTGCCGACCCCTCCCTTCGCAACAGTGGTGCGGGGTCAATGGTGATCTGGGCCGGAATCGAGCTGGCGTCCCGGATGGGCCTGGCCTTTGACTTCGAGGGGTCCATGCAAGAGCCGATTGAGCGGGTTTTTCGCGCGTTTGGCGCGCGGCAGGTTCCCTATTTTTCCCTCGAACGCGTCTGCCAACCCCGTATGGTTGCCCTCGACCGCCTTTTCTTGCAGGCCCGTGCCCGCGTGGGAAAGGTGATCAAAAAATATCGGACATGAGAATACCGTTTCTTTCCAAGCTAAAAACCTTGTATTGGCTTCTGACCCGGCATCACGCCCCCTGGACGCGGATGCGACTGTATCTAAACTTTCGTGCGGAAAATGCCCGCTGGCTTTCCACCACCTGTTGGGACGACCGGGTGCGCAACGCGCTGGCGGCGCCGGACAATGCCCGAATCCCCCGTGTGCCCGAAGCCGGGCGAATTCAGGACGGGGTTCTCACGTTGCACAATGGCATCCGGGTGGGCGATTTGAGCTATGACGGCGAGGGTCCGCGCCGTCTCATGGCGGAGAATCGCGGCGTTCACGAACCGCAGGAAGAATATGTCTTTCAGGAAGTGCTCAAGCTCCTACCGGCGGGATCGCAGATGCTTGAGCTGGGTTCCTATTGGGCGTTTTACTCGATCTGGTTTTATGCGGCGGTGAAGGACGCCCGGTGTCTCTGCGTGGAGCCGGACCCCGGGAACCTCGAGATGGGGCGCGGGAATTTTCTGCTCAACCACGGAGACATCCCGGCAAGCGTGGTCTTCGAGCGGGCCTATGCCGGAGCGGGCGACGGCGTGGGAGAGGACGGCACGCCCGTGGCCTGTGTGGACTCGTTGATGAAGCGGCACGGGATTCCGCGTCTGGCGATCCTGCATGCGGACACCCAGGGGCATGAAATGAACGTGCTCCGGGGCGCGGAGAAGGCGCTGCGGGCCGGGACGATTGACTATATATTCCTTTCCACGCACTCCAACCTGCTCCACCGCCAATGCCTTGCCCTGTTGAAACAGCACGGCTTTCGGATTCTGGCGGACGCCGACCTTCTGGAAACCTATTCGTTCGACGGTTTGAGCGTGGCCCGAAGGGCCGGGCTGGAGGGTCCGGCAACCTTCCCCATCACGCGGAGAGGGGATGGAAGCCACGGATGAGAGGATTCTCCCGCAGGGGCGCAGAGATTTTATAAACCACTGATCGAACACTGATCTGCCCGAGCCAATGGCCTCGGGCTTCGGTTTGTCAGAGAAAAACGTGTCCGGCACCGCTTCCTGGGGGGGAAGGGCGCATCTCCGTTTTGTGCAACCAAAGGAGCGTGGGCATCTTGCCCGCCGCTTCTGCTCGCGGGCGAATGCCCGCCTGTTTTCTTTTTGCACTTATCGGAGATGCGCCCGGGGGGAACTTTCGGGAAAATTTGGATTGAAACCCTTGGGGTTCCGTGGCTTTTATGAACGCACTACGCAAATATGAAACCATCTTCCATGATCGTTATTGGTTGTGCTCTCGTGGTCGCCTTGGCGGCCTGCCAGCAGGATGAGCGGAGCTCTTCGAACTCGGGACGCAATCGCTTTGGACACCGTGGAACGGATGACGTGTCCTCCACGAAGTTTGCCACACCGACGCCGACGCCCGATCCGTATGCGACGCCGACGCCGGCACCCGAGGTGGCGGCCACGGTGACGGGACCAACGTCAACACCGACCCCGACCCCGACAACGGCGACACCGGCGAGGGAAATGTCCTATGGGACGCCGGTTCCGGGAAAGCCAGGTTTTGTCACGAGCCCTCACTCCCCGTATGCGGGGTATGTGGATGTGCGGGGATTTCCTCCCGGGACTGAAGTGAAATGCCCGTATTCGGGTAAGATCTTTTTGGTGCCCTGAGCCGGACCGTTGCGATTCTTGGTCCCGGTCTTATCGGGGGGTCGCTTGCGATGGCGTTGCAACGCGGACCTTCGCCGTGGCGGGTGTCCTTGTGGACGCGTCGGGAGGCGTCCATTCCCGGTGTGGCGTCCATTCTGCCCGGGAGTCGGATTTCCAGCGATTTGAAATCTGCCGTGGAAGGTGCCGGGGTGGTCGTGCTCTGCACGTCCCCACAGGCCATTGAAAGCTCCGGGGAAGTGCTTGCCTCCCTGCTTCCGGCCTCCACGCCGGTGACCGATGCGGGAAGCATAAAGGCCGGGATTGTTTCCGCATTGGAGAAACGATTGGGGGGGCGGTTTATCGGAGCGCATCCGATGGCGGGATCCGAGCAAAGCGGCATCGCTGCGGCGCGGGCGGATCTCTTTGATGGCGCAACGTGCCTCCTGACTCCCACGGCGAATTCCCATCCGCAGGCCCTGGAAGAGGTGCGGGCATTCTGGAGGGAAACCGGTTGCCGAATCACGGAGATGACGCCCGCCGCCCACGACAGGGCGGTGGCCCGCATCAGCCACCTTCCCCATGCGGTCGCCGCCGCCCTCGTGCAGGCAGCCTCTCGGAGAGATCCCACAGTCGGGGCCCTCGCCGGGAGCGGATACCGGGACACCACCCGGATTGCGCTCGGACCGGAGGAACTCTGGAAGGAAATTTTTCTGGCGAATCGCGGGGAACTTCTTTCCGCCCTCTCGGACATGCAGGGCGCGATGGAACAGCTCAAGGATTTTCTCTCGCGCAGCGATGCGGACGCCCTGGAGAACTATCTGCGGGAGGCCAGAACCCTGAGGAAGGAAGCCGAATGAAACCCGCCAAAAAATCCGTACTTAAAGTCCGGCGCGCCCCATTGATCGAGACGGAACTCACCGTGCCGGCGGACAAGAGCATTTCGCACCGGGCGATCCTCCTCTCCGCCATTTCAAACGGGTGCTGCACGATCACGAATTTTCTGGAGGGCGAGGATTGTCGGAGCACGGCCCAGGCCATGCGGCAACTGGGGGTCGTCATCGAAACTCCCGAGCCGGGGACGGTCCTCGTCGAGGGCAATCGCGGAATCTTCAGTGCCCCGGACGGAGATATTGATTGTGGAAATTCCGGGACGACCATGCGGCTCATGGCCGGTTTGCTCGCGGGCCAGAACTTCCGGTGCCGGCTCACCGGGGACGCCTCGCTTTCCAGGCGCCCCATGCGCCGCGTGATGG
Organism: Chthoniobacterales bacterium; assembly: GCA_014879575.1. GTDB lineage: Bacteria > Verrucomicrobiota > Verrucomicrobiia > Chthoniobacterales > Terrimicrobiaceae > QYQL01. Next base: position 21,115 of record JACSRU010000143.1, on the reverse strand, counting down.
ATCCCCTCCACGAGATGGGTGCCCGACTTTCCACCGAAGGGGAAAGACAATGCCCCCCGCTCGTCGTCACGGGCGGGCCCCTGGAGGCAATCACCTACCGGCTCCCGCTTGCCAGCGCACAGGTCAAAAGCGCGATTCTCCTGGCCGGACTCTTTGCCAAAGGTAGGACAACCGTCATCGAAAACGCGCGCTCCCGGGACCATACCGAGCGGATGTTTGACTACTACCTCGTCAAATGCCGAAGGGAGGATGTCTGGGAGGGGAACGCGCGGGTGGGACGCAGGCTCCGGGAGTCCCGGATCTCAATCGCCGGAGGCCAAATTCCGGAGTCGCGGGATTTTCGCGTTCCGGGAGACATTTCAAGCGCCGCCTTCTGGCTCGTGGCGGCGGCCGCCCGGGAGGGAGCCCGGTTGCTCATCAAGGACGTGGGTCTCAACCCCACGCGGACCGGCCTTCTGGATGTTCTTGTTCGCATGGGCGCACAGATCCGGGAGGTCGTCGAGAGCGCCGCGCACGGCGAACCCTCCGGAACAATCGACATCAAGGGCTGTCAGCTGCACGCGACCGAAATCCGGGGCGCCGAAATTCCCAACATCATTGATGAAGTTCCGGCCATCGCCATTGCCGCCGCGCTGGCGGAGGGGAAAACACTCATCCGGGACGCGGCCGAACTCCGGGTGAAGGAAACCGACCGCATTGCCGCCGTCGCCACGAACCTGCGCGCCATGGGAGTCGAGGTCGAGGAATTCCCCGACGGCCTGGCGATCACCGGAGGCAGGCCGCTCAAGGGAGCCCTGATGAAAAGTTTCGGCGACCATCGGATTGCGATGGCCTTCGCGATCGCCGGGTTATTCGCCACGGGAGAAACCATCATCGAAGACGCGGATTGCGTGCAGACATCGTATCCGGGTTTCGCGGAAACGCTCGCCCGCATCCAGAAAGGGAAGGGGATCAGGCGCCGCACGCCCGTCATTTCCTCGCTCGACGGCAAGTCCCAAAAAAAGAAGGCTGCGAAGTGAGACATGTGATCGCCATTGATGGTCCGGCAGCCTCCGGCAAGAGCACCGTCTCCCGGCAGCTGGCAAGGCGGCTTGGCTTTGTCTATGTCAACTCCGGCACCATGTATCGCGCCATCACCTGGGAGGTTCTCCGACAGGGGGCCAACGCCCACGCGCCGGAAGAAGTCGCCGCGGCACTCGCCCGCGCGGATGTCACCTGTGGGTTCGACGCCGACAACGAATCCTTCATCCACATCAACAAAAAGGCGCCCGGCGCCGCCTTGCGGGACAGCCAGGTCAACGACCATGTCTCGCTCGTCTCCGCCGTCCCGGAAGTGCGGCGGGTGGTTTGTGATCGGCTCCGGCTTCTCGCCCGGGATCGGGACGTCGTCATGGAGGGCCGCGACATCGGATCCATTGTTTTCCCCGGGACGCCGTTCAAATTTTATCTCGATGCCTCGCCGGAAATCCGTCGCAGGCGCCGGGCGGCGGAGGGCCAGTCGGACGCCATTGATGCCCGGGACAAGATGGACGCCACGCGCAAGGCCGCCCCGCTGAAAATCGCGGGTGACGCCCGGGTCGTTGACACCTCGCACCTCACGCTCGAGGGCGTTGTGGACGCGATCCTCGGGATTCTGCGGCCCCTCGGGATCCCGTCGCAATGACGATCATCTACAATATTTTCTACAACCTGGCCAAACTCCTCGCGCGGATATTTTTTGGTCTGCGGATTGTTCACCCCGAGCGCATGCTCGAGCACGGCCCCCTGATCCTGGCCGTGAACCACTCGAGTTTTTTTGATCCGCCGCTGGCCGGCATCTGTAGTCGGCGGGGCGTTTATTATCTCGCCCGCAAGACGCTTCTCAAGTGGCCCTTCTTCGGCCCGCTTTTTCCCGCGATGAATGTCATCCCGGTCGAGCGCGATGGAAATGACATGTCCGCCCTCCGCGAAGTCATCAAAAAAATCAAGGAGGGCAACGGGGTCGTCCTCTTCCCCGAGGGCACGCGCTCGAAGGACGGAAACATCCAGCCGGCCCGCGCGGGGATCGGCCTCGTGATCGCCAAGACCGGCGCCCCCGTGCTCCCGATGCGCATCTTCGGTGCCTATGACGCCTTCCCAAAGAATGCAAAGACCCTCCACTTCCCGCAAATCACCGTCGTCATCGGGGAACCCCTCCACTTTGCACCGGAGGAAATCGCCTCCGCAACCCGCGAAACCTACCAGGCTCTCAGCGATCGGGTGATGGCCGCCATCGCAGACCTTCGCATCGCATAACGCGCCACCGCCCCCCAGTCGGCCAAATCAACCGCCAAGCCCTCCGGGGCGTGCGGTCGGATTTTCGACCCTGAGATTTTCCCCGCGAGGGAAAGCGCGCCCAGCCGACAGGTTGCGCAAATCAGCCGCACCCGAACAAGTGGCGTTCCTGAATGATGGCGGCCACTTCGGCGGGGACCATGGCTTTCCAGGAGTTGTCGCCTTTGCGAATGAGCGAGAGGACATCCGGCGAGCGAATCGGGAGATAGTCGGCTTGGAAGTCCTTGATGCCTTCGATAAAATGATTTCGGAGGAGGTGCTCGTAGAGGTGGGTGAGGTGGGGAGCCACCTTGAAGTTGTCCGCAGTGACAATTTCGCCATCCGGCATCAGGCGGGGGTAGGCATAGAGTTTGACGCCCTGTTTGAACAGGCGACCGAGTCCCTCGAGGATCCCGCCATCGAGATCGGCATAGAACTTTTCCTCGAAGAGTTCATGCAGACCCGGGATTCCGAGGGGCAGGCCAATCATTTTGTCGGTGTAGATCGAGAGGTAGTTGACCAGTTTGTAGAACTCGGCGTGATTCGAGATCAGCACCGTCCGCCCGAGCGCGCCGAGCATATCCACGCGATCCAAAAAATCCCGGAGATCCAGGTGTCCGGTGGCGAGCAGATTCTTCACGGTGATTTCCATGAGGATTTCCGGCTGCGTGCCCTGGACGCCCTCCTCGCGCTCGAACATCCTGCGGGCACAATCGAGCATGTCGTTCGTGATGTGGGTGACCGGACGGAAACTTCCGCGCTCGACAAGAAGCGGTTTTTTGTAAAAGGCATCCGCCGCCTGCACGACCTCCCCGTCGGCACGAAAGAGCGTGGCTTTTGTCAGCCCCTGGACGACGAGTTGCAGGCTCATGATCCGGTTGTCCACGCCGGGAAAGGCCGGACCCGAGAACCGAATCATGTCCACAATGATCCGTCCGGGCGCAAGATTCTCCAGGAGCACCGCGATGAGACTTTCCGGGGACTTTTCAAGGTGAAAGGCGCCATGAATGAGGTTCACGCCAAAAATTCCCAGTGCCTCCTGCTGTTGGAGGTTTTCCTGATCGAGCATCCGGACATGGAGAATGATTTCGCTGAAGGGCGCCCGGGGTGCGTGTTGAAAGCGAAGTCCCATCCATCCATGCGATTCCTCGTGACGCCGGAAACTTCTTGCGGCGACGGTGTCGGCAAAAACAAAAAACTGACGCTCGGCGCCCACGGACGCGTCGAGGCGCTCGATGAGGAGCCCGACTTCGTGGGTGAGCATGGTGTCGAGACGTGCGCGGCTGACATAGCGTTCGCAGGTCCCGTAGATGGCATCGCTGAATGTCATGTCGTAGGCCGAGATGGATTTCGCGATCGTGCCGGCGGCCCCTCCCGCGGAAAAAAATCGCCGGGCCACTTCCTGGCCGGCTCCAATCTCCGCGAACGTGCCGTAGAACCTCCGGTCCATGTTGATCTCAAAGGCCTTTTTTTCCACCTGATGGTCCATTTCCCGCGTCATGGGGCGGGACACTACCATGCCGGACCGGGAACTGGAAAGCCGGGATCGGACCTTCTGCACGAGGAATGGAGTGGGGGAAAATTTTCCCGCTTCAACGGCCCCTTCTGGAGGGCCGACCGCCAGCAGACCAGACGGAGTTGGTCCCAATCAAGGCGCGGCGCGACTTCGGCGTGACGACTTGTTGGCCGCCACAGAGGAAGGAATTTCCTTTTTTTGATTTCCCGCTAGGATCCCGTCGCATGCGCATTCTATCCGGCATCCAGCCCTCGGGCACTCCGCATTTGGGAAATTACTTCGGCATGATGAAGCCGGCCATCGAGTTGCAGGAAAAGGGGGAGGCCTTCTATTTCATCGCGGATTTGCATGCCCTGACGACGGTTCAGGACGCGGCGACGCTCCGCGCGAACTCCCGGGAGTTGGCGGTGGATTTTCTGGCCTGTGGACTGGATCCCGCCCGTGCGGTTTTTTTCCGGCAGTCTGATGTCCCGGCGGTCACGGAACTGGCCTGGATTCTGAGCACGGTGACTCCCATGGGGCTCCTGGAGAGGTGCCATTCCTTCAAGGACAAAACCGCCCGCGGGTTTGCGGCGTCCCACGGGCTCTTTGCCTATCCGGTTCTCATGGCGGCAGACATCCTTATTTATGACAGCGATCTGGTGCCGGTCGGGCGCGATCAAAAACAACACCTCGAGGTCACACGCGACATCGCGGGGAAAATCAACGAGACCTTTGGCGAAACCTTCAAGCTCCCGGAGCCAAGCATCCGCGAGGAAACGGCAATCGTCCCCGGACTCGATGGTGCCAAGATGAGCAAGAGCTACGGAAACACGATCGAAATCTTTGCGCCGGAAAATGTCCTCAAAAAAAAGGTCATGGGCATCAAGACCGACTCCACGCCGGTCGAGAGCCCGAAGCCCACGGAAAATTCCGCCATCCTCGGTCTCTACAAACTTGTCGCCTCACCGGAGGATTACCAGGCGATGGAGGCGGATTTCCTCCAGGGGGGAGTCGGCTATGGGGATTTGAAAAAGCGGCTCTTCGCCGGGATCTGGGAGTATTTTTCCGTCCACCGTGCGCGGCGCGCGGAAATCCTTGCGGACACCGGTTTGGTGGACCGGGTGCTGGAGGAAGGGGCTCAAAAGGCCCGGCACGTTTCGGATTCCGTGATGGCGCGTGTTCGCAAAGCCGTCGGGCTCTGACCCTTGTCGTCGGGCCGGAAGCCGCTTCTTGCCAAGCCGGTCACGGCGTGCATCATCCCGGGGGCATGGGACGTATGAAAATCGGTGTTTTGGGATCGGGGAAAGGGTCAAATTTCCGCGCAATCCTCACGGAGATCGAAGTCGGTCGGCTGGATGTCGAACCGGTGGCGGTCTTCTCGGATGTGGAGGGGGCCGGGATTCTCGAACTGGCCCGCGCGTCCGGAATTCCCGCCCACGTGATCCGCGAGCCGAGATTTCGCACAAAGTTGTCGCCGGAAGTCGAGTCCGACGTGGTGCGGAGGCTTCGGCACTCGGGTGTGGATCTGGTCGTCTTGGCGGGTTACATGCGCATGGTGAAGGCACCGCTTTTGGAGGCCTTCCCCCGGCACCTGATCAACATCCACCCCTCGCTTTTGCCGGCGTTTCCCGGGCTCGAAGCCTGGCGGCAGGCTCTCGAAGCCGGGGTGGAAAAGACCGGCTGCACGGTGCATTATGTGGATGCCGGAATGGACACGGGGGAGATTATCGCGCAGGCCGAAGTGCCGGTCCTGCCCGGCGATACTGCGGCCTCCCTCCATGCGAGAATCCAGGTCGAAGAACACAAACTCTATCCGAGCGTGGTCGCACGATTTGCCGCAGGGGAGTTGCCATGAGCAAATTCCGGCTTGGAGATCTCAACTCCGAACAACAGCGCGCGGCGACCCACGAGTCCGGACCGCTCCTCATCCTGGCCGGTGCCGGCACGGGAAAAACCCGCACGATCGTCGCGCGGATCACCTGGCTGGTTGCGCAGGGCGTGCCGCCCTCGACGATTCTGGCCGTCACGTTCACGAACAAGGCCGCCCGCGAAATGAAGGAACGCATCGCCGGCATGCTGGACTCCGACGAAGCCTCCGAGATCACCGCCAGCACGTTTCACTCCCTCTGCGTAAGAATCCTTCGCGCCGATTCCGACAAACTCGGCTACAAAAACAATTTCAGCATCCTCGACCAGGGCGACCAGCTCGGGCTCATCAAGAAGGTGATCAATCGCGTGACGGCGCAGGACGAAAAAATCGATCCCGGTCTCGCGCAAAACATGATCAGCAAGGGGAAAAACAATGGGTGGACCGCCAATGAGGAAACCCCGATCGGCGCGGTTTTTCTCCGTTACAACCACGAGCTTCGCGCGCTCAATGCGATGGATTTCGACGATCTCCTCGCCCGGGCGGTGCAGGTGCTTGAGGAACATCCGGAGGTTCGCGAAAAATGGCGTTCCCGGTTTCGGCACCTGTTGGTGGATGAGTTCCAAGACACCAACAACCTCCAGCTCCGGCTCGTGCGCCTGCTGGCCTCGTCGAATCCGCCGAATGTCTGCGTGGTCGGCGACGACGACCAGAGCATCTATGGCTGGCGGGGCGCGGAAGTCTCGAACATTCTCGAATTTGAAAGGCACTTTCACAACCCGGAAGTCATCCGCCTCGAACAAAATTACCGTAGCACAAATGCCATCCTCGGGGCCGCCAACCGCCTGATCAAAAACAATCCGCGCCGCCGGGGAAAAAACCTCTGGAGCCCGCAGAAGGGCGGGGATCCGGTCCATGTGGTCGTGGTGCCGGACGACAAGGTGGAAGCGGAATTTGTCGTCAACGAAATCGGCGCCCTGCGCATGGCGCACAATCTCCCCTGGGAGCATTTCGCGATCGCCTACCGCATGAACACACAGTCCCGTCCGCTCGAGGAATGTCTCCGCAGACACCGGATCCCCTATCGCCTGGTCGGCGGGAAAAGTTTTTTTGACCGGCGCGAGGTGAAGGATGTTCTCGCGACGATGGCCTGCCTGATCAATCCGTCCGACGATGTCGCGCTCCTGCGCATCATCAACACGCCGCCGCGCGGGATCGGAGCCACAACCGTGGCGCTCGCCCTCGAGCACAGCGCAAAGGCCCACAAAAGCCTCTTCGATACGCTCGTGGCGCCGGAATTCGCGGAACAGGTTTCCCGAAAGACCGCCGCCGCAATCCGCGCCTTCGGCGACGATCTGGCCGCCCGGCGCATCCACCTCCTCACGCCCGGAGCGGATCCCGCGCACATCGTTTCCCAATTCCTGGATGAGGCGGGATTTTTTGAGGATCTCAAGCGGTCCTGCAAAACCCCGGCGGAAGCTCTCAATCGCGAGGAGGGGGTCCGGGAAATCCTCCGGGCACTGGTCGAGTTCCAGCGACGTTCCTCCACCGGTCTTCAGGGATTCCTCGATGAAGTGACGCTCGACCGGGAACGCGAGGAGGACAAAAAGGACGAGGCCCGCGGGGTCACGCTGATCACCCTCCATGCGGCCAAGGGCCTGGAATTTCCCCATGTGTTTCTTCTGGGCGCCGAGGACGGATTGCTCCCCCACGAACGCTCGAAGACCGAGGGCACGATTGATGAGGAGCGGCGGCTCTTTTATGTCGGCATCACGCGCGCGATGAAATCGCTCACGATCACGCATTGCCGGAACCGCACGAAATTTGGCAGCGCAATGTCCTGCCGACCGAGTCCGTTCCTGCGGGAAATCGAAGGCGAAAACGTCTTGGCCGAAACCTACGAAGAGGTGGTCAACAAACCCCTCCCGCAGGAGGACATCTCCGCTTCCTTCGCCGCCCTCCGCGAAATGCTCGCCAGAGAGTAGCCGGAAAAAATCCCCCTTTGAGAGCCGGGGAGTCATCGCGTAGGATGAAAATTTCCCAGCCGCCCAATGGACCTCACTTCCCGAACGCTGCGTTTTGCCGTTGTGATTTTTCTCCCCCTCGCGCATTTATCCGGTGTGATTTTCTATGGGACCGGCGATCCTGCCCACAATACCACCGCGCCCACCGGTCCGCTGGAAGGCAGCGGCTGGCATCTCCAGGGCCAATGGGGTGCCTTTTGTGGAACGCCCATCGCCCCCTCGCACTTCCTCACCGCCAAACATTTCGCCCCCCAGGGCAATCACTTTGTTCTCGGCGAAACCTCCTATACGGTCGTTGACACAATGGACGATCCGGAGAGTGACCTGCGCATCTGCAAAATCCGGGAGACTTTCCCCGCCTTCGCGCCGCTCTACACAAAATCCGACGAGACCGGCAAGTTGCTCGTCCTCTTCGGACGGGGCTCAAAACGCGGCAGGGAGGTCGTTCGCGGGACCTTGCGCGGCTGGGAATGGGGATCCGGCGATGCGGTCCTGCGCTGGGGCACCAACGTGGCAACCGACCTCTTCGATGGCGGCACGGCCTACGGCGCAAATCTCATCGGGGCGGATTTCGATTCGGACGCCGGCCCGGACGAAGCCACACTCTCTCCCGGAGATTCCGGAGGAGGGGTATTCCTCAGGGACGGCGACGTGTGGAAACTCGCGGGCGTCAATTCCTGGGTCGATGGCCCCTACAATACCATCGCTTCCGAAAACGGCGCCTTCTTCGCCGCCTTGTTCCTCGAAGACGGCTTCTTCCTGGACAGCCTGCAGAGTGGAGGAAGGGTCTCGGAGCCCGGAAGCGGACCCGGCTCGCTCTACTTTACCCGCATTTCCTCCCGCCTGAACTGGATCAAAAGCGTCATCGGCACAAAAGAAATGGCCAGCACCCGTCCGGTCCGTTATACCGAGGCGCATGCTGACCCTCCATCTTTTGAGACACGGACAGACAGCCTTCAGTCGGGCGAATGCCTTTTGCGGTGCCGCGCTCAACCCCGGACTGACCGATGAGGGCCGCCAGATGGCGGAGTGCTTTGCAAAAGTTTATGCGGCAAAACCCTGGGAAGCCATTTTTTCGAGTCCGCTCAAACGCACGCTGGAAACCGCTCATCCGCTCTGTAGTGCGACCGGGTTGTCACCGCAGGTCCGGGATGGACTGAAGGAAATCGGCTATGGACGGTGGGAGGGCAAAACCGTGGAGGAGGTATGTGAAGAATTCCACGACGACTACCTGGCCTGGACGGCGGATCCTGCCTGGTATCCCCCGACGAGTGGCGAGCCCGCCGTCTCGATCGCCCACCGCTCGCTGCAGGTCGTCGAGGAAATCCAAAAGGTCTATGACAAGGGGAATGTTCTCATCGTCTCTCACAAGGCAACAATCCGAATCCTGCTGTGTTCCCTTCTCGGGATTGACGTGGGACGCTTTCGCTACCGTCTGGCCTGCCCGGTGGGTTCGGTTTCGATTGTGGAGTTTGGAAAACATGGACCGCTGCTGAAGGCGATGGCCGATCGGGACCATTTGGACGACCACCTGAAGAGCCTGCCCGGCACGTAGTGCGCACCGGTAAAAACGAACAATCGGGATCAGAATTCGCAGTTGCCTGCTTGAAAAAATCGGCGCATCCTGCATCCTCCACCCTGAATAGGAGAAGACATCATGGAAATCACCACCCCCGTCGGTTTGATTCTCGAAAGAAAAGGCCATCAAATCTGGTCCATCGAGCCCTCGTCCACCGTCTTTGAGGCCATCTCCCTCATGGCCCAAAAAAACATTGGCGCCCTGCCGGTGCTGAAGGAGTCCCGGCTTCTCGGGATGGTGTCGGAGCGCGATTACACGCGGAAAGTCATATTGTTGGGACGGGTTTCCCGCGAGACGCGAGTCGAGGACATCATGACAAAAAATGTCATCACCGTCTCCTGCACGGAATCTGTTGCGGATTGTCTGGAAGTCATGACAAAAAACCATGTTCGCCATCTTCCGGTGATGGAGGGGGAGCGTCTTGCCGGGCTGATATCCATTGGAGATCTGGTCAACTGGATCATTCTGGCCCAGTCGAATGCCATCGAGGATCTTGAACGGTTTGTCACCGGTGCGTATCCGGCCTGACGGGATTTTTCCTTGATGCCACCTTCTGTGCCGAACGACAGGCCGGCTGCCAAATAGCGACATGTCCGCCGAGATCATTCCCGACCTGCAGGCCTGCGTGCTTTGCGAAGACGTCCGCCAGGAAGCCAGCGGCCAGCAAACCTTGGTGGGCATCATTGGGATGATTCCGGCGCCCGTGATGCCGATCGGATTTTTCAAGCTCTGCCTGTGGAGCCGGTGGTGCGGAGGGGTTGGCGAATTTTTCCAGCAATCGTTGATTCTCACTCCCGACGACGATGAGCCGATTGCGCAGAGCGAGGTCCGGTTTTCCCTTCCGACGCTGGAGGCGCACGCCACGAACGTGCATGTTTTTGGCGGCATCCAATTTCAGAAGCACGGTCTCTACACGGTCGAGGTGAAAATCGACAACGCCTTGCGTTTGCGCTTTCCGCTGCCCGTGGTCCCAGTCCAGGCGCCGACTTGAAATCAGCTCTGGAACAGCGAATTTCGAAGGGCGGCGAGTTCGGTCTGCTCCGCAAGTTTTTTTGTGACATTGCGCAACCGGCGGCCCAGCGTGGAGGCGACGCCGATGAGAATTTGAATGCCCGCCTCGGGATAGTTGTTGATGAAGTCCTCGAGATCTGAGCGCGTGATCATCCAGTATTGACTGGGTTCGATGGCGACCACCGAGCAGACCGCGCTGGCCGGGTCAAAGAGATCCACCTCACCCACCCATTCGCCCTGATTGATTGTTCCAAGGAGAATGTCCCGTCCCGTATCCTGGCGTCGGGCGTGGAGAAGCCCGCTGATAATAAAGAAAAGTTTTCCGTGCGGGATACCTTCGGCAATGAGGATGTCGGAGGGTTTGGCAAGGTGGAAGCTGCCATAGGAGCTGAGGGTATCGCGATCTTCCTTGTTGAGCTGGGCGACAAGTCCAACCGCAGGAATTTGCGGCGAGGTAAGTGACATGCCCCCCTTCGAACCATAAATCCGAACGGCAGACAAGGCGGATTGTTATTTTTGCCGCTTGTAAAAGCTGATCGCCGTGACCAGGTCCATCGCCCGCTGGAGCACGGTGTCGCGCAGGGGGGCGCGCGCCGGATCCCTGGTGCGCTCGATCTCCGGATTGGTGCTGGCGACCAGGGCGGCTTCATTGAGGCGGGGACGTTCGACATCAAAGACAAATTGACTCACCCCCTTATCCTTTGTGGCGGCCTGGATTTCTGCAAGTGCCCCGGGGGGAAGTGAGATCGCGATGTCCGGTTTCACGCCGCCGGGGAAAATGGTGAGATTTTCCGGCAGGACCACCTGGGAAACCGCGACGCGGAGGGATTTTCCACCGCCAAGATCCACATCGGAGAATTCGACGGCTTCTCCGGAGGTGTCGCACCCGACAAGCAGGGCGCCCGCATTTGCCCGGAGAGTGGCTGCGAGTGCTTCGGCAGCTCCGGAGGTGTCGGAGTCCGTCAGCACCACGAGGATTCCTTCATGAGACGGCGCCTGATTGGAGGTGAGGATGCGTTCCTGTTTTGCGCTGGGTTTTTGGATCGAAAAAAGCATGCGGCCCTTGGGACAGAACCGGCGCGCAAAATCCGCCGCCGCCTCGAATGCGCTCCCTCCGGAAACCGCCCGCAGATCCAGGATCACCGCCGGCAGCTTTTTTTCCGAAAAATTCGCCAGCGCGGCGTCCAGTTGGCTCAGCGTCCCGGCATCCAGTTTCCCGGGCCGGACGTATCCCGCGCGGTCGTCGAGGATTTCCGCAAGGAAGGCAACGGGTTCCGGCGCGGGCATCTGGGCTCCCTCTGTGAGGATTTTTGCGCCGGGAGCCAGGCGCCGGATCAGGCCTTCGAGCAGGGCTTTCTGCTTGGAGTTTTCCTCCAGCGCGGCGGGGGAAAGGAAATTTGCCTGAAGGGCATCGAGCGCCTTTTGCACCTGGGGCGCATCCAGGGAGTTGATGGTTTCCCGGAGGGGGAGGGGCGGGGACTCGGCGGCGCCGGCCAGATGGAGAGCGAGGAGAAGGGGAAGGAAGGATTTCATGGAAAACCGCCAGATCAGGAATTGCCGGCAGGGCCGATATCATTCCGCCTCTGCAAGCCCTCAAACGCGATTCGATCCGCCGCCTCATAGGCTTTTTGGCGGGCTTCGGGCAAATGGTCTCCGAGTGCGGTCACTCCGAGAACCCTGCCGCCATTTGTCTGGAGGGTTTCCCCGGCATCCTTTGTGCCGGCATGGAAGACGACGACATCGGGGAGGGTCTCGGCCGAGGCGATGCCGGTGATGATTTTTCCTTTTTCATACGAGCCGGGATACCCGCCGGAAGCGAGGATTACACAGGTCGCCGCCGCTTCCCGCCACTCCGGAGTTGCCGTGGAGAGCGTCCCTTCGACCGTCGCCTCCAGGAGGTCGAGCAGGTCCGAGCCGAGGCGTCGAACGAGAACCTGGGTCTCCGGATCTCCCCAACGACAATTGAATTCCAAGACTTTCGGACCATCGGCGGTCAGCATGAGCCCCGGGAAGAGCATGCCGCGGTATTCGATGCCGTCCTTTTTCAGTCCTGCAATAAAGCGGTCCAAAATTTCCCGTTTCACCTGGGCGCGGAGGCACTCGTCGAGGGAACCGGAGGGGCTGATGGTGCCCATGCCGCCGGTATTCGGTCCCTTGTCGCCATCGCAGGCCCGCTTGTGATCGCGACAGTCTGGAAACAGAAGGTAGGAAGCACCGTCCACCAGGGCGTGAATCGAGCACTCCACCCCTTCGAGAAACTCCTCAATCACAATCCTGCGGCCCGCCTCGCCGAAGGCTTCTTCATCCAGGCACTGCCTCACCGCATGTTCCGCCTCGGCGACGGTCATTGCAATAACGACCCCCTTGCCGAGCGCCAAACCGTCCGCCTTGATGACAAGGGGAAACTTCGATGTCCGGCACCATTCGCAGGCACTTGCGCTGTCCGTAAATTCCCGCGCGCGGGCGGTCGGAATTCCGTGTCGGTTCATAAAATCCTTTGCGAAGGATTTCGAGGATTCGAGACGGGCGGCTGAAGCCGTCGGGCCGAAAATTTTCAGCCCCGCCGCATCGAAGGCATCCACAAGCCCGAGGGCCAGCGCGTCATCCGGTCCGACCACCGTCAGGCCGATTTTCCGGGTTTTCGCAAACTCCACCAATCCGGAAATGTTGTCGGCGGCGAGGGGAACATTCTCGCCCAGGCGGGCTGTCCCCCCATTTCCCGGGGCGCAAAAAATTTTGGAAACCCTCGGGGATTGCGCCAGTTTCCACGCGAGGGCGTGTTCCCGTCCGCCCGAACCGACAATCAGAATATTCATGATCCGAAGTGCAGGGTTGTCGTCTGAAGGGGCAGGGAAGGTCTGGACAGCCGGACGGAGCGCCCCTCCACGTTGCGCGCGCTTCCATGCGTCCATCCTCCACCCGGTCCCATGGGAATCACCAACCGGGGACGGATTTGCGAAAGCACCGTTTCCCGTGCGGACGCCGGGAGCGAGCCGGCACCCGGGACAAAAAGCACATCCACCGTTCCGAGTTGTGTGACCTGGGCGGGCGAAAGCGGGGCGGCGAGCGAGCCGAGAAAACAGAACCGCATGCCATCCATGGCCCACGAATACACGATGTTCATCCCCTCCACTGTCTCCCGATCCGGATCTTTGAATGTGGCAATGCCCCGGATTCCCAGGCCATTTGCGTTGTTGGTTCCCATGGCCATGCTGCCACGAAAAACTGTCGGCTGGTTGTCTGCCGCATCGACGTTGTTGGCATCCGTGCGCTCATGGCTGATGAGGAGGATGTCCGGTCTCAACGGTGACGGCAGGGTTCGTCCGCCTGTTCCGGCGGCAAACGGGTTTGTCAGGATGGATGTCCCGATCGAAGAAGTGATCCGGAAGGCTTGATGCCCGAGCCAGTCCACCCGGACCTCGCGCACGGAACTCGCCGGCGGGAGTTCCCGGCTTCCGCACCCGGCGAAAAAAGACAGGCCGCCAAACAGAATGGTCGAAAAAACGGCCGTCCGGGTTCCTTTTTTTCGCCACCACTTTTTGACAATGGGCATTCCACGCATGGGATGCTTCTAGGCGAATTCCCTGCCTGTGGCAATTGCGACGCGCAGGATTCTTGCCCGCCTGTCCTTTGCTCAGACGTCAAAAATTCGGTCGTGACAAATCCGTTGGAGGGCACTCACGTCTGTCCGCAGGGGGCGTCCGTCCAGTTCGGAAACCGCCCGCACTCCAATCCGGCTGTTGGTAAGGAACGCGCCCGTGCATTCGGCCGCATCCTCGGGACCCAGGAGGGCCTCCTGGGCACCTGCCTGCCTGAGGATCCAGGCCCGCAACACTCCATCCCTGGCTCCTGTTTCGAGCGGCGGGGTTTTCCAAACACCCCCGACCTCCAAAAAAATATTTGCCATGCTGGCGCACACCAGGGCGCCGGAAGGATTAAACAAGAGCCCGTCGTCCACCCCCCTGTTCCTTGCGGCCGTCAGGGCGTGGACATTCTGCCAATAGTTGCCGGTCTTCCATCCCCCGGGAGCAGGCAGATACGGAGCGCAGGAGGTGGCAAGACGCACGGGAGGGAATTCCGTGCCCACTTCGCATTCCTCAAAAAGCGCATAGACCGCGCCGCGAAACCCATCCCCCGGACGCCCCGGACCCGCTGTGACATAGATCCGGACGACTCCCGTGCGCTGCCCTTCCGACAATTCCAGTGGAACCGTGGCAACCTCCAACGGACCCCACCCCACAGACCGGGAGGCCCGGTCGAGCCGCTCAAAATGTTCTTCAATCAACAGGCACCGTCCCGCTTGGATGGCGATTGTCTCAAAAATACTCATGCCATAGCGGAATCCCCGGTCCTCCAAGGGCACGCCCCCACAAGACACCCAGCGGCAGGATTCCAGCAGCCACGCGCTCACCTCATTCCCCTCCTGATCGTGAATGCGCCCATTCCCTTGCTGGCATTGTGGTGGCCGGGGATCCGCTTCAGGCGCGGATTCTGACGGCTCTTGTTTTGTCGAGTTTGAGGACGCCGACTTCCCCCGGAGGCAGCACCGCCTTGGCGTCGGACACCTTTTCTCCGCGCCACTGGACGCTGCCGCCTTCGATCAGGCGGCGGGCATCGGAGCGCGAACGCGTCACCTGGAAGCCCAGGGCAAAAGCCTCGACAACCAGACTCACAAAGTCACGGGCGGCGGTCGGGGCGTATTCCGGCAGCTCTGCGGAGTCGAGATCCCGTGCGCTGAAGCGTTTGTTGAATTCTTCGAGGGCATGCGCTGCGGCGGCCGGGTCGTGGAAACGGGCGGTGATCCGTCGGGCGAGCGTCTTTTTCGCATCCATGGGATGGGAACCGGCGGGGATGGCTTCGCGCAGAAGAATTTCGTAGTAACGGGCCATCAGTTCATCACTGATGCTCATGATTTTTCCAAACATGTCACCCGGGGATTCATTGAGGGCGACATAGTTGCCCAGGCTCTTGCTCATTTTCTGGCGTCCGTCCAAGCCTTCGAGAATCGGCAGGGTCATGGCGACCTGCTGGGGCTGGCCCTCTTCGCGCTGGAGATCGCGGCCGACCAGGATGTTGAAGAGCTGGTCGGTTCCCCCCAGCTCGACATCCGCCTTGATCATCACCGAGTCCCAGCCCTGCATCATGGGATATTGGATTTCGTGGGCCCGGATCGGCAGCCCTTTGTCGAGGCGTTCCCGAAAATCCTCGCGCACGAGCATCTGTTGAAGTGTCACCCGGCTGTTCAGTTTGATCACCTCCTCGAAACTCATGGCCTCGAACCATTCGCCGTTGAAGACGATGCGGGCGCGCTCGCGGTCGAGGATCTTGAAGGCCTGTTCCTGATAGCTTTTTGCGTTTGCGAGCACCTGGTCGTGGGTGAGTTGCGGGCGGGTGGCCGAGCGTCCGCTCGGATCCCCGATCATCGCCGTAAAGTCGCCAATGATGAGAATCGCCTCGTGGCCGGCATCCTGGAAATCGCGGAGCTTCGAGAGCACGACGCCGTGGCCGAGGTGGATGTCGGGGGCGGTGGGGTCCACGCCCAGTTTGACGCGGAGCGGACGACCGAGCGCGAGCTTGGCCTCCAACTCGGCTTCACTGTGGATTTTTGCGCAGCCGCTGATCAGGTGGGAAATCGTAGACATGGGAAAACTCAGCGGGGCTTGTTCAGAAGTTCGCGCACTTCGTCAATTGTCATCTTGTCATTGATCTTGTCGGACATCCGGCTGACGGCTCCTCCGGCGGCCGGCTGGGGAACAAACACCGGAAGCGGGACAACCGACGAACCCAGATTCGCCTCTTTTTTGGATTTGTCGTAATCTTCCACCTCCGTGGTTTTTCCGGCAAGCCGATCCTGTTTGATGTCATGGTATTCCGAAATTTCCCCCGTTTGTTTCGTCTCGTAAATTTTGCGTCCGAACCACGGGTTCTTCAGTCCGAAGAAGGATTTCAGGGAGGGGAAGGATTTCGTGTTGGCGTCCTTGATATCGTAATAACTTCCCTGCGCCTGCGATGAGGTTTTGAGCGGGACGACGGAATTTTCCTTAAACGACTTGTTCTGCATGGGGTTGCCCAGTTCCATGTTGGGCTTCTGGATTCGGTCCAAAAGCTTGGTTTCCTGCGTCTGGGAGAATCCAGACGCGGCGGAACCCAGGAGCAGGATCGCAAGGAGGATGGTTTTCACGTGGAACGAGGACGGTAGTCGAAAAGAAAGTGCGATGCGAGAGCTTTTAGCGCTTTTGCCCCGGGATGAGACGCAGCCAGCCACTTGCAGAGCGCATGGAGAGGTGCTAGAACCAATGGCCTCAGCATGCCAACATACGATTACGAATGCGAAAAGTGTCGGAAGACGTTCGAGGTCTTCCAGTCCATGAAGGATGATCCGCTTAAAACCTGTCCGGAGTCCAAGTGCCGGATGAAGAAGTGGGGGAAAGGCAGGGTGCGCCGACAATTGGGAACTGGCGCCGGGCTTCTTTTCAAGGGAAGCGGATTTTATATCACCGATTATCGCAGCGAGGGCTACAAACAATCTGCCAAGAAGGAGTCCGGAGAATCCTCCAAACCGGCGGCAAAATCCGAAACAAAAACGGAAGCGAAGCCCAAAAAAGATTCAAAACCCTCCAAAGGAAGCTGATCGCATGCGTGCCTGTGAACATTGTGGGGCGGAGAACGACGACACGCGGGTTTATTGCACCAATTGCGGCTCCCGGCTCCCCGAGCGGGATCCGGCAAGCCCGTCCGAATCTGCGGGTCGCACCGAGCCCGTCTCCTCATCGGATGTCGGCATTTCCGCGCCGCCCCTTCCGGCGGCATCGTTTCGACCATCCAAAAAACCGGCGAAGGCGGCTCCCTCCGGCAATGGGACTGTTGTCGGCTTTTTCCTTTCAAGTCTTTTTTGGTTGGCGGTTGTTTCCGCAATGCTCGCTGCCGTGATTCAAATGGTGCGCTCACCGGACCACATCCCGGCTCCCGTGGGGATCAACACCAGTGCCTCTCACGAGACGTTTTCCACGCTCGAAGGTTTGGTGGAATCCGCCAAGCCCGCGAGTTGGACCATCAACAGCAAAGCCATCAACCAATACCTTGAGACAACCATCGAGATGAAACCCGTGGGCTTCGGGGATTCGAGTCTCCGTGCCCAATTTCAGCGGGCATTTCTCATCCTTCGCAAGGGGAGTCTGGCACTTTGTGTCGAACAGAAGTTTTTGAACACGCCCTTTTATTTTTTGTTGGAAATCGAGCCGGTGAGCACGGAGTCCGGATTGGATGCCAAACCGGTTGGCGGTGCCATCGGGCGGTTGCCGATCCATCCCATCCTGCTTCCGTCCTTTCACCGATTCTTCCAGCCGACGATCGCCGGGCTGGCTCAGCCCTTGGAACTTCTCAAAAAGGCCAAATCCGCGGCCATCACCCCGGATGATGCCACCCTCCAATGGCCTGGCACGGAAAATTCCTCACGGCACTGATCGCGGGGGGGCTTCTGGCTGTTTTTGCGACCTCTCTTGAGGCCCGTGAAACTCCGTCGAACTCCCGGACGGTCAGCGCGTCCGGTCAGTTTGTGATCTACTCGAAGGATCCCACCCGGCGGACAAATCTCTCCCGGCGCGCGGATGAAGCCCGCGGGCAATGGCTCCAGAAAATTGGCAGCGAAACGTCCGACAACCAGACGATCATCATCCAGGATTTGATCGGAACCCCAAAGCCGCGCAACATAGCAGGCGCCCGAACCGGAATTTTTGAAGCGGATGGCGGGTCCATGAAAATCCAGGTGGATCTCTACGATGCCGCGGTTCTTCGCAATCAGGCGCTGGAAATGGAGATATTCCGCGCCCTGGCACTCGCCCGGATTTACAAAGAGCGCCCGCCCAAGGCCGGGAAAGCTTTTCATTATCCCCCTTCCTGGCTTCTGGAGGGGCTTTGTGAAGAACGACGAATGGCCGAAAACGGTTCCCCTTCGGGTCTGCAGGCCACATTATTGAAAAGTGAAAATCCCCCCCGCATTGAAGAGTTTCTGAAATCCAAGCCGGAACTCATGGAGGCCACCTCGCTCACGCTCTACCGAATCGAGGCACTGGCTTTGCTTCAGACTCTCCAGCAACTTTCCGAGGGCCAGAAGGGGCTCGGCGCCTTCCTCGATTCCCTGGCCGAAAATGAGCCTGATCTCAAGAGGCTCCTCGCCGCGTATCCCTCCCTCGAGAACAATCCCTCCCGCCTTGGAAAGCTCTGGACGCTTGCCATCGCGCGCAGCTCGGCTTCAAAAGGAACCGAGCCGGATTCCATCGGGGAGACCGTGCGTGCCTTGAAGGAACTCCTTGATGTCTCAGCCCCGCTGGATCCGAAAAAGCCCGAACTTGGCAAGGTGACGGGCGCCGCCGCTTTTCCCGCGATCGCAAGGAGCGAGGGAGGGGGCTACCTCATGCGTCAGAAGGCTGCAGAGTTGATGACCCTGGAATTTCGCTCGCACCCGCTCCTGCGCCCCGTGATCGGCGAATACCGGCAAATCACCACCCAACTCGCCTCAAAACCCAAAAAAAACCTGGGCAAACAAATCGGGGAAACCGACAAGATCCTGGATCTCCTCCTGCAACGCAGCGACAAGGTGGGCGACTACCTGAATTGGTTCGAGGCCACCCAACTCGACACCCTCAGCGAAAATTTCCTCGAGGGGCCCGGCCCGTCCCAACCTCCCCAGCGGACGGATCCGCTCAGCCTCCACCTCGACGCCATCGAAAACCACGGGTGGTAGCCGGACGGTCCGTTGAGCGGACTTTCCCTCCAAAAATCCGGTCGAGCAAACCGCGATACCATCCGGGGAGTTCCGACCCGGACGGCTCCCTGTGGGCCTCCGACGCGGTCTTGCGTTCCGCCCAGGTCCAGAGATCCTCTCCGGTTTGACGCGCGTTTTTCTTTTGAGAGGCCTTCATGTTACTTGCGGGCGCCGTAGGCGTTATTGCGATCGGCGACAAAGAGGTCCGCGCCCTGTCGCTGGAGGACAAAGGTGTTATTGGCACCGTATTTTGTCCAAGGGCCGGAAGGCACATCGCGGGCTTCCACAAATTTCCAATCCGTGACATCTTTATTTCCCATGCCAAGGTAGTCGCGCACGGCCGGTGAGATATCGAGGCCGGCGCCCTGGTTGAGATTCGGGAGGGGTCTGGCGTTGCCGAAGACATACTGCCAGTGATCGGTGCGGAATGGTCCACAATCCTCCCATTGGGCATAGGCGATGCGATTTCGGAAGCGAATGGCGATCCATCTTCCCTTGCAGACCGATTTGCCGGGACGTTCGAAAGCCTGTTTGAACCAGGGAATGGCCTTTCGGGATTCCGGCTTGGTCGTTCCCCGCGTGACATCGTTATAGGGAAGCGCGATATAGAACGGATTCTGCCGTGGGACAAACCCCTTTGGCACAAAATTCCGCCGGGCGGCGGGATCCGGGTTGTCGTAGCCTCCGTAGTTGACCGCCCACCTTGCATCCCACGAACTTTTATAATTGGGCACGGGATTTTTTGGGGTCGGGCGTTCGCCAACCCAGAAGACCGTCGTGACGATATTTCGTTTCCAGGGGAAGCGGTTGAAGCCGGAGCGGAAATTTGTTGGGGTAATGACCTGGGGCTCGACCTTGAGGATGGCGTTTTCCCGCAGAGTCATCGCATATTTTTGAAAATCCAGCCCACTTTCCGCCCGGGCGCCCATGGGCACCAAGGCCAATCCTGCCAGAACTGTGGCTTTCAAACGTCGGGTTATCATGAGCGGGAACAAAGCAGGAGTATCCCCTCAAAGATCGGGCCCGGCAAACGAAAAAACCGGGAGCAACACGAGTAGGGGATTTTTTTTGAAAAAATTTGACATCCATTCCCTTCTTTGCAGAATACGCAACCAATCGCGTGAATTGCGCGCAACCATACCAACCGAATACAAGCCATGAAAAAGCCACTCCTTTCCTTGCTCTCGATTTCAGCCCTGACGATTTCTCCGCTCCTGGCTGGCAGTGTCAGTTTTGACAACCCCGGATTTGAAGGAGGCGATGCGACCGGGTGGACACTGGGATCCGGCAAGTGGAATACCAACAGCGAAACTCTCAACAACAACTATCAAGGGGACTCAACGATCATCACCGGAGCCGGGGATACGGATTCCAACACGCTGGGAGGGCTTCAAAAGGTTCTTGCGGGGAACAATTCCTACCGGTTGAACAATCCGTCCAACGGGGCGCATTTTTCCACGTTCACCCAGTCCGTGACCAACTATGGGAGTTCCGACCTGTATTTTGGGTTTGCGGCCGTTTTGGAAAATCCGCACTCCAACCCGCACACGGCGGATGAGACGCCGAAGTTCAGTTTCAATCTTGTGGATAACACAACGAACGCGATTCTCTATGCGATCAGCTTTGATTCCCGCAACGCCGTTTCGCAGGGAGTGACGTGGCACGCGGGGCTGGACACCAACCATGATGGCACAGCGACTTGGATGTTTTCGGACTGGAACATTGTCCATATTGATACCAGTTCCGTCCTCAACCACGACCTCACTCTTACGGTGATGGCCTACGACTGCGCCTTGGGCGGCCATGGTGGTTATGCCTACATCGATGCCTTCCAGCCCGATCCCATCATTCCCAACCCGGGGATTCCTGTTAACAATCTGGAAGCGGGAGAGCTGGCGGGCGGGCCGGTTGCCGTGCCGGAGACCAGCACATGGGTGATGGGCTTCCTGGCCGTCGGTGCCGTGATCTTCCTGGTTCGGCGCACCCGGGTCAACGGCTGAGAGCCTCCCCCGTTGGGCACACTCAATGGCCGTCCCGGTAAATCTCACCGAGTTTGGTGAGGCGACTCCGGCGGGGGTCG
>JACSRU010000109.1 GCA_014879575.1 Chthoniobacterales bacterium | reverse complement strand
TTTGTCCAGCTCGTTGCCCTAATTCTCTGTCATTCAGATGGATGGTTGGTTCTCAGAATTGGCCCTGTGATGTGGACGAGGGATCCGACGACCTCCGCACCATTATCGCCCGCGAAAAATGGCCCGATGGACCAAGAAAGGGCCAGCCGGTTTACACCCTGCCCGTCGTCATTGGTCTGATGGTTTTCTTTGCGTTGTGCATGCAGTGCGCGGCCACGCTGGCGGTCATTGCCAGGGAGCTCAGTTGGAAATGGGCCGTTGCCTCGTTTGTCTCCATGTCGGTCATGGCCTGGCTGGCAGCCGTTTTGATCTACCAGGTCGGAAGCCGACTCTAAACCCCATGCAAATCCAGGAAAAACTCGCCATCGCCGCCGCTCTTCTTGCTGCCGTGATTTATCTCGGCCGGTTGACGGTTTTAAAAATCCGTCGTGGCTCCACGGAGAAATCCTCCTGTGGAGGCGGATGTTGTCCCGGAGGCTCCAAGCAAAAGAAATCCTGAGCGCGGCAGCGAATCAGGGCTTCCGAAAAGCCCTCGGGGTCTTGCCGGTCGCCATCAGAAAACTGCGCGTGAACTGCGTGGCACCGGCATGTCCGGTCCTCGACGCAATCTCCCGGATGCTCAGGTTGGATCGCAGCAGCAACCTCTCCGCAGCGGCAAGACGGAGCTGCCG
Source organism: Chthoniobacterales bacterium (assembly GCA_014879575.1). Classification (GTDB taxonomy): domain Bacteria; phylum Verrucomicrobiota; class Verrucomicrobiia; order Chthoniobacterales; family Terrimicrobiaceae; genus QYQL01. Next base: position 24,379 of record JACSRU010000109.1, on the reverse strand, counting down.
GAGATGGGCGGCGGGTTCCATGCCGTAAACCCTCTTGAACATGCGGCTCAGGTGTTCCCTTGACTGTCCGACTTCCGCGCAAAGCTGCTTGATATTCACCGTCTGCCAATATTTTTCCCGGATGAGTTCCCTGAGATTCCCCGCAGGATTTGAGATTCCGGCCTCCAAACTTTCCAACTGAAACCAACAGCTCAGAAATGTCGAATGCGCGGCCTCGGCCTGAACCTGCAGGTCACTGAGACTCCGATCTGCCACGCCCTCAATAAGCCGTCCCAGGGAGCGCCCCGCCGTGCTGTCCGCAGGCAGGGCAATCACCGGCCCGAACCGCTCCCTCAAAGTCCCCCACAACTGCATCGCGGATTCTCCATCGAAGTCAATCCAGCGGAACACCCACTCCGGGGCATCCTTCGCACAAAAATAGTAGGCGCTCTTCTCGGGCACCAGGGCGATCAGTGCCGATCCGGCCGGCACAGGAAATTCCCGCCCCCGAAGACGAAATCTCCCGCAGCCCTCCAGAGTTTGCTGCACAATCACATATCGGTTTTTTCCACGCCGGGAATTATCCCAGTGGTAGGAATCGCTTTTTCGTTTTTCCCATTTAACTGCTGATGATGGTTGGGCCTGGGGGGGATCGAATGGTCGTTTCATCGAAGCCGTGAGATATCACATTATGTATCGTTTTATCACCAATTTTTTCTCGCGCATCCGCCGGTGCGGATTCAGGATTTTCCTTCCATGAACAAAAAATCCAAACTTCGCGGTCACGCGGCGCATACGCAGGATGCCGCCGCCATGGCCCTCCCCGGCACCTTTTCCCGGCCAGTAAAAATCACCATGCTCGGTGCTGGCAGCGGGTTCACCCCGCGCGTGGTCAACGACATCCTGCAAACCCCCGGGGAAGCCGGCGGCACCATTGCCCTGGTGGATATCGACACCTCGCGCCTCACCACGATGGTGAAGGTCATCCGCATGCTGCTGGCGAAGCTGGGCAAGACCAACTGGAAGGTCCTTGGCTCGACAAAACGCCGCGAAGTCCTCGCGGGCAGCCACTACATCATCAACTGCATCGAGGTGAGCGGCCTCGAGTGTGTGAAACATGACAACGACATTCCGTTGAAATACGGGGTGGATCAGTGCATCGGCGACACCATCGGGCCCGGGGGCCTCTTCAAGGCACTTCGCACCGTGCCGGTTTTTCTGGAGGTATTGAAGGATGCGGAGCGGCTCTGTCCGGAAGCCATCGTGCTCAACTACACGAATCCGATGAACATGATGTGCCTGGCTGCGGGAAGGACCAGTCCGATGCCTGTTGTGGGTCTTTGCCATTCCGTGCAGGGCACCAGTCAGCTTCTCGCCGGTTACGCGGATATCCCAATCGATGAGATGGAGTGGGAATGCGCGGGCATCAACCACCTGGCCTGGTTCACCACCCTCCGCCACAATGGCAAGGATCTCTACCCGGCCTTGAAAAAGAAGTTCGCCGCAGAAATTGCCCTCGGGCACCGCGAGGCCCGCGAGGGTCTTGTCCGGGCCGATTCCCTGGATCCCCGCAATATCAAGGAGGGCGATGTCCGCACGAAGACTTTGGATCTGATCCGGAAGGACATGTGCCTGCATTTCGGTGCCTTCATCACGGAAAGCTCGGGGCATCTCTCCGAGTATCTTCCGTATTACCGCAAATCCGCGAAAGGTCGCGAGCTCCTGCGTGTGGGGTATGACGGCGGCTCCCGGTTCTATGCCACGAACTGGCCGGAATGGCGGATCAGCGCCGACAAGGATCGTCTGGCCCTGCTGCGCGGCAGCCAGCCCATGGATTGGAAGCGGAGTTGGGAATATGCGAGCTGGATCATCGAGGCCCGCGAGAAGAATGTTCCCTTCCGCATTCACGGCAACGTGATGAACCAGACCGCAGGTGGCGGCCGACTCATTACGAATCTTCCCGAGAATGGCTGCGTCGAGGTGGCCTGCCTGGTGGATCGGAACGGGGTGCAGCCGACCCGTTACGGCGCCTTGCCGCCCCAGATGGCGGCACTTTGCGCCTCAAACATGTCCATGTTTGATCTCGGCGCCACGGCCATCATTGAACGCAGCAAGGAAGCCGCCATTCATTCCCTGCTTCTGGATCCGCTCTGCGCCGCCGTCTGCAGTCCGGCGGAGATCCGCGCCATGACCCTGGAACTCTTCCGGGCGGAAAAAGCCTTCCTTCCGGGCTACAAATAAGGGCGGCTTCCATTCCTCACATTTCGGAAAGGGTGAGCGGGCAACCGGCCCGCCCCCTTTCCGATTGTGTCCGTTGAAGCGGATCGGCCAGGCGTCAACGGCCAATGAGCTTTGCTTCCCCGAGGAATCCACGGATTTGTTCCGCGATTTCTCCCGGGGGTCGAGAGGCGTCAAGAACGCGAATGCGACGCTTTTCCCGTGCGGCAAGCTCGAGATAGCCCCGGCGCACCGCCTCAAAAAACTCCTCGGATTCCCGCTCGATCCTGTCGGGATTTTGGTTTCTCCTCCCCAGCCGGGCGAGTGCCGTGGCGCGATCCAGGTCGAGGAGAAATGTCATGTCCGGCACACAGACTCCAACGGCAAAGGCGTTGATCCTGGCGACCACCTCGGGCGGAATCTTCCGCGCCACTCCCTGATAAACGGTTGTCGAATCGAGAAACCTGTCGGAAATCACGGTGCGTCCCGCCTCCAGCGTTGGCCGGATCACTTCCCGGACCAACTGGGCCCGACTGGCGGCAAAAAGCAGGAGCTCGGCCTCGGGCGTGAGCGCCTCCCCCTCGGGGGCGTGCTGAAGAAGATGACGAATCGCTTCCCCGGAGGATGTGCCGCCCGGTTCGCGCAGCAAAAGCGGTTCCTCACCGTCCCGACACAGGGATTCCGCCAGGATCCGGATTTGGGTGGACTTCCCACACCCTTCCGAACCTTCAAATGTCAGAAAAATTCCCTTGCGGGCCGTGCCTGTTTCCATTGCTCAGCGCTTCATACTGCCCGCCGAGTCCCCTCCATGAAAAGCAGGAAAATTTGCTTCGTGGCTATCAGGACCGGGGAGGAGGAAGAACCCGCCGGGAAATTTCTGCGGAAAATTTCACGCATCCTGGCCGGGGGCCACCTCCCCATGAAGACCGCTGATTGTCTTTTCTCCGCACAACGCCTACAACAGACCGGAATCCCCGGGAAGGCTCCCTCGGCCCCACCCCGGCGGCACATCCTCAACGACTCCGCTCTCAATCCATGAACCACTGGCTCGTTAAACAAGAACCCACCGCCTATTCCTGGGACGATTTTGTCCGCGATGGAAAAACCGCCTGGACAGGGGTGCGCAATTTCCAGGCACGCCTCCACCTTCGGACAATGAAAACCGGGGATCGCGTCCTCTTTTATCACAGCGTCGCGGAAAAATCCGTCGTGGGGGTGGCGGAGGTCACCCGGGAAGCCTACCCGGATCCCACCGCGAAGGAAGGCGATTGGTCGTGCGTGGACCTGAAGCCGGTCTCCGCATTGAAAAAGCCCGTGTCCCTTGCGCAAATCCGCCTGGAGCCCTCTCTGGCAGGCATCGCCCTGCTCCGGCAGTCCCGTCTGAGCGTGATGCCGCTCACCAAGCCGGAATTCGACACCCTCATAAATCTTTCCAAAACTTGATTTTCCGCTGGAGGGAGGGAATGCTTCCCGCGAAAGTGCTTCCCTGAGTATGTCCGAACTACACTTCGCCGTTGCTGCAACCTTTTCGCCCCGCTTCCAGGCGGTGATCGCGGAGGCTGATCGCATCGCCCGGAAGTTCGGCGCCCGGCTCAGCGTCCTCCATGCCGGAGAACGCTCGGACGAAAAGGTCAAAAAATTTCGTGAGTCCTTTGCGGAGTTGGGTCGTGCCGAAACCGACATTTATTGGTGCGAGGGGGCTACCCCGGCGGAGGCGCTGTTGGATGCGGCCTCCAGCGAGTATTTTGACCTCCTGATCGTGGGAGCGATCAACCACGAAAATGATCTTCGGAATTTCACGAGTGACGTGGTGCGCGAACTCCTCCAACGGGCTCCCTGCGATCTCCTATTTCTTCCTTCCCCGACGAGTGATGAACCCACCGGCAACACCACCGCCTGTCTGATGGTCGAGGCGCACCAACCCCGCTGGCAACTCGCCCAGGCGGCACTCGCCGCAATCAAACCGGAGAAAATCGCCATTCTCGCAGCCGACAGCCCCTTCGCTCACGCCAAGGGAGCCGCCCTCGGTCGCGAGGAGGACCTTTCGGCCATTGATCAATTGCTGGAGAGTCTTGAAAAGATCGCCCCCGAGGTGGACTTGCGCACGGTGAAATCCAACACAGGCTTCATTCTTTGCGATATCGTCCAGGAGGCCGCACCCGACTTTTTGATCGTCGAAGCGGAATGGAAAAACCGCTGTCGGATTCTTCCCCCGCATCTCGACTGGTTGAAGCAGGTGATCCCCGCGCGACTCTTCCTGCTCGGAAAACCTCCCCGCGACGACTCACAAACGATCAAGTCATAGCTCGTTGAGCACGATCTGTCCCTCGGCAACAATCCTCCCGCCGACATCCGCCGAGACCAGGAACTGGTGCAACCCGCCGAGCGCGCCGGACTTGCGGGCCTGCAAATGGATTTTTTCGCCGGGTCTTGCCGGTGAGGGAAATTTCATGGAGCGGATCGCGGAGAGCAGGAAGCCTTTGTCCGAGGCGCCCGCGATGCCCGCCACCTGTGCCAGAGCTTCGGTCAGAATCACTCCGGGCACGATCGGATTCCCGGGAAAATGCCCTGAAAACATCGGGTCACCGGAAGCAAAAGTCTTCTCCGCAGCGGCCTCGCGGCCAGGCATTTGGTGAATCACCCCATCAAGGAACAGAAACGGCTCGCGATGGGGCAGACCATAAACAGTGGGATCAGTCACAACGAATGCCCGAGGCTGAACTTCCCCGGGAGGATTTGCAATCCCCTTCCGGACGGAAATTCTATCTGACTCCGCCGGGGGGTGAAGTCAAAACTGAACACTGAAGTGCATCACCCGTTGCGAAAGCTTTTCCATCGTTCGAGCGGCAGGGAGGCAATGGTCATGAGCGCGAGCTGGCTGAGCATGAAGCCCGCCAACCAGGGAACCGCCTTGTTCATGAATCCATAGGAGTGCAGGCCGATCCCGAGCATGTTGACCCCAAACCAGGAAAAACTGGTGATCACATTGCCGAACAGGGCCATCACCATCAAACCCCGTGACCGAATGAAGCCCCCCCACCGGGCATGCAGGATGATGGCGCACCAAAGCACGATCAAAATGGCGCCATTTTCCTTCGGATCCCATCCCCAGAAGCGCCCCCAGGACTGATCTGCCCAGATGCCGCCCAGCACGGTGCCGACAAAGCTGAAAAGAGTCGCAAAGCAGATCACCCCATAGGTCATCCGGGTGAGAGATTGGACGGCGTCTTTTGTGAGGGTGGAAGTGAAGACCCCCCTCACGATGTAAATGATCGCCAGCGCGCCGGCGAGATACATCGCCGAGTAGCCAATCGTGATCGTCACCACATGGGTGGCGAGCCAGATGTTCGTGTCCAGAACCGCTTGGAGCATCTCGAGCGTATCACCACCGCTTGCGAGGTGGTGGGCAATGATCAGCGTGAGAAATCCGATCACCGCCGCGCACGCGGATCCGATCCCATCCTTGTAGATTTTTTCGAGAATCAACCCGATGATCACCGTGGCCCAGCCGATAAAGACGGCCGAAGAATAAAGGTTGGTTACCGGCGGGCGGCCCTGGAGGAACATCCGGAAACCGAGACCGAACGTATGCACAACCAGCGCCAAAATGAGCACGGCAAACGCCGCGACTCCCAGGCGCCTGTCGTTCCCCAGCCAGGATCCGCAGACCAGGAGAAACGCAAATACGTAGAGTCCCATGGCCTGATAGAACGGCGCGAGGTGATTGAATAAAAATTCGTAGGCGGCGTGGTTGGTTGCGCCCGGTTCGTTCCGGGACATCCATCCGGTCAATTTTTGGATCTCTCCATTGAACACCTCCGGTTTGCCGTCGTGATACGCATCGCCGACCTGGGCGTAGATTTTTGTCACCTCATCAATTTTCCCTGTCGGGATCGCCTGCAGCAAACTCGCCCCCACGGAAATCCATTCCCCGCGAGGACCGCGGCTCTCCGGAGCGGGCGGCACCGGCAGGATGTTTGCCATCTCACCCATCGTTTGGAAGCGCGCCGCAAGCCCCACAAAGAACTCGAACTCCCGCCTGTTGAAGGACTCGCCTTTTTCCCTCCGGGCCATGGCCGCCATCCCGGCGGGAATCGCCCGGGAAAATTGGGTGATCTCATCAAAGAAGCCCTGCGTCACTTCCGGACGCAGGCTGTTTTTCAAGCGTTGATAGAGGATCAACGAATTGCGGAGGTTGTGGATGGCGGTCTGGAAGGGGGTGCGCCGGGCAGATTCGACGGCCTGCGCCTGCTGGCCCTGGGTGTCGATCTTTTCCAGGAAGGGAATGAGTTCCGTATAGCGGAAATACTTCCGGTCGTGCTGCTCCCAGCCGAACATTCCGAGCACGTCGGGATGGTGGATCACAAACAGGGGATACTCGTCGGCCACCGGCGCATTGAAGAGGACGTCCGCCAGCCAGCGCTTGGCGTCAATCCTCGTGCCATTCTCCAGGCGCAACGTCTGCCGGCCATGAATGATGACCAGGGCATTTCTGGCGATCGTGTCGAACGGCTTGTTGCGTCCGTCTGAGAGCACCGGAAGCTTTCCAAAGGCGGCAAGTTGAAAATCCTCCGGGGCGTTGTCCGGCATCAGGGAATTCGCGGCGATCCAAAGTCCCGCGACAACCAGGGCGATCCATGGGGAATATTTGCTCATGGGGAAGAGAGGCGTTTGCGGCGGCGCAGGAATCCGACAAAATGAAACACGAACTGGTAGAGCAATCCCGCACCGACCAGGATGCAGGCCAGATACGGTGCCAGGAAACTTGGGTTATACACCACCTGAAGGATGGTGGCCGTTTCGTTCTTCTCGAATCCGGACTGGTAAAACGTCTCCCCCCGATACCGAAGCGGATGGTTCATATAAATCAGCACATCCCGGTTCTCCCCACGCTCGGAATCCACCAGAACCGCATGGCTGGCAAAATTTTTGGGGATGCCCGTGCCCGGGTAGCGGTCGTGCTGGAATTTCCGCAGGGTCAGGCTGAAGGGCTTGTAGTATCGGGCGGGCCGCATCGCGAACCGCCAGGTTTTCCCGGCGTGGGAAATGGATTGGGGGGCGCCGAGTTGGTCGGAAACAAGCCAGGTGCCAAGGGATTTTCCGTCGTCCCCCGGCGGGAGGATTTCGATCACGGCGCTCTGCAAATCGCGCTCGTTCATGGCGGTCGCCCGCGGAACCTCGTAAACCACCGTCCCGGCTCCCGGTCCCTGCGTGGCGGCGGGCACGGAATTCGGCGGCGCCTTCCCGATCGGTTGAAAACGCGAGTTTTGATAAAATCTCCGGATACGGATCCGGAAGGGCAGGCTCTCGTGTGCGATCACGCCTTCCTTGCGGAGCCTGGCTTCCGGAATGGCCGTCACCTGGTCAAGCTCGTTGTCGAATTCGGTGCTCACGACAAGTTCCATGTGGCGGGAATCCTCGGAATAGTTTTTGGTTTCGCCGGGTGCCAACCGCAGAAAACTTTCCACCGAGAAGAGATCGGTAAAGAGCGCGCCCAGCAGGAGAACCACCAAACCCGCGTGCGTGAGATGGATCCCCAGCTTGCTCCAGGACCACCGGAACCTTCGGGCGTGAGCCGCGATCAGATTGAGGAGCAACACCGCACCCAGAAGGTGACCGCCGGGGAATACGGGAATTCCCGGACCGCCCGGCGTGGGGTGCCACCATACGATGAAACTTTGAAAATACCGGTGCTGCACATCGTAAATCCCGGAGCTTACCTGGGCGAGGGTTCCCACAAAGACGAGCACCATCGCCAGGGCCAGGCAGAGAATGGTGAGTTTCAGCGAGGAGAGAACCTCCAGCACCCGGCGCAACACCACGATCACGGCTGGGGAGACGGCGGGGCAGCCGGTTTGACGGTGCTGATCCACTGCAGAAACGCGGCTTTTTGTGCCGTCACAAGCGCATCGTTCCCACGCATCTTGAAGAAGAACGTCTCGCCTTCCTTCGTGATAATGCCTGCGAGAATCCGGCCATCCTTTGCCGCATCGCCCCCCTGCGGCAATCCCTCGAGATTCACAAAAATCCCCTTTCCGAGCGGACAATCAAGCGGCTGGGCCATTTGTCGCAGTTGCTCTTCGGTAATGGCTGGGCGACCGATTTGTCCCAGCCACCGATTGACGTTATCCAGGGCTCCCCCTGCGGCTCCGGCCAGGGAAACAAGCGAAATATCCGCCATCTCCCCATTGGAACCTTTCACGAGGTAGCTCGCCTGCCGCATGGATGTCAGCGATTGCTCCTCCCAATCGGCCGGAGAGGTTCCCGTGACCCGTGGTGTCTGGGACCCACTTGGCGCACCCGCCGACAGGGGAGCCCCCATCTGGGGCATGCCCCCAAAATTTGAATGATCCGGCATCTCCTTCCCGGGCGCGGACTTCTCATCCGCCCGGGCCACACGGTAAACTTTGATCCCTTCATCCTTGCACCCGGAAACCATCCCACTGAGAAGCAGCACCAAAAAGAGCAAGTGCCTTCGGGAGGGGCTCATGGAAAAACCGTTGCGGGAAAACTCCGGCCCGGACGTGGCGGCATGGGATTTCAAAGCGGTGTCCACCGCGAAAGAATCCTCTGCACGGGCCTGGGCTCCGGTCGTCGAAACAATCTTCGAAAATACGAAATGACAAACTTCATATCCGGAGCATCCCATAAAGGGACGGCGGGTGGCAAGCCCTCGCTCCCCCCAGATTGCGCGCGCCTTCACGGCCAATTCACGAAGCGGAGGAGAAGGAGGGGCGGGATTCCGGACTTGTGACTTTGGCGAGCTTCTGCGACACTGGAGGGCATGACGGCGACAACCCTTGAGAAAGAGCTTCTGGAAGTCCCTTCACCTGAGCGCGGAAAAGTGATCGGCGCGGCCCTGCGAGCCATCTACCCGGAAGGCGGGCGAACGCTGGCGCGGCTTATCCGGCGTCTGGAAAATCCCGACATCCCGGAGGATGTCTGGCGCGGCATTGAGGACGCGGAAGACGGGCGGATTGTGGACATGGAAACAGCCCTGAGCGAAGCCCCGCCCCGGAGGGCGTGAAATACAGCTACGCGGCAACGGAAACCTTCTGGAAGGCTTTTTATGCCCTCCCGAGCGGACAAAAGGAATCTGTCCGAGCAGCATGGGAAATTTTCCGTGAAAACCCATTCCATTCACGCTTGCGAACTCACAAAATCCACCGGCTTTCCGCCATCATGGGAAAGACGGTTCATTCCGTGGTTATCGAGGGCGATTTGCGGGCGGTTTTCTTCATTGAGGGCGGCACCGTGACAACCTTCAATATCGGAAACCATTCCGTTTATCGGCCATAAAATCCCGTCTGACTCAACAGAGGCTCTCCCATTTGTAGCCTGCGGCAGCTTGAATTTGAGGCCGTCGTAAATGGTTTCGTTGCTGAACGGATTGGTGCAATGACACGCGGCGGCGGCTTCAAGACACCCCGCCGGAAGGAAGCGAAATTATAAGTTATGGGACTGACCCCGTCCCGTCTGCGAACCAGTTTTCCTTTTGCACTTATCGGAGATGCGCCCGGGTCAGCCCCCACCAAAAATATTCCTTGACAGATTTCCCGTTTTGCTAAATCCTTTTTGCAAATTGAGGCCCTCCGATTTTTATTGATCCCGTGAACAAGCGTCCCAGTGCCATTTCCACTCTCAAGACTGTTGCCGATCAGGCGGGGGTCAGCGTTCCGACGGCGAGTTTTGTTCTCAATGGGCATGGGGATCGCCAGCGCATTGCCACCGGAACGCAGGAGCGGGTGAGGAACGTGGCCCGGGAGTTGAGTTATCAGGCCAATCCGTTCGCGAGCAATCTGCGGCGGAAGCGTTCCTTCACGATTGGCGTCCTTTGGTCGTTCAGCGGACCGCACCAGTCGAATTTTCTGATTCAGCATTTCAGCGAGAGCGCGAGGAAGCTCGGGTATAGCGCGATCATCAACGACACCCTCAGCACGCTCCCGCTGATCAAGGCCCAGCTGAGCAATATGGCACGGTGGCGGGTGGACGGGCTGGTTTTTGCCCTCAACGAGAGCCTGGCGAGTGCGGGTGACGGGGAACTTCACAAGTTGCTGCACAATCAGAAGAATCTGCTCCTGGTCGTTGATGAGGTGTTGAGTCCGCTCCCTTTTCCACAGATCGTCCAGTCTCGTGCCCCGGCACTGAAAACCGCCACCAACCACGTCCTGGCCAGCGGGCGGAAGCGTCTGGCGTTTGTGGGAAAAGCCTCGTCGCAGAAGGGGAAGATCGGCGCGATTCGCCATGCCATCCACGCATACGGGAGTGATGCGGACTTCACGATTTTGAACATTGATTCTCCCGAGGATATTTCGAGAGAGGCTCTTCAGTCTGTCATCGAAAGGCTTCAAAAAGAACCGGCGGACGCGATCTTCACCTCGACGGACGAAATTGCCGCCGCCTTGATCAAGATGCTGCGCGAGCAGGACAAGCGCGTGCCCGAGGATGTCGCCGTCATCGGGTTCAACGACAATCCGATCGCCACGCTTTTTGATCCCCCGATCGCCAGCGTCCGGCGGTTTGACGAAAGGCTTGCCACCTATGCCATCGAGCACGTCATCGGCATGGCGGACGGCACTCTGCCGGAGGACGGAACACCTCGCCGGTTTGACATGGAATTTATTTGGCGCGAGTCCGCAGGAGGGGCCGCTGTCGTGCGCTCTCCAAATGGCAATCAGGCAGCCTTCACCCTCCTGGAGATTCTGGTTGGCCTCGGGATGATTGCCGTGCTGTCGGCCCTCCTTTTTCCCCTGCTCGGCAACCTGCGTCAACGGGCTTCCGGAGCGGGTTGCCTGAACAATCTGCGCTCCATTGGTGTGGCCATCCAGCAGTATGTCAGCGACCACGACAACAACCTTCCCATCAATGTCACCTCCTCATACTGGAACGGAAAGGACGTGACGAGACAGAGCTGGTATCAGGCCGTGGACGAATACCTTGGCTGCGACTACGACGAAATCTACGGCAAGCCCCCTTCCGTCAAACGGACCGCTTTTTTCTGTCCAGCGGAGCGGGAGGTTGTTCCTCCCTACGCCACCTACGCGATCAATCGCGAGCTCGATAAACGCGAGTGGAACGAAACCCCGCACTATCCCGTCACGGCCATTGTCTCACCCCAAAAATACGTGCTCGTGAGTGACAGCTTCAGGAGTGAAATCATCTACTCTGATCGCATTGCCAAGATGACGGACTGGAACCACATCACCCGGCGGCACCAGGAACATCCGAATTTTCTCTATGCCGACGGACACGCCGAGTCGTTCACGCAGCCAATTATCGGGCTCAGTGACCCCAATGGCCAGACTCCCTTCTACCGATCCCTCTGGGAGGCACGGTATCAACAATGAGAAATTTCCGCAAACAACCGCAATAACGCAAAAACCACCCCAAAAAACCCTGATAAAAACCTCGAACACGCAAACCCCACCTCAACAACACCATCCACCCATGAAAAATCCCCTAACACTCCGCTCCCTGTTCGCAGTCGCTTCGGCTGCGTTTCTCTGCGCCGCCTCCACCCAGGGGGCACCGCTTATTGATGTGAACTTCAGCACCATGACGTCCGGCTCGTCCGTGGTGATCGCCTCCCCCCCCGTCACCCCCCCATTGACGACAGCCACACCAGGGTCCAGCATCCCGAGTGGGACCACGATGATGGTGCAGAGTGGGTTCACAGCCACGGAGTCGCCCTACACCTCCTTTGGTTCGGGCAATGTCCTTGTCTATGATCGGACCTCAGCCGGCAGCAGCTCCAATCTCAACTTTGAAGTCGCCGACGCCAATGTCGTCTATGCCGGCATCGTCTCCATGCGGTTCGACTTGATGGTTGATAATCGCACAACGCCCACGCCAACCGGGAATTTTTTCATCGGTTTTCGAAATGTCGATTATAGCACCATTTCATCCTTTATGTTGGGCAATGATCTTGCGCTGACGTTCTTCCCTTACAGTGCGCCGGGGTCGCCTGGAACGGGACAAAGTCTCGGGACGCTTTCGGCTGCAACATCCTATGCGATCGAGGTTCGACTGAACTACAGCACAGGAATGGCCCAGACGTATGTGAACAACGTGGCCACGGGAACCAGCCATGCATTTGCCACCACGGGCGGAGTGCGCGGTTTCAGCCTGAGCACATCCTCGGCCACGCTCGGGCAATGGGCATTTGACAATATCGCCATGGAAGTCATCCCCGAGCCCGCCTCCATCACTCTTCTCGTTTTGTCGGCAGGCGTTCTCCTTTTGCGCCGTCGGCGGGTGCGCGCCAGTGATGCGGATTAAGCCTGTTCCTCTTGTTTAGATCCGCTGAAATGCCGCCTTTCGGTTTTCCAAGCCTATGAAGCCATGCCATCTCGTCGCCCTGATTTTTCTGGGCGGAACGTCCGTTCATGCCGCCGAGCCGATCTTCCGTGAATCGCTCGACGCCGCCACTCCGGAGCAGGGAAATGTCAAATTGCTGACCCCGACAGCGGTGGGGGATGGGCGCGTCGGTGGCGCCGTTCTTCTGGAGCGGCGAACGGAGAACCTGTTGAGGGAGGTTTCGTTGCAGAGTCCCGCGACAGACGCGTGGATACTGTTGGATGGGGGAACCATCCAGCAGGGACATCTCACACTTCCGGAAGGTGCTGCGGCCAGGCAGGTGATCCCGAGCTTGGAAACCAAGATTGCGGGGGTGAAGGCTGAGGGGATTTATTGTTTCTCGCTCTCGGCCCGCGCCGCAAAAGGCGACACCGCGCGGATCGCCCTTTCCTGGGACGGTGCGGAAACGGAGAGTGTGAAGGAATTCACGGTGGGACGGGAGTGGCAGCGCATCTGGATCGCCGCGCGAAATGGCGCGGGTTCCGGCTCCACCACCGTGACGGTGCGTGGCGTGGAAGGCACGGTGGATGTGGAAAAGCCTCAATTCGAGGAAGGCGGCACCGTGCCGACCAGCTTCCTCGACTCCGAGGTGCGGGGGGTGAGCGGCCTGGTTTGGATGCCGGAGGAAAATGCCTTCGACCAGAACAAGGGCACGATTTCCTTCTGGATCAAGCCGGAATGGGCGGGCGAAACGATGACCGGGGCAAAAACGCTTTTCCAATCCTCCCGGGAAGAGCTGCCCGACTGGAAGGAAATGAAAAGCGTGATCGTCCTCAATGCCTGGCTCACCCGCCCCGAGGCAAATGACTGGCAGTATGGTCTGAATCTCCGCATCACGGACAAGGCACTCAAGAGCACGTCCCTCTCCGTCCCTCTCCACGAACTGACCAAGGACTGGCACCACATCGCCCTGACGTGGGATCTTTCCAACCCGCAAGACGGACGTGCGGCGATCTACATCGACGGGGAACTCCGCGCTTCTGACGATCAAATCCATTCCTCCGGGATGGAGCCTGCCACGGCGGTCTTTTTCGGACAGGGGGGCGGTGGCTACCTGGATGGATGGCTGGATGAGGCCCGCATCTATAACGTCGAACTCTCCGCCAATGACGTGAAGGTCTTGAGCGAGGCAAAAGAGTGAGCGGCATGCGCGGACTCCTCGTTGCTGCCGCTCTCGCGCTTTCCTTTTCCGGCTGCAAACCGCCAGGCGGAGTTCAGCCCGCGACGTCTTCCCCGGAGGAAAACGGACTGGTTTTGGTGGAAAAGGGGCAGAGCCCGCATACGACCATCGTCGTCGCGCCGAACAGCCTGGCCACGCCCAAGGCGGCCGCAGAGGAACTGCAACGGCTCGTGGAGGCAGCCACCGGACAACGCTGGCCCATCGCGGCGGAGCCGTCCGCGGACGGGGTCAATGTCATCGTCGGACCGCATCCGCTGGCGGAGGCGGCAGGAATCCATGCGGCAGAACTTCCGAACGAGGGATTCCGCATTGCCGTCCGTGGCAACACGCTTTTCATTGTCGGTCACGACACAAAAGGCGACCCGTGGGACATGCACTGGCTCCGCGCGTGCCAGACGGGCACGCTTTCCGGCGTGGTCGGGTTCGCCCGGAAGTTTTTCCATGCCCGCTGGCTCCTGCCCGGACCGGAGGGGGAAATTTTGCAGAAACGGGACCGCCTGGTGATTCCTGCGGATCTCGACATTTCCGAAAGTCCAGGGTTTGCCTCCCGGAAGATTCTGGCCGGCTTCGAGTGTCAATCCGCCAAAGACCGCGCCCGATTCTTTCGCTTCAACCGGCTCGGATGGTCGCATCCCTCATGCTACTGGCACAATTGGTTCCAGACCATCAGCCCGGAAGTCTATGGCAAGGAGCACCCGGAATGGTTTGCGCTGGTCAATGGCAACCGCATCACCCGTTTGCATAACGGATCGCATGGTGGCCAGCTCTGTGTCTCCAACCCGGAAGTGATTCGGAAAATGGCCGACATCGCCGTGGAAGAATTCAAAAAAAATCCGGCCAATACGGTTTTCAGCATCAGTGAGAACGACGGAGGCAAACATTGCGAGTGTGCGAATTGCCGGGCGTTGGATGTGGAAGACTGGCACCCCGGGCTTCCGTCCCTTTCCGAAAGGTTTGCCCATTTTGCCAACGCGGTGCGCGAGCAAATCGGTGATCGCGCTCCCGGACTAACCATCGGGTATTATGCCTATCATCAGGGGGAATTGCCGACGGTTCACACCCGCCTCCTGCCGGGAATCCGCGTCAGCGATGTCACCAACGGATACGATGTGCATTACCAATTTCCCGAGCGCCGATCCCGCCAGCACAAAATGATGGACGCATGGCGCAGGAGCGGCGCGGAGATGGAAATGGTCAGCTACTTCCACGGGATGCCGTGGTGGAGCCTGCCGACATTTTCTCCGGAAGCTCTGGCCGACCTCATCCAGACCGCCGCGCAGTATCCCTCCTCCACCGGATTCTGGATCGGTCTCTCCGATGGCGCCTTTGGCACGACGGGAAATGAATGGTTCCTGGCAGCCGAACTCCTGTGGAATCCCGGGCAGAACGTGGAGGCCATTCTTGACGATTTTTATACCACAGGGTTCGGCTCCGCCGCCGGGCCGGTGCGGGCGTATTTCGATCTCATCCGTGTCTCCTTCGCTCGTGCCGCAGCGCAGCTTCCCTTTTCCGAGGACGAAACACATCCGGACACCTGGGTGTTGCCCACGTTCGACCCGATTCGCGCCGAGGCGGATCAGTTGATCGCGCAGGCCCGCGCGACGGCGGACAAAACGGACGACCCTCACCTGCGCACCCGCATAGGCTATGTGGCCAACGGATGGGAATGGACAAAAATCCAGTGCGATGTCCTGCGTGCGATCACTGCCTACCGGAAAGAGCCGTCCCGGAACAAGGCGGGGGAAATCGTCGAACTTCTCACCCGCCGCGAAGCTTTCATCGCGAAACATGGCCGAGCGGGCGACTACACGTTCAACTGGCTGGATGTCAAAGAAACCGACTTTGGCCGCGCGTTTCCTGTCAACCGCTCCGAGTATGAAATGGCCTACGCAGGCAATGTCAAATCGGTCGCGATCTCCGAAGGCGGCAAACCGGTCACGCTGGAAATGGTGGAAAACCGGAGCGGTGGCAAACCGATAGAGCCCACACATGTGACGGTGAGCTATGGAACCGATGCGCTGCACGTCGCCTTTGAGGTCTTCGATTCCAATCCCGACAAACTCCTCGCCAATGTCACGCAAAGGGACGGGGAAGTCTGGAATGACGACAGTGTGGAGATTTTCCTGAAACCGCGGCGTTCCTCCCCGGTCTGTTACCAGCTTCTCATCAACCCGGCGGGGACACTCTGTGACATCCGGCATGATGGAAAGGCGGACTTCGGCTGGGACTCCGGTGCGACCGTCACCGCAGCCCGCACCCCCGAAGGCTGGAAGACGCAGGTTGCCATCCCCTACAAATCCCTTGGTCTCAACGCGCCGCCGCTCCCCGGAGACATTTGGGGGCTGAACCTCACCCGGTCCCGTCATGGCAGCGGAGAGGAGAATTCCGCATGGAGTCCGACCTTCGGCCTCTTTTTCCGTCCCGAACGTTTCGGAGAAATCGTCTTTACTAAAACTCCGGACGCCCCATGAGGAGGAAAATCCGCTCTCTTTCGTCTTGATCCCTTTGGAGGAAAAAGGGATTGAGGCAGACTTTCAGCGAGTCGCGGCCCATCAGGCCGCACAATCCTCCCCAACCATAACCCAGGCCGATGGCCTGGGCTGTGGGATGATGCGCCCTTGGCGCAGTCAAAACATCCAAACTCCAGGCACCGCGTTTTCAACGCTTGTCAGAATGCCCGCAATGGAAAGACTGCCGGAATGAAATGCCTCGCGTCCCTCGTCCTCCTCCTCCAGGCCGCATCGCTCGCCTCTGTCGCCGCTGCGGGGAATGCCGTCTGGAATGTCACTGAGACCGCCGATCTGGGCACGCTTCCGGGCGGGGGCATCGTCCGCAGGGCCGAATTGGCAACCCCTCAAACCACCGCAAAACTCACCGCCATTGTTTTCCAGTCAAAAGCCTATTCCCTGCGCGTGGTGGACAGCGATTCGCCGGGCCGCACCAAGCTGGCAGCCTCCCTGCAAGCCGCCGGCTGCGTCGCCGGGGTGAACGGAGGCTATTTTCATGAAGACTTTCGCCCGGTCGGCCTCGTGATTGAAAATGGCGTCGAGATTCATCCCTTCGAACGGGCCGGGTTACTGGCCGGGATCCTCGCCCTGCGCGGGAAACAATGGGAAATCGTCCGCTCCGCCGCCTTCAAAAATTCCCCGGATGTCAAGCAGGCGGTCCAATGCGGGCCGATGCTCGTGGAAGCCGGACACCCAACGGCGGGATTGAATGCCGTCCGCTCCGCACGCCGGACGATTGCGGCGACCGACGGACGCGGACAATGGGCGTTGATTTATCTCACCTCCGTCACCTTGGCGGAGGCGGCGGAGATTTTGCTGACCCCCGGAGTCCTTGGAAACTGGAAGCCCGTCACGGCCCTGAATCTGGATGGCGGGTCCTCGAGCGGGCTCTGGGCCGCCTCCGATCCGACGGAAATCTCGCTTCCGGAATTCGGACAAGTGAGAAACTTTGTCGGGATTGTCCCAAGATAAGCCACCCGGCGGGGGCCGTTGGAAAATCCGCTATTTTTTCGCGGTGGCCAGCAGGGTCTGAAAATGCGGCGGCTCGACATCCCGGGCAACAATGGAACATGCGATTTTCGAGAAGCCGGCCTTCCGGAGCATCTGGTGAAGTTCGATCTCGACGAAGCCAAGCCAGACGTGCGCGTAGAGATCCCTCGCCTGCTCGAAGTTGTGGGACGCCAAATCGAGAATCACGATCCGTCCCCCGGGCTTGAGCGCGCGATGGGCCGCTGAAAGGGCGCGCTGCGGATGGGAGACATGATGCAGGACCTGACTGAAAAGCACGAGATCCACGGACCCGGCATCCAGGGGCGGATCTTCGACATCCCCAAGCCGATATTCCAAATTGCGAAAGCCATGCTCCCGGGCGAGAGCGGATCCGAATTCCACCATCTTCTCGGAATTCTCCACCGCGATCACTTTTTTTGCGGTTCGTGCCAGTAACTGGGCCAGCGTCCCCTCCCCGGCTCCCATGTCCGCGATGACCATCGGCGGCAGAAGCCCCAGCAGGGCGTGGCTGAGCGCCTGCCAGGAACGTCCGGGCACATACACCCTGCCAAATCGTCCGGCCAGCCTGTTGAAATACTCGGCGGCACGGTCCTTGCGCTTCCTCATTGTGAGCGCCAGCGCGCCCTGATCCCTTGCGACTTCCCGCAACTCGCCACGCGCATTCTTCAGGATCGCCTCCACCATCCCGCCCTCTTCCTTCGCTGAATAAAAAATGTTTTTCCCCACCCGCCGGTCGGTCGCCATCCCCTCCCGCTTCAACTGGGCCAGGCTCGCGGAGATCCGCGATTGCGCCATCCCGAGGATTTCCTGCAGCTCCGCCACCGTCAGCTCTTCCTGAACCAACAAAAGGAGAAGTCGGAGCCGCGTCGGATCCGAAAGCACCCGCAGAGAATTTACCATTGACGGCATGTCATCTATGAATATATTGCAATATCTCGATACGTAAAGATCAACCTCAACACCATCACACCATGTCACGCCGTTATATTTTTTCCTCCGAATCCGTTGGCGAAGGCCATCCCGACAAAGTTTGCGACACCATTTCCGATGCGATCCTTGACGCCTGTCTCTCCCTGGATCGCAGCAGCCGCGTCGCCTGCGAAACATTCGTCAAAAGCAACGTCGTCGTTGTGGGCGGCGAAATCACCGTGCCCCGCCTGAAGGGGGCCTCGCTCGACTCCGCTCTGAACATCGGCCAGATCATCCGCGCCGCCATTCGCGAAATCGGATACGTCAACGACGATGATGTCTTCCATGCGGATCGCGTCTTCATCAACAACCTCCTCACCAGCCAGAGTCCGGACATCGCCCAGGGCGTGGACGCCAAGGCCGCCGAGGGAAAAGGCACGACCGAACAGGGTGCCGGTGACCAGGGGCTCATGTTTGGCTATGCCTGCAATGAAACCCCGGAGCTCATGCCGGCTCCGATCATGTTCGCCCACCGCCTGGGGCGCGAACTCACCCGCATTCGCAAAACCGGGAAAGTCAAGTGGCTCCGCCCCGACGCGAAGAGCCAGGTCTCGGTCCTTTATCAGGATGGCCGTCCGGTCCGCGTGACCAATGTCGTCATCTCGACCCAGCACACCGACGATGTGAAGAACGAGGAAATCCGCCGCTTCCTCATTTCCAATGTCATCCGCAAAGTCATCCCGAAGGATTTCCTCGATGCCACAACGGAATTTTTGATCAATCCGACCGGACGTTTCGTGGTGGGTGGCCCCCAGGGGGATTCCGGTCTCACCGGGCGCAAGATCATCGTGGACACCTACGGAGGCATGGGACGTCACGGTGGCGGCGCCTTCTCCGGAAAAGATCCTTCAAAAGTTGACCGCAGTGCCGCCTACATGGGCCGCTACGTGGCGAAGAATGTGGTGGCCGCCGGCCTCGCGGATCGCTGCGAAGTCCAGTTCGCCTATGCGATCGGACACCCGAATCCCGTCAGCATCCATATTGACACCTTCGGCACAAACAAGGTGGAGGAGCAGAAAATCGAGCGGGCGGTCTCGACGGTCTTCAGCTTTAAGCCGGCCGACATCGTCAAACAACTCAACCTCCTCCGCCCGATCTATTCCCGGACCACAAACTACGGACACTTCGGCAAGGACGATCCCCAGATCACCTGGGAACGCACCGACAAAGCCTCGGCCTTAAAGAAAGCCATCAAATAAGTGATTCAGTTTTCCGTGGTTCAGTTTTCAGGAAAGACATGGCTTACCGTTCGTTCGAAGAATTGGATGTGTGGCAGCGAGCCTGTCGGCAGAGTGTCTCGATTTATAATGAATTTGATGCCTGCCGAAAATTTTCGCTGAAGGACCAGATCGAGCGGGCAGGGCTCTCGGTAGCATCAAACATTGCCGAGGGCAGCGAAAGAAACTCCGCCCAGGAATTCCAGCGATTTCTGAATATTGCCCTCGGTTCGAACGGAGAACTCCGAACCCAACTCTACATTGCAAGAAAACTTGATCAACTCAACCCGGAAACATTCAACCTGCTCCTCATCGAATCCAAAGAAATCTCCGCCATGCTCCGTGGTCTCTGGCAATCCATCGAAGACCGCAAACTTGGCGCACAATAGTCCGCAGAGCTTCCATTACAAAACCTGAACACTGAAAACCGAACACTGAAAACCTGAACACTGAAAACTTTTATGAAAAAAACCCGCTCCACCAAAGCGTCCGCGGTCCTCGCCGAGGTCGCTGCCGCCACCGCCAATCTCGCAAAATATTCCGCTGCGACACCGTCCGGAAAAGACTATGTCGTCGCCGATATCTCGCTCGCCGATTGGGGACGCAAGGAAATCCGCATCGCCGAGCACGAGATGCCGGGCCTCGTCTCCCTCAGGAAAAAATACGCGAAACAGCAACCTCTCAAGGGGGTCCGGATCACCGGCTCGCTGCACATGACGATCCAGACGGCCGTGCTCATCGAGACGCTGGTCTCCCTGGGGGCGACCGTCCGCTGGGCGAGCTGCAACATTTTTTCCACGCAGGATCATGCCGCTGCCGCCATTGCCGCGACCGGAACTCCTGTCTTTGCCTGGAAGGGGGAAAGCCTGGAGGAATACTGGGAGCTGACGCTCAAAGCCGTGACCTTTCCCGGCAATCTGGGCCCCCAGCTCGTCGTGGACGACGGCGGGGACGTCACGCTTCTCATTCACAAGGGGTATGAACTCGAGAAGGGCGACAAGTGGGCCTACCAACCCAGCGACAATCACGAGGTGTCGGTCATCAAGTCCCTCCTCCGCCGCGTTGCCAAAGAACGCCCTGGCTTCTGGACCAAGGTGGCCAAGGCCTGGAAGGGTGTCTCCGAGGAGACAACCACCGGCGTCCACCGCCTCTACCAGATTGCCGAACAGGGCAAACTTTTGGTCCCGGCCATCAATGTGAATGATTCGGTCACAAAATCGAAGTTCGACAACCTTTACGGATGCCGGGAATCACTGGCCGACGGCTTGAAGCGCGCGACGGATGTGATGATCGCTGGAAAAGTGGCGGTCGTCTGCGGATACGGCGATGTCGGCAAGGGGAGCGCCCACTCCCTGCGCGCTTATGGCGCCCGCGTCATTGTCACCGAGATTGATCCGATCAATGCCCTGCAGGCGGCGATGGAAGGCTTCGAGGTCAACACCATCGAGAGCACCCTGGGAATTGGCGACATCTACGTCACCACCACCGGCAACAAGGACATCATCACGCTCGAACACATGCTCGCGATGAAGGATCAGGCGATTGTCTGCAACATCGGACACTTCGACAACGAGATCCAGGTCGAGCGGCTCAAAAAGCTCAAGGGCGTGCGCCTTGAAACGATCAAACCGCAATACGACCGCTACTACCTGCCGGGCGGCAGGAAGAGCATTTACATGCTCGCGGAGGGCCGCCTCGTCAACCTGGGCTGCGCCACCGGACACCCAAGCTTCGTCATGTCGAACTCGTTCACAAACCAGACGCTCGCCCAAATCGACCTCTGGCAGAACAAGGACAAATACAAGAAGACCGTTTACCGCCTGTCGAAGAAACTCGATGAGGAAGTCGCCCGGCTCCACCTCGAAAAAATTGGCGTGGTCCTCACCAAACTCACGAAATCCCAGGCCGAATATCTCGGCGTCCCGGTCGAAGGCCCTTACAAGCCCGAACACTACCGGTATTAAGAACTGCCGGCCTTCAAGAGACACAAAAAAAGCCGCCCGGTTTCTGGCCGGGCGGCTTCTTTCTTTTTGCGGGAGGGAATTTTTTACTTCGCCTGTTCGATGGCCGCCTGGGCTGCGGCGAGTCGGGCGACCGGCACGCGGTAAGGCGAGCAGGATACGTAGTTCAGGCCGAGTTTGTGGCAGAACTTCACCGAATCCGGATCTCCGCCGTGCTCCCCGCAGATGCCGAGTTTGATGCTCGGGCGGGAGGCGCGGCCTTTGGCGACGGCAATTTCCATCAGCTGCCCGACGCCGGTGGTGTCGAGGCTGGCAAACGGATTCTTCTTGAAGACCTCGTTCTCCGTGTAGGGCGAAAGGAACGAACCCATGTCGTCACGGCTGATGCCGAGCGCGGTCTGGGTCAGGTCGTTTGTGCCGAAGCTGAAGAACTCGGCTCCCTGCGCGATCTCGTCGGCGGTGAGGGCGCCGCGCGGGACTTCGATCATCGTGCCGACCTGGTAACCGAACTTGACCTTCTTCTCGGCCATCACTTCAGCGGCCACCCGGTGGACGATTTCCGCCTGGAGATCGAATTCCTTCTTGAATCCGACAAGCGGGATCATCACCTCGGGTTTGACCGGGATCTTCTTCTTCGCGACCGCAGCGGCCGCCTCGAAGATGGCGCGGGCCTGCATCTCGGTGATTTCCGGATAGGCAATGCCCAGACGGCAGCCACGGTGGCCCAGCATCGGGTTGAACTCGTGCAGGTCGCGCACCCTCTGCGAGATGAACTCGGGCGGGATGCCGGTCTTCTGCGAGAGCTGGTTCTGCGACGAGTGGTCGTGCGGCAGGAACTCGTGAAGCGGCGGATCGAGCAGGCGGATGGTGGCCGGATGCCCCTTGAGGGCGGTGAAGATGCCGATGAAGTCTTCCCTCTGGTAGGGCAGAAGTTTGGCCAGCGCCTTTTCGCGGTCCTCGAGACTGGTGGCGAGAATCATCTCGCGCATGGCGTCAATGCGGTCGCCCTCGAAGAACATGTGCTCGGTGCGGGTGAGTCCGATGCCGGTGGCTCCGAACGCAAGGGCGATACGGGTTTGCTCCGGATTGTCGGCGTTCGTGCGCACACCAAGCTTCGTGACCTTCGAGCACCATTCCATGAGCTGGATGAAGTTCTTGAACTTCTCGGTCTTGCGCGCGGCCTTGTCGTTGCTGACGATGCCGGTGATGATTTCCGAAGGCGCCGTCTTGATCTGGCCGCCATAGACAACGCCGCTGGTGCCGTCAATGGAAAGGTAATCGCCCTCCTTGAAGGTCTGCCCGGAGGCGGTCACGGTCAGATTCTCGTAATCAATCTCCACACCCGAGGCACCACAGACGCAAACCTTGCCCATCTGGCGGGCGACGAGGGCGGCGTGCGAGGAAACCCCACCCTTGGCGGTGAGAATGCCTTCGGCGGCGATCATGCCACGCAGATCCTCGGGAGAGGTCTCGTTGCGGACAAGAAGGACTTTTTCCCCCTTCTCGGCGGCAGCGGCGGCACGGTCGGCATTCAGGTAAACCTTGCCGGATGCGGCACCGGGTCCGGCCGGAAGACCCGTGGCAATGGCCTTGGCCTTCTTCACCTCGGCGGTATCGAAGATCGGCGCCAGGAGCTGGTCGAGTTGGTCGGCCGGATTGCGCAGCACGGCCGTCTTCCAGTCGATGAGTTTCTCCTTCACCATGTCCATCGAGAACTTGAGGGCGGCGGCGGCGGTGCGTTTGCCGTTCCGGGTCTGGAGCATGAACAACTGGCCTTCCTGGACCGTAAACTCGACGTCCTGCACGTCCTTGAAGTGCTTTTCAAGAATTTGACGGACCTTGAGCAGTTCCTTGTAAGCCTGCGGGAGCGCCTTGGACATTTTGGCGACCGGCTCGGGCGTGCGCACGCCGGCAACGACGTCTTCGCCCTGGGCGTTGACGAGGTATTCTCCGTAAAATTCATTGGTTCCATTGGCGGGGTTGCGGGTAAAGGCGACTCCGGACCCGGATTTGTTGCCGGTGTTGCCATAAACCATGGCCTGCACGTTCACCGCCGTGCCCCACTCGGCGGGAATGTTGTATTTGCGGCGATAGACGATCGCGCGGTCGTTCATCCAGGAACCGAACACGGCTCCTGCGGCTCCACGGAGCTGGTCCCAGGGATTGGCCGGGAAAGTCTTCCCCGTGCGCTCCTTGACGAGTGCCTTGAAGCGTTTGACCAGTTCCTGCTGGTCTTCGGCCGTGAGGTCCGAGTCCACGATGTCCTGCCCGTATTTCTCGTGTTTGAAACCTTCGATGACGGTCTCAAACGGTTCGTGGTCCTCATTCGGACGCTTCTGCACACCGAGGACGACATCGCCATACATCTGGACGAATCGCCGGTAGCAGTCCCAGGCGAAACGCGGATTCTTTGTGGCCTTGGCGAGGGATTCGACGGTCTGGTCGTTGAGTCCGAGATTCAGGATGGTATCCATCATTCCGGGCATGGAATCGCGGGCACCGGAACGCACGGCCACGAGAAGCGGCATGCCTTTGGCGTCGCCAAATTTGCAGCCCATGATCTTCTCCATGTTCGCCACACCGGCTTCCATCTGGGCCTGGAGCGTGGAGGGATACGAGCGCTTGTTCGCGTAATAGTAGGTGCAGACCTCTGTGGTGATCGTGAATCCCGGAGGCACAGGAAGACCGATGCGGGTCATCTCGGCGAGGTTGGCGCCCTTGCCACCGAGGAGAGGTTTCATCTTGCCATCCCCATCGGCCTTTCCGGCTCCCCAGGTATAGACGTATTTGCCCTTGCGGGGCGCTGCATTGGACTTAACGGACTTGGTTGTTTTGGACATAAAAGGAAAAAAACGGACTGCCACAAATAGCAGTCCGGGCCACGCTGTCAACGCAGGGATGGCAGGAAAATCAGCGCGGGGCGCATCTCCGATCTGTGCAGGTTCCAAGGCCAAAGGCCGGCGATTCTCAAGCCCAGGCTGC
>JACSRU010000159.1 GCA_014879575.1 Chthoniobacterales bacterium | reverse complement strand
GAAATGCCGGGCTATTTGACCCTCCAGAAAAATCACCCCCTTTCCGGACAGGCCCTTCCTACGCCGGACGCACATGGGCGGTCGTCTGCGTGGACATGGCCGCGCTTTCCGGGAAGGTGAAGCGGCTCAATATCACCCTTCCTGAGCGCGTCCTGCGCCGCATCGACGCTGCCGCCGGTCGCACGGGCGAATCCCGCTCCGGTTTCCTCGCGCGTATTGCGTTGGCGGCTGTCTGAGGGGTGTGGACCGGAATGCAGGGCTGGCGTTGGGGGGGACGGCGCGTAGGGGTTGGGCACAGCGTTAGTGGGTGCCGTCGGAGGGCTCGTTCTTCGCCTTCGCTACAGCCTTTGGCGTTGGTCGCGATCAGACGCCTTACCACACGGCGTATGCCTGGTGCCTCAGTCTTCCCCGCCGGTCACATCCGCCTCCGCGAGGCGGTTTGAAGTGCAGGTGCCGCGCTTGGAATTCTTGATGAAATCAAAAAACTCGCGCGCCTCTGATCCCCACTGGCTTTTCCCGGCTTCTGCGAGGGCTTCGCGCACCCGGAACCCGCTGCGGTAAACGAGCTTGAAGGCCCGCTTGATTTCCATCCGGGTCTGGGCATTCAGTCCGCCCCTTCGCAGGCCGACCACGTTGATTCCCACAAGCAGGTTGCGAAAATTGGCCGTCACGAACGGAGGGATGTCCTTGTTGAAGCTTGAACTTCCCGCGATCATGGCCCGGCGCCCGATCCGCACAAACTGGTGGAAAACGCTGCCGCCGCCGAGGACCGCCGCCTCACCGACTTCGACATAGCCCGCGAGCAGGCAATTATTCGTGATGATGACATGGTCCGCGAGCGAGACATTGTGAGCGAGGTGGGTGCCAACCATGAGGAAACATCCGTTCCCGATCGTCGTCGCCGTCCCCTCCTTTGTGCCCCTGTGAATGGTCACGTATTCGCGAATCTGGTTGTTATCCCCAATTTTGACTTCGCTGGAGATTTCCGATTTGTGGGCAAAATCCTGCGGAGCGGCGCCGATCACGGCCCCGTAGCCCACCACATTCCCGGTGCCCATGGTGACTTTGCCTTCAAGGACGGCATGCGCCTGGATCACGCATCCGGCACCGAGGGTCACCTCTCCACCGATGACGGCGCAGGGTCCGATCTCGACATCCGGGGCAATGCGGGCGGAAGGGGAGACAATGGCGGTGGAATGAATGCTCATAGAAGTCCGGCCTCTCGGAAACTGAAATACGGTTGGTGTCCGTCATCGGGGGCCCCCATGATCAGATGGTCCAGAAGTTGGATCTGCATCATGGTCGCCGCCTCCCGCAGAACCGATGTGAGTCGGCGGTCGGCCGCGCTGGGCTGCGGGTCACCGCTCGGATGATTGTGGACCAACACCATTGCGTAGGCACTATGGATGACGCACGGTTTGAAAATTTCCCGCGGGTGGGCGATGCACTCGTTGATCGAACCGAGCGCCACCTCTTCGATCAAAATCAACCGCAATTTCGTATCCAGCAGGATCACCCGCAGGGATTCCCGATTCAATGCTTGAAACTCCGGACCAAAAACATCGTAGATCTTCCGGGCCGTATCCAGAATCGGACGTTCCTCCCGATTTCGGGCGAGACGTATTCCAATCTCAAAGGCGGCCGCCAGTTCGAGCGATTTGGCTTTTCCAATTCCTGAAACCTTCTGTCGGATTTCGGCGGGGTTGGCCCGGGAAAGCGGCACGAGGCCACCACCGGCCTGCAAAAGTTCGGCGGCAATCGAGAGCGCATTCTTCCCGGGAAGTCCCGTCCGGATAAAAATCGCGAGGAGTTCGGCATCGGTCAAAGCACCGAAGCCATGTCGTTCGGCTTTTTCCCTCGGACGCTCCGCGGCCGGCATTTCCAGAATGCGGGTGGTCTGCACGGTTAGAGTTTTTCCAACAAAGTGCCCAAGTGGGCCGGGATCGCCCGGAGTCCGCGGGCATACTTGTTGTCCTGGATATCTTCGAGTTGTGTCAGCGCCTCCTGGATGAGTCGGTGGGCGACGGCTTTGGCGGACTGGAGGGCACCCGCGCTGCCCAGCATGGCGACAAGAAGCTCGCCATCCACCTTGTCTTCCTTCAGGAGAAGTTCGCGGATCGTCGAGACATCCCGGCCGGACTGGAGCATCAGCAACACCGGAAGCGTAAACTTGCCTTTGCGCAAATCCGTGCCGAGCGTTTTTCCCGTCTCCTCCTCATTGCCTGCCAGATCGAGGATGTCGTCATAGATCTGGTAGGCCACGCCGACTTTGGTTCCAAAAGTCTTCAACGCGCTGATCACCGGGGGGCTTGCCTCGCTGATAAAGGCACCCAACTCGCAGGCGGCGGAGAAGAGGGCGGCTGTCTTCATCTCAATGATGCGATAATAATCGGACGTCGAGAGCTTCAGATCGAACCGCCGTTGGGTTTGGATGATTTCCCCGGAACACACCTCGGCAGCCGCGTCGGCAATCCGTCGGCAAATATCGCTGTTGCTGAAATTTGTGGAAAGCCGCAACGCATGGGCAAAAAGACAGTCCCCAAGGAGCACCGTGATGGCATTCCCCCATTTCGCGTTGGCGGACGGCTGATCGCGACGGAGTTCCGCTCCATCCATGATGTCATCGTGGACCAGTGTCGCGATGTGGATCAGCTCCAGGATCACCGCCAGATCAACATGGCTGGCAGTGATTTTCCCGGTGGCACCCGCTGAGAGCAGAGCGAGTGCCGGGCGCAGGCGCTTGCCGCCCGCACCGCAGACATACGAGACATAGCCCTCGACTGCGGGATCAAAGGACTTCGCTTGCGCGCGGATTCGTTCCTCCACCGTGTAGAGATGGGGATTGATGAGTTCAAAAGCCTGGGAAAAAGAAATCGGTTCAGCAGAAATCATGATCAGAAGTTTTAAGTATCAGATGGAATCCGCCTTCCAGGCAAGAATGCGCCGGAGGACAAAAAAGGGAATCACCAAAGCCACACCCACTGCTGCGGCGAGAAGCGGCCCGGGAACGACACGGGCCCGCCGGGCGGCGACCGCCCTCAATCCCGCAGCAACCGCCTCCTGGGGCGTCACGACCATGGCGGGGAACGTTTTGAAGTGCGCAACGGCATCCCTCTCGCCCTCGCGTGTGGCAATATCGAAAAACTCCGTGGGAACAGGTCCGGGGCAGAGAGCGGTCACCGTGATGCCCCGGGGGCGAAGCTCGAGAGCCAGAGCCTCGGAAAAACTTGTGACATAGGCCTTTGTTGCCGAGTAAACCGCCATGTGGGGAAGAGGAAAGAAGCCCGCCACGCTGCTCACGTTGAGGATCGCCGCCCGCCCCCCGCGCAACAGGCCGGGCACCAAAAGATGCGTCAGGTGCGTCAACGCCGCAATGTTCACATCCAACATGGCCCGGACGCGATTCCAATCGCCGTCCTGAAATTTCCCGTGATCCCCAATCCCCGCATTATTGATGAGAAAATCCACCGCGATGTCTTCCTTTTGCAACCACGCAACGAGTTGGGTGCGCAGATCCTCCCTGGCGAGGTCCGCGCAATACGTCCTGACCGTCAGTCCCGGGTGGATACCGCGCAATTCGCTGGCGAGTTCCTCGAGACGCTCATTCCGCCGGGCCACCAAAATGAGTCCCCTGGCATACGGAGCCAGTTGGCGGGCAAACTCCGCACCAAGCCCCGAGGAAGCCCCCGTGATCAGGGCCGTGCAACCCTCAAAATATTTCATAGCCAGGAATGTCAATGATTGTTCGGAACCTATCCAGCCAAAACTCCTCTGTTGTTGTGCGCCGCCTGACAGCCACGAGGACACATTTTTGGAATAAGGCACCCGAAAAATCTCATTGCGGAGTTTCTGGCGACAGGCGCTGCACCACGACCAGGTGGCTGTTGAAGGGCGTTCTCCCCCACATGGGCGTTACCGAGAAACTCCACTCCGGCCCACGGAAGGCGGCGAGCACTTCCTCTTGTGTCGGAAAATGGCATCTCCCTCCCCGGATCCAACCGGAGACCCTGACAAACACCTCCTCAAGCAGGGTGGCATAATACCGCCAGGTTCCGTCCCGGAAGGTCGTGCGGATCAACGCACGGCCGCCCGGGCAAATGCGCGCGGCAATCTCATCCAACACGACACGCTGGCAGGCGGCATCGAGATAGTGCAGGACGTCGAGCATCACCACATCCCCCGAGAATCCCGGCAACTCCCGGGCATCTCCCACTTGGAATTCCAGGGACGGATAAAACCCCGCGACCTGGTCCCTGGCGAGGCGCACCTTGGCCGCATCGGGCTCAATGCCCAGGATGGATTGGCGGCATCTGGATTCCCGGAGAAAAGCCGCGAGCAATCCAACCCCGCAGCCGATGTCCAGGAGCGGACGATCAGATGCCTTCAGGAGGGTGGCCACGGCCGCATACGCAGGATCCCAGGTGGCCTTGCCTTTGGCGTATCCGTGCAGGAAACGTGAGGCCCGGAATCTGTCGGCGGAACGTTCGGCGACCGTCATGGATGGTTGCCCTTTCTCACGAGCCAGACAAAAGCTCCCGGAAGACTCCAGACTGCGGACATCATGTAGCCACAAAGGGAAATCGCCACGGCAAGAGGCCCCGGTATCCCGGCCAGATTTCCCAACAAAAAAACAAAGAGTCCCTCCCGAACCCCGAGGCCGCCCAGGCTCACGGGAAGTCCGGAAATGATGTCCACCGTGGGCATCAATGCGAGAAATTTGGCGGCACCCAACTCCACCCCGTAGGCCCGGCTGGAAAAATAATAGGTAAGAAAGAACAACAGGAGCATCCCCAGGGATATTCCGAGTGCCCACAGTGTCCGCCGCCACTGCACCGCACATTGAAAATAGACCCCGGTGAGTTCGAGCAGTCGCTGTCGCCCCGGCCACCGGGTCGGCAGCCGATCAACCACCCGGCGCGATGACAGGATGACGGATAATATGATCGCCCCCGTCAGCACCCCCAGGTAAATGGCAATCATGTGGACGAGCCCGCTCACGACCGGGCTGGTGGAGAGCCATTCGAATTGCCAGGCCATAAGCAACGCTCCAAGAAGAATCATTGATACCGATCCACACAGACGGTCCATCAGCACGGAAAGCGCAGAGCGCGCGGGATCGTGCCCTCCGGCCGCCAACAAACCGATCTTAATAACATCCCCACCGGCTCCACCGGGCAGAAACAAATTACAAAACAACCCTGCAAAATAGATCGCGGCGGACTCCACGAATCCAATTTTGATCTCTGCCATCTTCAAAAATATCCGCCACCGCAAGAGACAGAGCCACTGGACGACCCCCGCCAGAAAGAATCCGACGATCAACCAGCCGGGCGCGGCGGACACGAAAACCGAAATCAGCCTGCCCCGAAAATCCGGGGAGAAAATCAGCCATGCCAGCAACGCAATGCTCACCACCGCCTGCACGGGCAAAACCAGCTTGCGAAGGATTGGAATCACGCGGAACACGAAACGATTATTGCATGGCGGACGAATCGAGCACCCGAAGCGCCTCCCACAGATTCATCGTCTGCCCTTCGATGGTCAAAGGGGATCGCGTCATGCCGCGAACTTGCCATGTGACGTGGTTCTTCAGTCATCCCCGGGGATGGAATTTTTTCAGCACCGCCTTTAAGCCGCTCTTTTCGACATGGGTATAGATCTGGGTTGTCGAGATGTCGGCGTGTCCGAGCAACTCCTGAATAATCCGCAGATCGGCTCCCCCGCCGAGGAGGTGGGTCGCAAAGCTGTGCCTCATCAGATGGGGATAGACCGGCACCTCGATTCCAACCCGCTTGCCATATTGCCTGATCAGCTGCCAGATCCGTTGGGGGGTCAGCTTTTTCCCGCGAACGGAGAGAAAAATTTCCGAGCCGGTTCGGGGTTTGACGTCCAAGGGCCGTCCCGATGTCAGATACTGCTGGATGGCCGTCATGGCCGGTGCCCCCACGGGGACCATGCGGGTCTTGTTTCCCTTGCCAATGACGCGGAGGAACCCGGATTCCAGATCGAGATTTTCGAGCCGTGCGTTGCAAAGCTCCGAAACCCTCAATCCACTCGAGTAGAGGAGCTCGAGAATTGCGCGGTCGCGGATTCCCTGGGGGTCGCCGGGGCCGACGCTTTCAATCAACCGCCTCACTTCCTGGGGATTCAGGGTCTCCGGCAAATGCCGCTCGGGTTGCGGCAAGCTCAGGCTCTCCGCAGGATTCTGCCGCCACCCTTGACGCGATGCCAAAAACCGAAAAAAGATTCGAAGGGCGACCGCATCCAGCCGGACAGTGGAGGCCTGGAGGCCGGATCGTTTCCGGTGAGAAAGAAAATCCGTGATGTGTCCCGCCTCGATGCTCCGCAACGTGTGTCCGTGAGTCGCTGCCCAGGCCGCAAAGGTTTCGAGGCTTCGCTGGACAATCAACTGGTAGTTCGTCGAGAGCCCCCGCTCGGTGGCAAGATAAATCAGAAATTGCTCGATCTCTTCAGACATATCCTGTGCCCATGAGATATTCCAGCATCCGGCCGCACGGGAACTTTCGAATATCCGGGCGAGCCCCCCGCAGCCGGTCCACCGGGGCAAATGCTACCAGTTCTTGATCCAGGCGTTGGTATTTGTTGACGATCCGGCCGTTGACCAGAGATCAAAAAAGTTGCTGCCGCTATTTGTCGGCGCTCCCGGATACCGGTAGCCGTAGGTCGTGCCGAAGGGATCGGTCAGGAATCCCGCGCTGTTGGTCATGCCTTTGTTGGGCAGCTCAAAATAAACTTTGGCACCGGCATTGGTAGGTAAAAGGTTGGTCAGGAGATTAAAACCGTTGTTTCCGGGAAGGTTTGTGCCGATCGGATAGTCCCCGTTGTCCGCCTTATAGCTTTCGAGGGCGGTTTCGAGGGCGGCGACCTCCGCCTTTGCGCGTGAACGGGCGCCTTCCTTCTGGATGTAGCCCGCCGTGCTGAGAATCAACCCCGCGAGAATTGCGATAATCGCGATGACCACCAGCAACTCCAAAAGCGTAAACCCCGAAGCCCCCGGGAAGCCGCCCCGGGAGACTCCCAAGTCGGAAGCCTTCCAATCCCCAAATTGTATCTCTTGCTTGTCTCTCATCATGACTGGGCCTGCATGCCGGTGATGATGCTGATGAGCGGCAGGAAGAGCGCGATGACGATCGTTCCCACGACGACGGCAAGAAAAACGATCATGATGGGTTCGAGGAGCGAGGTGAGACCGGCGACGGCATTGTCCACCTCGTCATCATAAACCTCGGCCACCTTCAACAACATCTCCGGGAGCTGACCGGTTTCCTCACCGACGTCAATCATGCTGATCACCATGGGCGGAAAGACGCCGCTGGCCTCGAGCGGTTGCACGATGGACTCCCCCTCCTTGACGCTGTCGTGAACCTTGCCGATCGCATCCGCAATAATCACATTGCCGGCGGTTTCGCGGGTAATGTTAAGTGCCTGCAGAATCGGCACACCGCTGGTGACCAATGTTCCCAGCGTGCGGGTAAAGCGCGAGATCGAACTCTTGCGCGTAAGATCGCCAAACAACGGCGCCTTGAGTTTGACGTTGTCGATCACCTGGACCCCTTTGGCCGTGCGGCCAATGATTTTATAGAGAATGATGAGAAGAACAATGCCGCCCACGATGACCAGCGAGTTGTTCTTCACCATGTTGCTGGCCCCGATGACAAATTGGGTCAGCGCAGGCAGCGGCTTGCCGCCCAGCATGTCGGCAAAAATTGCCTCAAACTTTGGAACGATAAACACGAGCAGGAAGGCAAGGATCACGATCGCGATGACGAGAACGATGATCGGATAGAACATCGCTGCCACGACCTTGTTCTTGATTTTCTGCGCCTTCTCCTGGAATTCCGCAAGGCGCAGGAGCACGAGCTCGAGCACGCCGCCCAACTCGCCGGCCTTCACCATGTTGACATACAGCTTGTTGAAAATTTTTGGGTTGCCGCCCAGGCTGTCGGAGAACGTGCTGCCTCCCTGGACGGATTCCGCCAGGTTGTTAATCACCCCCTTGAGCACGGGATCCGGTTCCTGCTTGGCCAAAACCGTCAACCCCCGCAAAAGGGGCAGCCCCGCATCAATGAGCGTCGCAAGTTGCCGCGTGAAAATCATCAGCGTCTTCGGCTTGATGGTTTTTTTCTGCAGAAACGAAATGTTGATTTTGAGATCCTTCTTGAGTCCGGCTTGTGCCTTGGCGGGTGCCTTGGTCTTCGGCTTCGGCCCCTTGCCCTCTTCCGCAATGCTCTTGGGAAAATACCCGGACTGCCTCAGTTGACCGACGGCATCATTTTGAGATTCGGCTTCGATGACTCCCGAGGACTCCTGTCCCCTGGCATCAAGCGCAACATAGGTATAGCGAGGCATAACGTAAGTAGGGCGGGAATTTTTTTGCTTACCAGCTTATACGTTTTTTGGAAGCCGGGTGTCGAGCAAAGAAAATATCAGCTTCCCACATACGGATTATGGGCGACTTCATGCCCGATCGTGGTCGTGGGACCGTGCCCGGGAAAAACCACCGTCCGGGGATCCAGGGAAAAGAGCTTTTTCTGGATCCCCGTGAAGAGAAGCGGCCCGTCACCCCCGGGAAGATCCCACCTCCCAACCCCCTCGCGAAAGAGGACATCCCCCCCGATCAACTCGAGACGGTCCGGAAAATAAAAGCAGAGACTTCCCGGACAATGCCCGGGGACCAGGAGGATTCGCATTTTTTGCCCGGCCATCTCGCAGGCATCGCATTCCTCAAGGAGGCGGTCGGCGGCAAACGGCTCGATTTCCAACTCGAATCCCAGGCGTCGAAAAAAATTCCGGTCGGTTGTCATGGAGGAGGTATCCGGATGGTAGGCGACCTGGCACCCGTGTCGGCGTTGGATGGCTGCGGCGTCTGCCGTGTGGTCAAAATGCCCGTGTGTCAGAAGAAGCCAGTCCACCTTCTCCCCTGCAAAATGCTCTGCGGCCCCCTCGGGGGCGTCAAAGAGGATGTTTCCGGCGGAAGATTCCAAAAAATAGGCGTTGGTGTCGAGGGGGCCACCGGTAAATGTTTTGAACTGATTCATCTGAGAATGGTCTGAATGTTGATGACGAAGTTTGATTTTCCTGTCCGCCTCTGCAAGACTTTCGGGGTATCCATGCGTAAATATCTTTCGAAGGCTCTCCTGACAGGCTTGTTTTTTTGGGGGCTTCCCGTTCTGCGAAATGCGTCTGCAGCGACATCGCCGGACCCCGGTCAAGTGGCTCTGGCGGTCGCCCGCTGGCTGGAACAGGCCCACTACACGCGAAAAAAACTCGACGACGAAATGTCGCAAAAATTGCTCACGACCTATCTCGAGGCCCTCGATTACAACAAACTCTACTTCACCCAGCAGGATGTGGATGAGTTTCAGCGGAAGTATGCCACCAGCTTGGACGATGCCATCTTCCGTGGCGACCTCTCCCCCGCCCACGAAATTTTCAACCGCTACAAGGAACGCCTCGAGGCACGGATCGAGGGCAACAAAAAACTCGCCACAAAAAAATGGAATTTTAGCGGTTCGGATTCCGTCGAATTAAACCGCCAGAAAGCCCAGTGGCCAAAGAACCTCGCGGAGGCGGACAAGCTCTGGACCCAGAGGGTCGAGGCGGAACTCCTCCAGGAAAACCTGAATGAATTCAAGCTCCGTCCGCCGGATCAGACGGTCATCAAACGCTACGACCAGGTTCTGCGCACCGTGCGGGAAATGGAGGCGGACGATGTGGTGAACATTTTTCTGAGTTCGCTTGCCCAGACCTACGACCCACACTCCGAATATCTCAGCCCGAGCGAGATGGAGAATTTCAACATTTCCATGAAACTCTCGCTGGTCGGTGTGGGTGCCGTGCTGCGCAATGAGGACGGCTTTGCAAAAGTCATGGAGGTCGTTCCGGGCGGGCCGGCGGATCGCGATGGCCGCCTCAAGGAGAACGACCGGATCGCGGCCGTGGCCCAGGGAAATGGGGAATTCGAGGATGTCGTGGACATGAAACTCGACAAGGTGGTGGAAAAAATCCGCGGAAAAAAGGGATCGCTTGTCCGCCTTCAGGTCATCCCCGCCGACGCAACAGATCCCTCGAAGCGCCAGGTCATTGAAATCACCCGCGACGAGGTGAAATTGAAGGATTCCGAAGCCAAGGCGGAAATTCTCGATGTGCAGGACGCGAACGGAAAAACCACACGCATCGGCTGGATCACCCTCCCGTCCTTCTATGCCAACATGAGCGGTGGCGGCTCCGCAAAAAGCACCACGGAGGATGTGGCCGCCCTTCTCGGGCGCCTCAAACAGGAGGGCATCGAAGGCCTTGTGATGGATCTCCGGAAAGATGGCGGAGGATCCCTCGAGGAAGCCATCAATCTCACGGGATTGTTCATTCCGAAGGGACCTGTCGTTCAGGCAAAAGATCCAAATGGCAAAATCACGGTTTCCAGCGACACGAATCCGGGCCTCGCCTACACGGGCCCGATGGTCGTGGTCATGAACCGGCTGAGCGCCTCCGCGAGCGAGATTTTTGCGGCGGCCCTTCAGGATTACGGTCGCGCGGTAATCGTCGGGGACGAGCGGAGCTTCGGCAAGGGCACCGTCCAGACAGTGCTCGATATCGGAAAAGTCATGCCGTTCTTCAGCCTCGGTGCCGCCGATGCGGGCGCCCTCAAACTGACGATTCAGAAGTTCTATCGTGTCCGGGGCGGCTCCACCCAGCTCAACGGCGTGGCGTCGGACATCGTCCTCCCCTCGCGGACGGATAATACCGAGATCGGCGAAGGCTCGCTGAAGAACCGCCTCGATTACGACGAGGTCGCACCTCAGCGGTTATCGGAATGGCCGGCCCCGCTTTTCCTGGAGGAGCTGCGCAACAAATCCCTGGCGCGTATCGCTCCCGACCCGGAATTCGCCTACGTGAGCCAGGATATGAAGCGCCTCCGCGAGCGGATCGCCTCAAACAAGCTCTCCCTGAACGAAAAGGTCCGGCGCGAGGAACTCGCGGACGACAAGCATCGGAAGGAGGAGCGCAAAAAGGAGCGCGCTCAACGCGGTCCACTCATCAACGCCCAAGTCTGGCAGTTGACCCTCGATGATGTCCGCTCCAAACGGGAAAAACTCGAATCCGTCGCCTACGAGAGGAACCGCGAAAAACATTATCTGGATGAGGATCCGGAGGAGGCGGAGATCGAGAAGAAGGAAGGTCCCAAGCCACCGGAACCGGATCCCATACGCAATGAAACGATCCGCATCGTCGAGGATCTGATCCGCCTGACAAAACAAAACCAGACGGCCAGTGTAAGCGGCGGGAACTGACGCACCCGACGGCCCCCCTCTCCCACGCGACCACATCCCGGGTTTCCCCACCCCCCAACCAAAACCCACCTCATTCGACCATGTCCGACCAACCCCTTACCGGCCACAATTCTCCCGGAGAACCCTGCACGATTGTCATCTTCGGTGCCTCGGGCGACCTCACAAAGCGCAAGCTGCTCCCGGCTCTCTACAACCTGAAGGTTCTGCGTCTGCTCCCACAGAATTTCTCGGTCATTGGTGTGGCCGTAAGCGAGGGGGACGACGCGAGCTACCGGGCAACATCCACGGAGGAAATCAAGGAGTTCGCCACGCGTCCGGTGGATGACGCCGAGTGGGAGGACTTCCGCAAACGCAGCTACTACCTGCAAGGGGATTTTAACGACATCGAGACCTTCAAAAAACTCGAAAACAAAATTGCGGAGGCGCAAGCGGCCTGGAATCTCCCGGGCAACATCCTTTTTTATCTGGCCATCACGCCCACGTTGTTTGCAAAGGTCGTCGAGCAGCTCGGCACGGTCGGACTCACCGCACAGACCCCCGAGGCCTGGCGGCGGGTCATCATTGAGAAACCTTTCGGACGCGACCTCGCCAGCGCACGAGCCCTCAACGAGGACCTCCGCAAGCATCTCGAAGAATCCCAAATCTACCGCATTGACCATTATCTTGGAAAAGAGACCGTCCAAAACATCATGGTCTTCCGGTTCGCGAATTCGATTTTCGAGCCGATCTGGAACCGCAGGTATATTGATTACGTGCAGATCACGGTCGCCGAGGAGTTGGGAGTCGAACTGCGCGGTGGCTACTACGACCATTCCGGCGTGTTGAGGGACATGGTACAAAATCACATCCTCTCCGTGCTCTCGCTGATCGCCATGGAACCGCCCAGTTCGATTTCCGGGGACAGCGTCCGCAATGAAAAAGTCAAGGTGCTCGAGGCGATCCGCCCGATGCAGCCGGAGGATGTCATCTCAAATACCGTGCGGGGCCAATACGCGGCGGGATTGATTGATGGGAAACCGGTCCCCGCCTACCGATCGGAACCGAATGTGGATCCCCACTCAAACACCGACACGTTTGTCGCCATGAAGCTTTTCGTGGAAAACTGGCGATGGGCGGAGGTTCCCTTTTTCATTCGTTCCGGCAAGCGTCTCAAGGAACATACGACCCAGGTGGTCATCGGATTCCGCCGCACGCCCCTCCTCCTTTTCGGAGAGGATCTCCATAGCAACATCAAACCGAACCGCCTGGTCCTGCACGTCCAACCCGATGAGGGAATCACGATGGACATTCACGCCAAACGTCCCGGCCCGAACATCAATGTCGTCAATGTCCCCCTCGACTTTTCCTACAGGGAATTCGGCGAGGGAATGGCCGCCACCGGCTACGAAACTCTGCTCTACGATTGCATGATCGGTGAGACCACGCTCTTCCATCGCTACGATAGCGTGGATGCCTCGTGGCGGATCGTCACACCGATCCTGGATGTCTGGCAGGCTCTGCCTGCCCGGGATTTTCCAAACTATGATGCCGGCACCTGGGGACCGGCGGCCTCCGATCACCTCCTCGAAAAAAGCGGCCACGAGTGGCATCACTATCCGCTCAAAACCTGACAATCTCCCGCTGCATCAATTGCTCCTCCGATAACGAATCGTTCCGTTACTGACGCCGCAACGCCTTGAGGGAGAGCGTCACGAGGTAAATCCCCATCGCCGCCAGAACGATGGTGGCGCCGCTGGCCGTGTCGGAATAATACGACACCAGGAGTCCCCCAACTCCGGAGACCAACGCGATGCCCACCGCGAGCCACACATAGTCCCGGGTATTGCCCGCCAGGTTTCGCGCGGCGGCTGCGGGAAGAATGAGCAGGGAATTGATGATCAGGATTCCGACCCAGCTCAGGTTCATGGTCACCACCATCACGATGGACGCCACGAACACAATTTGTATCCCCCACGTGTTCACCCCCCGACTGCGGGCCAGCGAGTCGTTGATGCCGATCAGAAGAATGTGATTGTAAAAAAATAACAGCCCCCCTCCAACAACCACCAGAGTGACGAAGAGCCAGCCAATTTCCTGCGGAGTGATGCTCAGCAAATCCCCGATAAGGTAGCGGTTGAACCGGCTGAAATTCCCCCCCCTCGAAAGCAACACCACCCCCAACGCGATGCTGAACGACATGCAGAGGGAGATGATCGTGTCCATCGAGGACCGCGTCAGCCGGTGGAACACCAGAATGCCCAGGCTGAGAACCAGCGCAAATCCCACGAGTGCCAGCCGCGGATCCGCCATCCCAAGGAGCACACCCAACCCCAGCCCGGTCAACGAAGCATGCCCGATGGCTTCGGAAAAAAATGCCATCCGATTGTTGACCACAAGCGTGCCCATGATCGCAAAGAGCGGGGAAACCAAAAGCACCGCCACCAATGCGTTGCGCATGAATTCATACCGGGCCCACTCGAATGGAAGGTTGGTCAGAAGATCGATCGGGGAACTCATGACGTCTCGGGACAAACCGAAGGGCGGAGGGTCTGGGCAGGCGCGCACCCGGCTGGGATCGAACCAGCGACCATCGGATTAGAAGTCCGGTGCTCTATCCACTGAGCTACGGGTGCAGTCATTTTACCTGAACGGGACATCCTTCCAAAAGTTGGCAGGCAGGTCAAACTTATGAGACGCCCCGGCGGCGGCGGAGTTCGAGAAAGCACCCCTCATTGGAGGAAACCGTGCGGAGGATTTCAAACTCGCGGGGAGGGTCGAGAAACGCCCCGGGCAGCCCGGCAAGCGTCGGAACCTTCCACCCGCCAAAAATCATCGGCGCAATCGAAAGAAGGATCCCGTCCACAAGATCAAGCGCAGCCAGTGATTTCATCAAGGGGCCTCCCCCCCCGCAGACCACGCGCTTCACGCCAAACTCCGCCCGAAGGATTTCCAAGACACGACAAAGGTTCACCTCCCGTCCCGGAAAAAGAAAAAGATCGGACTTGCGAGCCATCTCTGCCCGCCGACAAACCGGCATCCGCCGGGTGGAAAAAATGACGGGCGGGGAAGTGGTGCCGGTAAAATCCTTGCCGCTGGGGTCGAGCTTTCCGGTATTCGAAACAATCCCTCGCAACAGTTTTCGGCCCCCTCCCCGGGCCTCATGGAAAAGCACCTGGTCCGGGAAGTCCACAGCCTCGTGCTCCATCAGCACGGCGTCCGCCCGATCAAGCACTTCCCGCATCCGATTCCTTCCGGCGAACAAAAAATCTGCCCCGGGTGGAGATTTTCGTGAGACCGTCTTGCCATCCACCGTCATACAGAAGCAGGCGAGAACCTGCGGACGCGGGATCGGCTTTTCCCCCTTCCTTTTGGCCGACACTACGGGAGTCCTCACCGGTCAGGCCTTTATCTGATCCGGAGAAGCGGGTGCCTCTTCCTCCGCGATGGCTTCCGCCACCTCGGGCGCGTAGTTCCTCAGCGCATTGTGGGCGATACGCGTGATCCAGATCGTGACGAGAACCGTGATGACAAGTTCGAGCGTATAGGCGATCCACGCCCAGGGCCCCTGATGCAGCCCCCCTTTGGCGGCACGCCCAATGACCGCTCCCCCATAGGCATAGGCCGCGCTGATGGGAAGAAATCCAATCCAGGAGGCGAGCAAAAACCGCAGGAGGGAAATCCGCGAGAGCCCGAACGCGCAACTCACCAGGCTGTGCGGAAGGATCGGCGAAATGCGCGTGAGAATGACAAGCTTCCATCCATCCATCGACGCCGCATGATCGAGGGCCTGGAATTTTCTGCTGTTTGCAAATTTCCGGGCCATCCACCCGCGAAGCAGGTAACGGGTGGAAACAAAATTGGCGAGTGCCCCCGCCACCGAGCCCAAGGACACAAGGAAAGTCCCCGCCCAAAACCCATAGACCGCACCCGCGCCAAAGCTCAACACAGATCCCGGCAGAAAGAGCACACAGGAGAGAGTGTAAAGGACAATGAACCAGATCCACCCCACCCAGCCGCTCTGCTCGATCCAGAGCATCCCCTGATCCATCCAGGTTGTCCAGACGTCAAGCATGCTTCGTAATGCGGACTTCCGTCCCACGGAAAAGGACGGAGATTGCCGCAGGCGGGGAATGTTTCAGGAGTCTCAAAGCACGCGCAGATGGTATCCGCCGTCCACATTGATCACTTCCCCTGTGCTGTAAGGGAAGGCACCGGAGGCGACGGCGGTCACGGCACGACCGATATCCTCCGGGCGACCCCAGCGGTTGATCGGCGCCAGCCCTTCGGCAAAAAGCTTGTCGTATTTTTCCTTCACCGGGCCGGTCATGTCGGTCTCGATCACGCCCGGTCGGATCTCGTAAACCCCGATCCGGTATTCCGCGAGACGCGCCGCAAAAAGCTTGGTCATCATGGCGAGACCCGCCTTGGCCACGCAATAGTCTCCGCGATTCACCGAAACCGTGTAGGCGGATATGCTTGTGACATTCACAATCACCCGGGGAAAATCCGGATGGGGGGGGCATTCGACCATCCAGCGCGCCGCCGCCTGCGTGAGAAAATAGGGTCCCTTGAGATTGATCGAGATCAGCCGGTCGAAACTTTCCTCTCCGGCATCCAGAAGATCCGCCCGGACATTCGGCGCCACGCCGGCGTTGTTGACGAGAACATCCAACCTCCCGAAGGCCCCTTTCACAAAATCCAGAATCCGGCTCCGATCGGCTGCAAGGGAAATGTCGCCCTGGCAGATTTCCACGCGGATGCGCCCGCCGCCGGCCTCGAGACACAGGGCCTGGCATTCCCTGGCGGCGGCTTCGTTGCCGGCATAGTTGATGACGAGATCGTGCGTGCCGACCTGCGCGAATGTTCTGGCGATTCCCCTCCCGATGCCCCGGGAGGCTCCTGTGATAAGTGTGGTAGGCTTCATTGCAATTTTTTCTCGAGGATTTCCCCGGCGAGTGACGGATTCGCCTTGCCCTTGGAGAGCTTCATGAGCTGGCCCTTGAGAAAGTTCAGCGCACTGGCTTTTCCGGATTTGTAATCGGCGACCGGGCCGGGATTTGCGGCAAGGACCTCGTCCGCGAGCGCCTCGATGGCACCCGCATCGCTCACCTGCCGGAGTCCCTTTTCCTCCACGATCCCGGCGGCGGCCTTCCCTGTGGAAAACATCTCGGCAAAAACTTCCTTCCCCTGCCGCGAATTGATCACGCCGGAATCAATGAGATGGACGAGTTCATCCAGGCCTTCCGGTCGGATGGGACAATCCCGGATGCCAAGCGAGGCCGTGGCCAGCGCGCTCTGGAGGTCGTTCAGAATCCAATTTGCGACGTTCTTCGGCTTCCTGGCCCCCTTGGCGGCGGTCTCGAAATATGCGGCCATCTCGAGATCGTCGGACAGCACGGAGGCATCGTATTCACTGACTCCAAAATCCGCGACAAACCGGGCGCGTTTTTCCCAGGGAAGCTCCGGCTGTCTGGCCCGGGCGGCCGCCACGAGGGGTGCCGTGCGGACGGGCAACAAATCCGGATCCGGAAAATACCGGTAGTCGTGGGCGCTCTCCTTGATGCGCATGAGCGTGGTCTCCCCCCGCACATCGTCCCACCGGCGCGTTTCCTGGTCAAGGGTGCCGCCCGCACGGAGAATTTCGATCTGTCGCGGAATCTCGAAGGCGAGTCCCCGGCGGACACCCGAGATCGAGTTCAGGTTTTTTAACTCGATCTTTGTGCCGAATTTTTCGGTTCCCACCGGGCGCACCGAGACATTGACATCGCAACGCATCTGACCTTTTTCCATGTCCGCATCGCTGATCCCTCCATAGATCATGAGTTGCTGGAGGACGGTGAGATAGGCGAACGCCTCTTCCGGCGATGCGATGTCCGGCTCGCTGACAATCTCGAGAAGCGGGGTTCCCGCCCGGTTGAAATCAATCCCGCTCACGGTCTCCATGTGGAAACTTTTGGCCACATCTTCTTCCAGATGGATGCGGACCAGGCGGATTTTTTTGTCCTTTGTCGCGATCATTTTCTGAGCGTCTTTCGGGTAGGACAGATCGTGGAGCGGAACCGCCCCCCCGAGGCAGAACGGCAGATCATACTGGCTGATCTGGTAGTTCTTCGGCATGTCGGGATAAAAATAGTTCTTTCGGTCGAATTTGCAGACCGGCCCGATTTCGCAGCCGAGCATGAGCCCGGCCAGTGCCGTGAGGCGAAGAGCCTCCTCGTTCATCACCGGCAGGGCGCCGGGGAGCCCGAGGCAGACCGGGCAGACGTGGGTGTTGGGTTCGGCTCCAAACTCGACGGCGCACGAGCAGAACATCTTGCTGCGCGTCCTGAGCTGGACATGAACTTCAAGGCCGATGGTCGCGAGATATTCCGTCATGGTTTTTTTTCTGAAGATTGGGAATCCTGAGGGACGGAAAAGGCATAATCGAGCGCTTTTTGCAGATCAAGGTCGGCAAGTTTTTTCTGGAGAGAGGGATCCCGGACCGCATCGAGGAGTGCGCGGCTTTGAATCAACCCCAGAAAATTCCGATTTCCGGCATCGCGGACGACGCCGGGATCCTGCATCAGGGCCGCCATTGCGGGGTGTTGGACGATCTCCTGCACGCCGGGATAGTCGAGGAACCGCGCCATGGCGGTCTGATCCGAGGAGAGCTTCCCGATCCTTTGGATCATCTCGTAAATTCCCGGCGAAACCACATCAACGGACTCCGCCACGCGCCCCGTCTGCCCGAGTTCGAGCGAATCCTTCAGTTTGATGATCGTCTGCGCGGGAAACGGGAGTTCCGAATACGGACGGTTGCCGACAGTCGTATTGGCCAAGGCACCGAGGGCGCGGATGGCCGTAACTCCTCCCCACAGAAACAACAGGCCTGTCAACAATCCAAAAAAGGCACCCCCGCCACCGTAGAGGAGACGGATCGTCCCGGAGGATTGCTGGCCGGTCCGCTTAAAAAGCACCGCGCCCAACAACAGGGCCAGCATCAGAACAACCAACGTGACCACGGAACCCACGAAAATTCCCGCCAGAGAGCCGTATCCGGGAAAAATTTTCCCCGTGACAAACGCGGTTGCCTGGCCGGCAAGGAGTCCGAGAATTCCGGACAGGACAAAGGCAAGAAAGTTTACGCCGCTCCGGATGACTCCCCGCCGCCAGCCTCCCCACACCTCCCAGATTAAAAACAAAAATGCCGCAAAAATCAGCGCTCCCTGCCAGAGCGGCGAACCATGAGAGCCACTCATCGGGGAAGAACATCGAGAGCACGCTGGCGCAGCACATGATCGCACAGGACCAGGGCGGCCATGGCTTCGACCAGGGGAACCGCCCTCGGCAGCACGCAGGGGTCGTGACGTCCCCTTGCGGCAAGCGTCGCGTTCTCCCCGGCCACCGTCACGGTTTCCTGTTCGCGCGCAATCGTGGCCGTCGGCTTGAAGGCGACGCGCAGGAGAATCGGTTCCCCGTTGCTGATTCCGCCCTGGATCCCTCCCGAAAGATTGGATGTTGTCCGGACGCGAGCCCCTTCCATCCGGAAGGCGTCATTGTGCTCGGATCCCCTCAACGTGGTTCCGGAAAATCCGGAGCCAACCTCGAAACCCTTGGTGGCCGGAAGGCTCATCATCGCCTTGGCGAGGTCCGCCTCCAGCCTGTCGAAGACCGGTTCCCCAAGGCCCGCTGGACAGTTCCGAATGACGGCTTCGATGATTCCGCCCACACTGTCGCCCTCGCTCCGCACCTGTCTGATACGCTCGATCATCCGCGTGGCGGTGACGGCATCCGGGCAGCGAACGGCATTCGCCTCGATCTGGGCGGCAGTCACCGCATTCGAATCCCCTTCGGCCTCAATGTCCTGGATCGCAGCGACCCAGGCCAGAATTTCGAGATCCGGATGCAGGGTTCTGAGAACCTTCTTCGCTACCGCTGCCGCCGCAACCCGTCCGATGGTCTCGCGGGCGGAGGACCGTCCGCCGCCCTCCCAGTTCCGGATGCCATATTTCGACTGATAAGTGAAATCCGCATGCGAGGGCCGGTAATGGGTCTCCATCTCGGTATAGGCCTCCGGCCGGGCGTCCGTGTTGCGCACCATGATCGAAATCGGTGTCCCGAGCGTGAGTCCCCGAAAAACGCCGGAGAGAATCGTGCAGGCATCGTCTTCCTTGCGCGGCGTCACGATGTCACTCTGTCCGGGACGCCGCCGGTCCAGATCCGGCTGAATATCCGCTTCCGTGAGTGGCAGTCGGGGCGGACACCCATCAATCACCACACCGACTCCCCCGCCATGAGACTCCCCCCATGTCGAAATCCGAAACAATGTTCCAAACGTGCTTGCCATGAACCCGGTATTCAAACCTGAAGTCCCCCACGGAATCACGCCAATAATCC
Organism: Chthoniobacterales bacterium; assembly: GCA_014879575.1. Taxonomy (GTDB): domain Bacteria; phylum Verrucomicrobiota; class Verrucomicrobiia; order Chthoniobacterales; family Terrimicrobiaceae; genus QYQL01. The sequence continues at coordinate 5,408 of JACSRU010000159.1, read as the reverse complement.
TAAAAGATAACGGGCATCACAGAGTCGTATCTGATTTTTCCATGGTGAGGCGACCTGGTGATGTTGGCAGACGTCCGAGCGGGGGGCAGCATCCCTGTTCCTGCCTCAATCTGTAAATGCCCCGATCATCGGACCCTTACGTTCCCCGCAAGCGCACGAAGATTCTTTCCACCGCAGCATGGAAGCGTGGCTCCCACTCGGGATCGAGCAGACATTCGGTGCTTTCGTAGCCGCCCCGGGGATAATACGACGCCGGGGGCGCGTAGTGCAGGTAGCCGTTGGTGTCCGAGGCAACAAAGGTGTGGGGGAAGGGCGAGGACTTTTTGACCGTCAGCCCGGTTTCCGTGAGCACTTCCATCGGGGCGGTGATATAGACGCAGTCCCCGATGCGCACGCCTTGGACTTCGGCGGCCACCTCCGTGGTGCCAAGGGTGTCAATCACCTCCTGATGCCTGAGCAGCGTTGCGATTTTTTCCTCGTTCCGGGCCATCTTTTCCATGGCCTGAAGGCTTTCCAGATACTTGGCGATGGCGGTGCGATTCCGGACGTCCAGCGCGTCGAAATTCGGATTTCCCGTCCCGCGGGCCTGCAGGTAGCGGTAGGAATGGGTCTGCGGATGCTGCGGATGGAGGGCGTATTTCAAATACAGCGGCAGGAAGGTCTTGAAGTCGAGGTTGGTGTAGCGGGTCGAGGCAAGCAGCTTGGCCTGTTCCTCGCGAAGTGCCGCCACCTCGTTGGAGATGTCCTTGCGAAGGGGAAACGCGATCACCTCGGAGGCCACACTGAGGGCCGCCTCCGTGGGCCGGGCGTTCCGGTGCGCATCGATCACGCTTTGTCCAAGGGTGACTCCGAATCCTGCCTCCCACGCCGGATGGTCGTTGTCCATCTGGGCGATCTCCTGCACGTCCCCTCCCGCGCCCTGGGTGAACAGCGCGAGGACATCATGCCCGAGCATCTTCTCCACATGGGCCGAGGTGACCCCGGGAAAATCAGCCGTGATGTTCCAGCCGGCGGTGCCGACGAGCAGGTGCGAGGCAAAATTATACACGACGGCCAGCGGGGTTCCGTCCAGACGGTCCACCCGCAGCACGCACACCTCCGGGTCCACCGGGCGGAGCGCCTCGATGTCCTCCTCCGGCGGATAGGGATTGCACGCCCGCAGGGAATAGTCCGTGCCATCCTTCATCATGATCGTCCGGTTGATGGTCAGGCCGGCCTGATGGGCCGAACCCGCGCCGATCCGCACGGGCACCATGTTCTGAATCGCCCGCTGCACGGCTTCGGAGGCCTTGTTGAGCTGTTCGGCGTCGCTGCACAGCAGCCGCCCCGGCGGGTGCGTGTGGCTGGCGCAGACGGTGACACATTCCCCGGCGATCCCGCAGTCCTTCTGCAACCGCTGCCGCAGCATCGGCATGAAATCATCCGCGCTGTCGCCCAGAATGTCCTGGGTGATCGTGCGCGCGCCAATGGCCGTCGTGTCCATGGTGATGAGAACGTATTTTTTCGTCCCGTCGTCCAGCACCAGCGCCTTGAGATAAAGCGGATCGTCCACCGTGATCTTCTTGTCCCACAGCTCCCGGGGAATGTGTTCCATCGTCTTCTCCGAAACCTCGTAGGCCGGAGCACCCACATCGGGGCAGGTGATATCAATTTTGGCCGTTCCGGCCAGCAGGGGTGCGGGTGTTGTCATTGGAAGGTTCTCGGACGAGCAGGATGCGGTCGAAACAGACCTGCTCGAAGGCGGCTGAAGCGGACGGGAACCAGACGAACATCCCCGGCGTCAGCCGATGGACCCCGAGGTCGATCGTCTGGTATCGGCCATCAGTAAAACGATTATATCCAATCTCGAATTTGGCAATGATTCTGTTGTCCGAGTTATCAGAGACGCTTCCCGCCAGCACATGGCCCTGGCCGGTGTATCCCCCCTTCGGCAGACAGACCCTTGTCACGACGTAAATCCGCCACGTTTCATTGGGCACACCCAGGTTGGTCTCTTCTGTTTCATATCTCTGGTGATTTTGATTATAGGCAAACAGCTTGTTGACGAAGCTGAGAGGTTAGCGAAGGAGATTTTGGACGGCATAATCAAGGGGGCGGATTTGCCGGATGACGAATCATAAAACAAGAATGCGACCTAACCAGTCCACCGAATCCCGTGCCTTCGGCACTTTTGGCATTTTGGCTGCAGGGCAGCCTCGGATGCCAAAAGCAAGCGGGATCGGTGACTGGGGGCGTTCGCCCAATTCACCCAACGACCTTACCGAATGGCCAGCATACTGAGAGGTGACATCTACTGGGCTGACCTTGACCCTACAGTTGGACGTGGACAGGCCGGGCGCAGGCCAGTCCTCACTTTGAGTCGCCCTGCCTTCAACAACCGTTCTGGCACAGTGATAGTTGTTGCTCTGACGGGCGCAGAGCCTCGAGCCAGATTTCCCCTGACATTGGAGTTGTCGAAAACCTCTCTGCCAAAGCGCACATGGGCGAAGATTTCTCAGATCAGGACGCTCTCTACGCAAAGACTTGCCGGCAGATTGGCAGCTTGCCATCCCTTGGAGTTGGAGAAGGTGATCGAAGGACTGAACGAACTTGTAGGGAAGCCATGACGAGCACGATCACCGCCTACCCAAGGACGAACGGATGCAGGGAACGGCTCATAGTTCGCCCGCACACGGCATGAAAATGCGAAACGCGGCGAACGTGAGCCTGGCACTTCATCGCAGCAAGGGGAGCTTGACGGAATTGCCGGTGGCACTTCAGAAGTTTGTGAAAATGCAAGAAAATGCAGCCTGACCCCCAGTTTACTCGTAGGAACGCCCACGCTTTGCGTCCGTCGGGTTGTCGCCAGGATGCTCAAGCGCCATCTCCAGGGCCTCCTCAACTTCGTGCGCATTCCCATCACCAATGCCGTTGCCGAGGGGTTCAACTCCAAGATCCAAGCCATCAAGGCCGACGCCAGGGGATTCCGAAACTTCCTCAACTACAGAACACGCGTTCTCTTCTTCTGCGGAAAACTCGACCTACTCCCCTTCCTTCCCCACTAAATTCCTTCAAGAACCTTTTTCACCCTTTTTACATTTTGATCGCTCTTCGTTCAGATTGGTGGCAGGACATCGTTATCTTTGGATGATACGGCAAAGCCCAGAGAAAATGAAGTCGGCGTAGATCCCCTGCCCCAGCGGCGAGAGGTGCAGCCCATCCTCGGCCAGAAGGTACTTGAGATTGACCTTTGCCTTCGTCATGTCCCTCTCCAGATCAATCGCGGGCGTTTTCGTGGTCTTCGCGACATCGCGGATGGCCGGTTGGTAGGGCGAGAAATTCCGCAGATACGTGCGTCCATTGCCCTGGCCCGTTTTGGTGTCCGTGATGGGATGATTCACCACAAGGATCGGCCTGCCCTTGCCGGCCCGGACCATGCGGACGATCTCGGCAAGGTTTTCCCGGAAGGCCGGAAGGCCGCAGCGCGGAATCCGGCGTCCCTCCGGCACGCTGCCGTCATTGAATCCGTATTCGATCAGAACATAAGCCGGAAGCAGGGGCTTCACGTCGGTGTCAAACCGGTCAAGCGCCTGCCACGTCGTGTTGCCGCCGATGCCGCGATTGTAAACCTGCCAGCCGTCGCCCATCCGATCATCCAACTGCCTTTGCAGGCGGCCGGTCCAGCGCCCTCCTTCGTGTGCCCCCGAGGCTGCCGTGATGGAATCGCCAAAACAAACGATGCGTTTCATTAAAGTCCGGGAGGAATAAACCTCTCCCGGCAGAACACAATGTTTTATTTATGCGGAGTTCAAGCCCATTGAAGACTTTGTTCTTTCAACCGGCGTGACGTGTCGGGCATGGTGCGGGTGACCTGTGTCTGACCTGACCTTCATTTACGGACTCCTGACGGCGATACTGGAAGTCGCCGGGATTTTTTTTGCCTTTCGGGCGGTGTTGATCGCGCGCACCCCACAGTCCGCCATTGGCTGGGCGATCGCCTTGGTGATCCTGCCGGTGGTGGCGGTTCCGCTCTTTCTGGTGTTTGGCGAATCGCGATTTTCCGGTTATGTCCGCGCCGGAACCGGGAAGTCTTCCGCGCTTGATGAGGCGTTAAAATCCACGATCCGCCATCTCGAAGGCTACCATGCGGAGGTGCGCGAGTTGTGCGAAGACGGGGCGAAGATCGCGCGGAGCATCAACAAGCTGCCGGCGACCACGGGCAACAGCCTGCGCCTCCTGGTGGATGGGAAGCAGACATTTGACGAGATCTTTCAGGCGATTGATGCCGCTCGCGAGGGGCTCTGGGTGCAATTTTTTATCATCCACGATGACCTTCTCGGGCGGGAGCTTTCCCGGCGGTTGCTGGCGGCGGCGGCCCGCGGGGTGGAGTGTCTGGTGATGTTCGATCAGGTGGGCTCAAAGAAGCTGCCGTCCTCCTGGTGTGAGGATCTCGTGCGCAGCGGCGTAAAGGTGCAGCCGTTTGTCACGAATCGTCAATTTGGACGGCATTTTCAGATCAATTTCCGCAATCACCGGAAGTTGGTGATCGTGGACGGGGCGGTGGCATTTGTCGGGGGCTTGAATGTCGGTGACGAATATATGGGCCGCGACAAAAAGTTCGGCCCCTGGCGGGACACCCATCTTCGCATCGAGGGGCCGGCGGTTGCCGGCCTGCAGATTTCGTTTTTGGAGGACTGGAACTATGTCACGAAGGAAGTGCCCTCCCACCGATTGCGTTCCCAATCTGTCGGTGAGGCGGTTGTCTTTCCCGTGGCATCGGGACCGGCGGAGGACTGGAATGCGTGCGCGGCCGTTTATCTCTCGGTCATTCAGGACTCCAAGCGACGGCTCTGGCTGGCGAGTCCGTATTTTGTTCCTTCGAGTCCGCTTTTGTATGCGATCTGCCATGCCGCGCTGCGCGGGGTGGATGTGAGGATCATCCTGCCGCAGATGGCGGACCACTTGCTCCCGTGGCTGTCCTCGTTCACCTACTATCCCCGGCTCCTGGCGGCAGGCGTGAAAGTCTGGAGATACCAGCCCGGATTCATGCACCAGAAGGTGTTGCTGGCGGATGACGACTTTGCAATCGTTGGGTCCATCAACCTCGATTACCGGTCCTTCATGCTGAACTTCGAGCTGTCGGCGGCCGTTCAGGACCGCCGTTTTGCGACGGAGGTGGAGAACATGTTTCTTGCGGATTTTGACAGGAGCCGGCCGGAAGACCTGCGAGCCTTCGACGAGGGTAGTCTTCTCTTCCGGTGGAAGTGTCGGGCGGCAGCCCTGATGAGTCCGGAGCAGTAAGGTGCCCCGAATGAAGAGTGCCGCCAGCATGGTCCGCTCTTCTGACTTTGTTGCGAGTTCAGCGATTCCGAAAGAGAGAAGTCCTCTGAATCTTTGAGGGGCTCAGAGAGAGGAAAAATGAGGGCAGA
>JACSRU010000027.1 GCA_014879575.1 Chthoniobacterales bacterium | reverse complement strand
CTGGGCTATTGAATCATGCGCCTTTGGCGCAGGGCATCTCGTTTTTGCACTTATTGGAGATGCGCCCGGGCGAAGCCCACAAGGGAAATTTTGGTTCTCTGCCCGGCTGAGGGCATGGTAGTTCAAGGTCATGGCTGTCTCGAACCGAGTCGTGAAGGCAAAAGTCCCGATCCGCGTGATCGTATCGGCGACACTCATCAGCGTTGCCCTTGTGGCGTTCATCTTCTTTGCGGTTTGGCAGAGCGGTCGCGGAATTACGGATGCCCGCATGCGCGGGGTGATCGTCTCGAAGGAATTTGAGCCCTTTGAGGTGCCCGAGAGGGAGATTACGCTGAACCGCCGGGGAGCGCTGACCGCCGAGACCCGGGAAGGGGAATACCTTATCGCGGTCGAGGTGCCGCAATCGGACGGCACGAAAAAAACTTACAATGTCTGGCTCAACGACAAGCAAAGGTATGAAGCCGTGCAGGTCGGCGAATCCTTTGATGTCGGCCCGTATCTGGTTCCCTCTCAATAGGAGGATTTCCAGGTGGCATTGTCGGGGTGGAGGGAATTTTTCCGTTCCATTTTGAACGAAATGTCAAAGACCCTTGTCTCAATTTCCAACACACAACTGTCATTACAAAGTAAAACATAAACTATGAGCACCAACACGTCCGAACTCACCCAGCAAGTCCAGGAAAGCCGCAAATGGGTTGACCCGCTTTTTTCAGAAGTTGGCAAGGTTGTTGTCGGACAAAAGCATCTTGTGCATCGGCTGGTGGTGGGGCTTTTGACCAACGGGCATGTGCTCTTGGAGGGGGTGCCCGGTCTGGCGAAGACGCTCACCGTTCGGACGCTGGCTCACTCGATCCAAACCGGATTCCAACGCCTCCAGTTTACGCCGGATCTTCTCCCGGCGGATTTGATCGGGACGCTGATTTACAATCCCCGCGAGAGCGAGTTTACCACGAAGCTCGGTCCCATCTTTTCGAATTTGATCCTTGCGGATGAAATCAACCGTGCTCCCGCCAAAGTTCAGAGCGCGCTTTTGGAGGCGATGCAGGAACGGCAGGTAACCATCGGAGACCAGACATTCAAACTTCCCGATCCGTTCCTCGTGCTGGCGACGCAGAATCCGATCGAACAGGAGGGCACCTACCAACTTCCGGAGGCGCAACTCGACCGGTTCATGCTCAAGATCCACGTCGGCTATCCCTCCCGCGAGGAGGAGCGTTCCATCCTGGATGCCATGTCCACCTCATCGCCGCGGTTGGATGTCCAGCCGGTGGTGACGGCGGAGGAAATCATCCGGTCGCGCGGAATCGTCAACGACATCTATGTGGACGAGCGGGTCAAGGACTACATCGTCCAGATTGTTTGGGCCACGCGCGATCCAGCGGCGAGCAAGCTCAAGCTGGAGGGAATGATCCGGTATGGAGCCTCCCCGCGGGCGACGATTTTCCTTACGCTTGCGGCCAAGGCGAATGCCTTCATTGCGGGGCGTGGCTATGTGACGCCCCAGGATGTCAAATCCATGGGCCTTGAGGTGATGAGGCACCGCATCGGAGTGAGCTACGAGGCCGAGGCGGAATCGGTGACCTCCGAGATGATCATCGAACAAATTTTCGCCGGCATTCCGGTGCCCTGAAGACGAGGCTTTTGTCGTGAACGGGCCTCCGGGAAGCCTCCTCCGCTGGCGGACGAGGAACCTCCGGGCCTTTGCAGACTGAAACTCCCATGAGAGATCCCAAAGAAATCCTGAAAAAAATCCGGCGCCTCGAACTGCGGACGCGCCGTCTGGTCAATGCCGGTTTTGCCGGACAATACCATAGTGTGTTCAAGGGGCGGGGCATGAACTTCGAGGAAGTCCGCGAGTATGCCTCGGGGGATGAAATCCGTTCGATCGATTGGAACGTGACCGCCCGGATGAACGCGCCTTATGTCAAAAAATTCACCGAGGAGCGCGAGCTGACGGTCATGTTGGTGGTGGACGTGAGTGCTTCCGGGACTTTCGGAAGCGTGGAGTTGAGCAAGCGGGAACTGGCGGCCGAGGTGGCATCCATCCTGGCCTTCAGCGCGATCAACAACAACGACAAGGTGGGCTTGCTTCTCTTCAGCGACGACGTGGAACTTTTCATTCCCCCGAAGAAGGGGCGTCTCCACACCCTGCGGTTGATTCGCGAGATGCTTTATTTCGAGCCCAGGGGGAGGGGGACAAACCTGACCGGTGCCCTCGATTATCTTAACCGGGTGATCACGCGGCGCGCCGTCCTGTTTTTGATCTCCGACTTTATCGCCCCGGATTTTTCCAAGGCGCTGACTGTTTCGAGCCGTCGTCACGATGTCGTGGCCATGCCGGTGCGTGACCCTGGCGAAGCGGCCCTGGCGAATGTCGGCATCATTACCCTCGAAGATGCGGAGACCGGCCAGCAGATTGACATCAACACCGGGAGCAAGTCCGTCCGTCGCGGGCTCGCGGAGATCGAGGAGGTGCGACGCAAATCTTTGGAGCGCCTTTTCCGCAGTCGCAGAATTGATGTCGTTCCGCTCTCCACCACGGAAGACTACCTGCAGGCTCTGCGGGCCTTCTTCGAGCAACGGGAGCGCAGACTGGCCGCATGAATCCCGCCGCTCCATCTTCCACGCCTGTTCCGATTCACGACATCGTGGGTCCGGTCTGGTTTTTTCCCTGGCCGGTCTGGGTGGTTGTCACGGTTTCCCTCGGCGTTTTGGCCCTTGTTGCGATTCTTGTTTGGGGCGTGCATTCGGTGCTGAGTCGGAGGAAGCCCCCCACGGCAAGAGAACGGGCACTGGGCGAGCTGGAGGGGCTTCGCAGTTCGGTGAGTGGCGCGGATCCGTATGCGTTTGGGATTCAGGTTTCCGATGCCATCCGCACGTATATCCACGATCAACACGGCCTCCAGGCCACGACCCAGACGTCCCTGGAGTTTTTGGAGGGCCTCCGCGGGAATCCGATCTTCACAGACAATGAAAAAGCCGGCCTTTCGGTCTTCCTGGAAAAGACGGATCTTTTGAAATATGCCCGCGCGGAGGCAGGCGAGTCCGAAATGATCGGGCTCTTGGAAACCGCGGGCCGGTTGGTGCGCAGTGAGGCACAACCCGGAAAAAATGCGGAGGCGGTGCCATGACATTGTTCGGTCTCACCATTGCGCATCCGTTGGTTCTTCTCCTTCTCCTGCTTATTCCGCCGATCGCGTTTCTGCGTGGGAAGTTTGGTGGAACGGCCGGGGTGACATTTTCGAGCACAGGATCGCTGATTCGTCTGGGGGTGCGCCGGCGTTCGCGGGCCGGGGCGTTCCTTGCGGCCCTTTCCTATCTCGCGCTGGCCGCGTTCATCGCGGCACTCTCCCGGCCCCAACTCGGCAGTGAGAGCACCCGTGTTCAGGCAAGCGGGGTGGACATCATGTTGGTCCTCGACGTTTCCCGCTCGATGCTCGCGGAGGATTTTTCCATCGGCGCCACCCGGGCAAACCGTCTGGAAGTCACAAAGAAGGTCACCGAACAATTTATTCGGAAGCGTCCGAATGACCGCATGGGAATCATCGCGTTTGCCGGACGTCCGTATCTTGTCAGTCCGCTGACTTTGGATCACGATTGGTTGGTTCAAAATCTTGATCGTCTCCAGATTGGATTGGTCGAAGACGGAACCGCCATTGGGTCCGCGATTGTCGCCGGTGCCAACCGCCTCAAGGACAAGGAATCGAAGACGAAACTCATCGTCCTGCTGACCGACGGCGACAATAATGCCGGAAAGGTCATGCCGCTGACTGCGGCCGAAGCCGCAAAGGCGCTTGGGATTCGTATTTATACGATTGGGGCCGGCACCCAGGGAGAGGCTCCGTTTCCTTTCACCGATCCCTTCGGGCGCACGGTCTATAAGAATGTGCCGGTGGAATTCAATGAGAAGACCATTGAGGAAATCGCAAAAATCGCGGATGGGGTCGCCTATCGTGCGACGGATACCCGGTCGCTGGAGAAGATCTTTGGCGAAATTGACAAGCTCGAGAAATCGAAGGTTGAGGTCGAAAAAATCGTGCAATATCGCGACCTGTTTCCCTGGTTCCTCCTCGTGGGGCTCGTCTGCCTTGGAACGGAAATTCTTTTTTCACAGACACTATGGAGACGCTTGCCCTGACATTCGGTTCCCCACTTTGGCTTTGGGGGCTTCTGGCCCTCCCGGTCTTTGCGGCCTTGTATGTGTGGTCGCACCTCCGGGGATGTGCGCTCATTTCCAAAGTGGTGGCCCCCCGGCTGCGCGGGCAACTCGCCGGATCCGTGAGCGTGGGGCGTCGGATTCTGCGGGGGGTCCTGATCGTGCTGGCTCTGGGGCTCGTTCTCCTCGCGCTCGCCCAGCCCAGATACGGATTCACCCAGCGGGAAATCAAGCAACGGGGGCGCGACGTGATTGTTGCGGTGGACACCTCGAGGAGCATGCTGGCGACGGATGTCGCCCCGAACCGACTGGCCCGGGCAAAACTCCTGACCCAGGATTTGATCCGGCTTCTCAAGGGGGATCGGATCGGACTGATCGCATTTGCGGGATCCGCTTTTCTCCAGGCTCCCCTGACGCTCGACTATACCGCCGTGGTGAATTCCCTTGAGGAGCTCGACACGAATGTCATTCCCAAAGGTGGGACCAATATTGCTTCCGCAATTGCCGTGGCTGAGCAGGCGTTTGGAAAGGCCGAAGGCCAGACCCGCGCTCTCGTCATCCTGACGGACGGGGAGGAATTGGATGCCGATGGTGTCGCCGCCGCCAAAAGGGCCGCCGAGCAGGGGATTCGGATTTTTACCGTGGGGATTGGTTCCACGGAAGGCTCCCTCATCCCGGTTCGGACCGAGGACGGGCGGCAGGACTTTGTTCGTGATACGACCGGGAAGCCCGTGCAAACGCGCCTGGACGAGAGTCGGCTGGCCGAAATTGCGAAAACAACCGGGGGCTTTTTTCTTCCCATTGGGCAGGACGCCGCGAAGGAAATCTTCCAACAGGGGATTCAACCCATGGATGCTTCGGAAACCGGAGTTTTTTCCGCCCGACAGCCCCTGGAGCGCTACCAATGGCCATTGGGGTTTGCCGTGGGCTTTTTGATTTTGTGGCTGTTGGTGGGTGAGCGTCGTCGGGTTCGCCCCCATCGCGTTGTGGCAGCGGTGATCCTTGCATTCGCATTTCTCCCGCGCCTTGAGGCCGCAGCCTCGGGATTGCAGGAATACCAGGCGGGAAACTACGAGCAGGCCCGAAAAACATTCGAGCGGCATCTGCAATCCACACCGGACTCTCGGGAAGTTCAATTCAACGCCGGCGCCTCCGCATACAAACTCGGTGATTTTGAGCAGGCGATTTCCCATTTTACAAATGCCCTGCTGACCGAGAACAAAAAGCTTCGTGAGGAAGCCGCCTATAACCTTGCAAACGCCCTGGTTCGGAGAGGCGAAGCCGCCAAGGCGAAAGACGCCAAGAAGGCGGATTGGAAAAATGCGATCGAACAATACACGGAGGCCCTCAACCTTGATGCAAAAAACAAGCAGGCCGAAGAAAACCGCGACATTGTGAAAAAGTTGCTGGAGGATCTTGAGAAGCAAGAGAAGCAGGACCAGCAAAACAAGGATCAGAAAGACCAACAGGACAAGCAGGACCAGCAGAACAAGGACCAGAAAGACCAACAGGACAAGCAGGAC
>JACSRU010000151.1 GCA_014879575.1 Chthoniobacterales bacterium | reverse complement strand
GTAGTGCCTTTCGGAAGACCCCCTTGGTTTTATGCACCTCCACGGCCCTCCATAAGAAACTTGGGTTAACGAGGGCGGCGATGGTTTGTTGTTCGCGGGCCTGAAGGGGAGTGGTCGCGAGCAAACAGACCCCCGCCGCCGACATGAGCAGATACTTCATAAGATTGTCCGAGAAGATCAGGCGTCGTGAGGACTCAGGTGGTATTTCACTCGGACTTTCGTGGCCTGGTGGGCCATCCCGATCGGAAAACTTGCGACATAGGGATGGTGTCCGGTTCTTGCCCAACTGACTCGCGGATGGAAGGGAGCGATTCCAACCCGTTTTTCCGCAAGGATTTGATCGTCCCTGCCGAGAAGTTGCACGTCAACATGCGCGGCGGAGGAGATGTGCCGGCCTCGCGGATTTTGCAGGTCGCCGACCACATACAATCTGTTCCCCGTCTCGAAGGCTCTGTTGCTGACTGGCCTGCCCAGTGGGGATTCCATCGCCTCCAGGGGCAGGGAAGACGGTTTTCCACTGGAGAAGAAACCGAAGGACGCAGAAGCCGGGTGGCTCGCCAGAGCGAGCACGACCAGACCAACTGTCAGGGATTTTTTGAGAATTTTCATTGGATTATCCTTTGTGGGCCGCATAAAGGCGCGGCGGGTGTTTTGGAAATTCAGACGGCATGCGTCTGAGTGGGAGCCGGGGAAGGGATCGGGTCCTTCTTCGGGCCGGGCGATGTGCGGACACAATGTGCCCGCGTGCCCTTAGGATAACCTGGGCGGATACGTGATTTCATCCAAGGCGCCATCCGGGCAGGCGGTGTCCTGAATGAAATAGACAATCGTGCTCATCATCACTCCCTCCGGGAGGGAGGAGTCTGGTAAAATGGTGTGTTCCTGAGCGTGGGTGCTGGAGCACTTGTGGTTGGGCGGGCACTCTGACTTGCTGCCCGTATGGCCTTGTGCCTCATGGTGGGCTTCCAGGTTGCACAAATCCTGATAAGCATGCGTGACAATGCCGCCTGCCAATACGAGCAGGGTTGCCAGCCAGAATAGCTGGAGGTATTTGCGGCACATCGTCATTGGTCAAACCTCTATCGTCAGGGAAGGGCGGCTTGTCAAGTGCGACATTCCCAAATGCGGACTCGGGCCCTACGACGGACTTCAGGATTTTTCTTGTCGGGATGGTTTGCGGGAACAATCCTCCGCCAATGATTCCCGTCGCCATCGTTGGAGCCAACGGCTACTCCGGAGAGGAACTCTGCGCCATCCTGGCCCGACATCCCTCCGTGCGGGTGGTTGCCGTGACGTCGCGGCAGCATGCGGGAAAGAAAATCGGCGAGGTTTTGCCGAGGTTTGCCAGTCGGGGAGAATTTTCGGAACTCGTCTTCAGCAATCCTGATGTGCCGGGTCTGATGGCCACCGGAGCGGAGTATTTCTTTTTGGCACTCCCGCACGGGCTGGCGGCGGAGTTCGCGGCACCCCTCTTCGAGGCGGGGAAGCGGGTGGTGGACCTGAGCGCGGATTTTCGTTTGCGGGATGCGAAGGTTTACCGGGAATTTTATGGAGAGCCGCATGGTGCCGAGCACCTCTTCCCGCAGGCTGTTTACGGACTGCCGGAACTCCATCGGGAGGAAATTCGGAAGGCGGCTCTCGTTGCCTCGGCCGGATGCTATCCGACAAGCATCCTGCTGCCGCTGGTGCCGTTGTTGCGTCAGGGGCTGATCTGCGTCGGCGACATTTCGGTTTCCAGCGCGAGCGGGGTCAGCGGAGCCGGCCGGAAGGCGGAGACCCCACTCCTCTATGGGGAGTGCAACGAAAGCCTCCGGACCTACGGATTGCCGAAACACCGCCACCTTTCGGAGATCGAGCAGGAGTTGACACTTGCCGCAAAAAGTTCCGTCGTCATCACCTTTGTCCCGCATCTTGCGCCAATGACGCGGGGAATCCATACGACCATATTTACGCGCCTTGCGAGCGGTGTGGCATCGGAGTCGATTCTTCCAGCCTTGGAATCCGCCTATGCCGGCGAGCCCTTTGTGCGGGTCTCGCGGAACCTGCCCGACACCAAGAATGTGAACGGCACGAACTTCTGTGATCTTTCCGTGCGGTATGATGAACGGGCCCGGCGCCTCATCCTGTTGTCCGCCGAAGACAACCTCGTGAAAGGCGCGGCGGGACAGGCGGTGCAGAATTTTAATTTGATGGCCGGTCTCGGGGAGACGGAGGGACTTTTATGAACAAGATGCGAAAAATCCAGGGGGGAGTCTGCGCGGCGGAGGGGTTTGTTGCCGGAGCCACGGGGTGTGGGATCAAAACCGGGACCGTTACGCGTGATGATCTGGCGATTATTTTTTCGCAAGGCGCGACCACGGCGACCGCCACGTTTACGACAAACAAGGTCAAGGCGGCTCCGGTGCGGATTTCCGCCGAGCATCTGCGGACGGGACGCATCCGCGCCGTGGTCCTCAACAGCGGGAACGCGAACGCCTGCACTGGACCTTCGGGAATGGCCGATGCCCGGGCGATGGCGGCCGCCACGGCCCGCTCGCTTGGACTCAAAACTTCACAGATCCTTGTGTGTTCGACCGGACGCATCGGCGTGCCGATGCCGATGCCGGCCATCCTCAAGGGAATCCCCGCCGTCAAACTCACGAGATCGGGGTCTCAAAAAGCCGCCAAAGCGATCATGACCAGCGACACCTTTGCCAAGGAATTTTCCCTCGAGGTGACGACCCACGACGGAAAGTTTCGTATCGGCGGCATCGCCAAAGGCGCGGGCATGATTGATCCCAACATGGCCACGATGCTCTGCGTGGTGACCACGGATGCGATCATTCCGGCGGGGCCCCTGCGGAAGGTGCTGCGGGACTCCGTGGAGGATTCCTTCAATCGGATCACGATTGATGGCGATATGAGCACCAATGACACGGTGATTCTGCTCGCCAATGGCGCAAGCGGGATCTCCCCGTCGCCCGCGATCTTTCGCAGTGCGCTTGACGAGGTCACCCGCGCCCTGGCCCGCATGATCGTCAAGGATGGCGAGGGGGTCTCCCGGTTTGTCGAGGTGGAAGTCCGCCGCGCGGCGAGCAAGGCGGATGCCCGTCGGGCGGCCGAAGCGATCGCCAACTCCACCCTCGTGAAGTGTGCCTGGGCGGGTGGCGATCCGAATTGGGGGCGCATCCTGGATGCCGTCGGCTACAGCGGGGCGCGAATCCAGGAAAGTTCTGCGGATATTTTTTACGATGCGCTTCCGGTGGCCGTGAATGGAGTCGTTTCCAAGACCCCGGTCAGGAAACTGCGCCAGATCGCGGCCAGAAAGTCCTTTCGGGTCACGGTGGACCTCAAATTGGGGAAAGCCTCCCATGTGGTTTGGACAACGGATTTGACGGAGGAATACGTTCGCCTCAATCTCGGAGAATGAGCACTCTTCTTACACCGGAATTGCGTTCGGAAAGCCTGATCGAGGCCCTGCCTTACATCCAGGAATACCGCGGCCACACGTTTGTCATCAAATATGGCGGCGCCGCGATGGAGGATGAGCAGATTGTGGAAAAATTCCTGCGGGATGTCGTATTCCTTGAAGCCGTCGGGATCAATCCGGTGCTTGTTCACGGGGGCGGCAAGGCCATCACCTCGCGGATGCGGGAGGCCGGGCTGAAGGCCCGCTTTGTCAACGGCCTGCGCGTGACCGACAGCACAGCCATCCGGATCGTGGAAGAGACACTGGACGGGATGATCAACCCCTCGATTGTCCGCACCCTCACGGAATTTGGCGGAAAGGCCGTGGGGTTTTCCGGCAAGACGGTTTTTCAGGCGCGCCGCCTTCCCCCGCAAGTTGATGAGTCCGGCGAATCCGTGGACATCGGATTCGTGGGAGAGGCCGCAAAGATGAATGCCGCAGGGATCGAGGCCGAGATTCGAAAGGAAATTGTTCCGGTGATCAGTCCGATCGGTGCCGCCGGGGACGGGACAGTTTTGAACATCAATGCCGATGTCGCCGCCGCCGCGCTGGCGGCCGAACTCAAAGCCACAAAACTTATCTTTGTGAGCGACGTGGCCGGCATCATGCGCGATCAGGAGGACAAAAGCTCCCTGATTCCCTCGCTGGCAGCCGGTCAGGTCGAGTCGCTGATCAAACAAAAAGTCATCGCCGGGGGAATGATCCCCAAAGTCCAATCCGCCGCCGCCGCGCTGGCCCAGGGTGTCGGAAAAATCCACCTGATCGGCGGACACGTCCCACATTGCCTCCTGCTCGAAATTTTCACGGATGCGGGGATCGGGACGGAAATTTTTTCCTGATTTTTTTCCGTGAGACACCGGTGGCGACAAAGGGAAGGCGGGATGAAGACGGAGTGGCGCGCGATCCCGGAATCGAAGGGCTTTCAATTTGCGCTGGGTTAACGCACGCTCCACCGTTCACGCATGAAGCTTGGAAATTCCCGCCACCCGTATTGCCCGGAATCCCCGTCGGCTGGAGGCGGCGGAAATCACGCTGGGGGCTTGCTGCCAGGATTCCTTCTGGTCTTGGTTCTCGTGCTCGGCGGACTTGGCTTCGCCTGGCTGCGGTTGCCGGTTTCCGAACAGGAGTTGCTGGCAAACTTTTCGAAAGCGCAGGATTTTCTGACGGGAGCCGGGAGCGTGGGCGGGTTGCCGTGGTGGTCGCCGATGTTCCTGCAGGGCACAAGCCTGGCAATGGCGTGGTCCTTCATGGTGACGAACGTGGTTCTGTGGGCGTTCAGCGTCCCGCTGGGATTTTTGGCGGGACCGAAGGTTGCCATGCTGGTCATGATGGGTTTGGGATCCCTGGGGGTTTTCCTGTTTCTCAGAAAACTTGTGGGGGATGATTTCTGTGCGGTGATCGGAGGTTTCCTTTTCCTCCTCTGCCCATCGCTTTTGACACGCGCGGCAGGCTACGAACATTTTGTTGTTGTCAGTTCGATGGCTCTCCTGCCGTGGGTGTTTTTCGGGCTGGTTGTCTTTTTCCGCAAGCCGGGCATCGGGACGGCCCTTCTGCCGACCCTGGCATTTTCCGCCGTGACGCTGGCTTACGGGAAGACCGGCGTGATGGCACTCCCGGTTTTATTGATTTATTCGGCGGTGGAGTATTTCCAGCAGCCCGCGGGGCGGCGTCCGTCGTTCCAGGTGCTCGCAGGGGCGGCCCTCGCCTTTGTGTTTCTCGCGGTGATTCCAAATCTGCCGGCGCTTCGCGAGAGCGGCTTCCTCGCCATGTTCGAGTTCGGGCCATTTCAAGGGTGGCAGAACGCCTTTTCGACGAAATCCGCCCTGGGGTGGGTTGATCGTGGGGGATGGCTCACGTATGGAATCGCAGACGCCTACGCTCCCACGACGGGAAACGGCGGCACCTATCTCGGCTTGGGAGTCTTCGCGGTTTTTGTCATCGCCTTGTTTCGCGGAACGCTCCATGAGACCCCCGAAGGTCGGAAGGCGCGTCTGTTTTTGGCACTGGCTCTCCTGACCTTCTGGTTTTCGTTCGGTCCCAAAGGGGTTCTGGGAGGGCATTTTTTCTTTTTGTCGCTTTCGCTCCATGCGCCGGATTTTTCCCCGGCGTTGGGTTGGTTCCTCCTTGCCGCGCAGGTGTGGGTGATCTTCCGGCTTGTTCCTCCGGAGTGGCCGGGGAGGGGGATTATCGCCTCCATTTTTTCGTTGATTTATCTGATCGTGCCCGGTTTCCGAATTTTGGAATGGCTGCCCATCTATTCCAACATCCGGGCTCCCTTTGATTTCTTCCAGGTGACGGGCTCTGTCTGTGTGGTGATCTCCGCCGCGATTCTCGCGCGTCTGCTTTTTTCCCAACTCGCTCCGGGGGTGGTCCGCACGAGTCTCGCAACCGTTCTTTGCTGTCTTGTGGTGCTGGATGTGGCCCCTTACGCCAAGCCATTTTTTCAGGGGCGGCTTGAGGAGGAGGTTTTTGAGGATTTCCTGGCGGCCGGGCAATATGTCCGGACCTCGCCGATCCCCGGGCGGGTCTATGCGTTTTCGGGGCGGTATTTCTATTTGCTGACTCCGTATCTGACCGGTCGCCCCTTGGTGACGGAGGCCTTTAACAGCTACCTCCAGCAACGCGGAGCGGCACTTCTGCAGGGGACCGCATTTTCCAACGATGAGATGCTTGCCACCTACTTCAATATTGCAGGCGTCTCCCATGTCCTGATTGACAAACGGGATGAGGACACGCCCGCCGACCTCCAGGGACGGTTGAGGAATCTGCTTCCCGTGGGATTTGAGAACGAACGTTTCGTGGTGCTTGAGAATAAAAATTCCCTGGGGGGCGGCTTTCTGGCGAAGGATTTTATCCAGACCCCCGACAGTGATCCCCAGGTTTCCACCGCGGTATTGGGCGGAGCGTATTTTCACCTTGCTGTGATCGAGCTGCCGGGGGTCGCCATGAGCGAACCGAACCTTCGCGGACGGGTTGTTGAAGGGCGGATCGAACCCACCAAGCCGGGCGAGCCGCTGCGCGAGGGGCAACGTTTCCAGCGGGTGGCTTTGACGGGGAGGAAAAACTACCAAAGCGTGCCATTTGTGGCGACGGGAACAGTCGGCTGGCTTGTCATGAATCAGGCATGGCATCCGGACTGGCAGGCCTTTCAAGCGGGCAAGGCACTCAAAAATCATCGGGCTTTTCTGGCCTTCCAAGCGGTTCAGACCGATGGAAGCCAGGGGGTCGAGTTTCGCTTCCAGCAACCTTGGTGGTATGCGGTCTGCGCGGGGATCGGAATCCTCTCCTGGGCGGTTGTCGTTTTCCTGGTGATATTTTCCAGATTCCTCTTCCCGCCGGAGTCGGCCGGAAACAACCCGGAGGCCGACAAATGAAGGAGCGCATCTTTTCGAAAGCGGATCTGTTGTCCGGACTTTTTACCGGGCTGGTATCTTTCGGGGTGTATGCCTGGACGGCCGCGCCGAATGTGACGCTGTTGGATTCCGGAGAGTTCGTGTTGGCGGCCCAGCATTTTGGAGTTCCGCATCCGACCGGCTACCCGCTCTGGACATTGCTCGCATGGATTTTCCAGCTTCTTCCGCTCGGCAACGCGGCTTGGGAGATCAATCTTTTCAGCGGCGTCTGCGCCGGTTTGGCCGTGGCGGTGACCACGGCGCTGTTGAGCAGCTCCCTCCGGTGGCTGATGGGCGAGGCCCTGGAGCGGTGGCGGGGGCTCACGGCGATCCTCTCGGTGACATGCGGATTGTTGTTTGCATTTAGTTTTTCGATGTGGTCCCAGGCCACCATCGCGGAGGTGTATGCGCTGCATGCCCTGATGATCGGACTCTATCTGGGAGCCCTGTATGTTTGGCTGCACAAGCCGGACTGCCTGGGATTCCTGCTGTTGGCCTTCTTTCTTCTCGCGCTTTCCTTTGGAAATCACCACCTGACCATTGCGATGGCACCACTTCCCTTTCTGGCGGTCCTTCTGGTCCGCAGGGAAATGTTTCTGGAGCTGGTCGTCGCCGGACTTCTGACCGCCCTGCTTGCCTATCTCGGATTTGCAATTCTCGCAGCGGAGCCGCTGGTGCTGAAGACGGCGATACGCTTTTTCTTTTTTGTGATGCTTGCCCTGGTGGTGTTGGTGATTGCGAGAAGGGGGCGGATCGAATGGCGTCTGGTGGCCTACCTGCCCTTTGTGGTGGCGTTTGGGCTTCTTCCCTATGCCTACATGCCGCTGGCCTCCTCGACGAATCCGCCGATGAACTGGAGCTACACCCGCACGCCGGAAGGCTTCTTTTATTCCTTCAATCGCTCACAATACAGCGGCAGCCTCTCCCAGCAGAGCCTGAGAAGCCTTGGAAAATTGATGGGAAGTGCGGGGGATCAGCCTGCCGCAGATTCCAAGATCCCGGAACCCGGAGAAAAATCCCTCTACGCCCTGCTGCAGGATTGGGCCGGATTCTTCTGGCTCCAACTCAGCCGGAGCTTCACTCCGATCGGAGTGCTCGGGTATTTCGGCGCCCTCCTCGTCATTTTCCGTCTTGCCGACGTGCCCCGGCGAACCTGGGTTTATCTGACGGAATTGGGATTTGTCCTTGCCGCCATTCTTCAACCCGTGGTGGACAAGGCGACGATCGATGTGTCCGGCTGGTGGCTGCAGATGCCGTTTCACACCTATACAAACCTGATTTTTGCCCTGCTTGCCGCGTTGGGTATTGGCCTGGGGTGTCTATTGCTTTTCAACCGGTTTCCGCGACTTGCGGGGATGCGGTTTTTGCTTCTTCTGCTGCCGTTGATGCCACTGGCATTGAACGAAGCCGGGTGCAGTCAGCGGGGCCGACTCTTCGGGTGGAAGTTTGGCTACGACATGCTCAGGGATTTGCCGAGGGACAGCGTGGTCTTCGGGGGAACCGATCCCGGACGCTTTGTGCCGACCTACATGATTCTTGGAGAGAGCACGCAACCGCAATGGGCAAAGCGGGATCCCCAGTTCGACCGCCGGGATCTCTACATCATCACCCAGAACGGAGTGGGGGAGGGGCTCTACAGGAAATATCTTGCCGATCAGTATGGAGCGGATCGCCCGGCACCCAAGAATGCCTTCGAGCGATGGCTGGGGCGTGCGACGGCCTATCCGAAAAAGCCGCTGAATTTTCCAACGGACAAAGAGATCCAAGCTGCCATCGAGAAAGAAATGGCATCCGCCGGGGGGGGAATGGATCCCATCCTGGCGCACAGCGTGGTGACGCGGCTGATCTGGGAAAAAAACAGGGATGCGCACGACTTTTTTGTTGAGGAAAGTTTCCCGCTCGACTGGTCCTACGATTACGCCCTGCCGCATGGGTTGGTTTACCAGATTTTGAAGGAACCGCTGAAGGAACTCCCGGCGGATGTTGTCCAGAAGGACATGGAATTCTGGCAGGCCTACGTGCAGGGACTGCTCCAGGATCCCGAGTTTGCGGAGGATTATGATGCCCAGCGATCCTTCTCGAAGCTGCGGACGACCACCGCCCACCTTTACATGCACTGGAAGAAACCCCGGGAGGCCGAAATCGCCTTCCGGCAATCCCTTCTCCTTTGGCCCGGCAATCCCGAGAGCATCAACGGTCTCAACACCCTGCTCTGGGAGCGCGGGGACTATGACGAGGTGATCAAGGTTCTTGAACCGGCGAATGCCGCCGATCCGAACAACTTCCAACTCTGGCGCCTGCGGATTTACGCGGAAAAGCGAAAGGAACTGGAGGGGGACATCCGCAAACTGACCGGGGACCTGCAGAAGAATCCGAAGGATCGGGAAAAAACCGAAAAGTTGCTGGAGCTTTACACCAGCACCGGGGAAAGCAACAAGATTGCCGAGGTGCTTGGCGGTGCGGCGGACGGGTTCCAGGATGTGCCGGAGTTTCTTCACAAGGCGATCCAATACGCGGAGGCAAACGCGCTGCCCCTCCAGGAATTGGCGCTCGCGCAGAAACTCGTCGCGGGTGGCACAAACTCCGCCGATGACTACCTTCTTCTCGCCCGCGCATTTTTCCGGAACAACGACAAAACGCATTTTTATCCCGCCGCCCGAACCGCCATCCAAAAGGGGGGGATTCCCATCCAGGAGGCCATCTTCGAGCATCCGCTCTTTGCCCCCTGGCGGGAGGACGCCGAATTTCAAAAGCTCAAGAACCCGGCCCCGGAGGCTCCGTCGCAGGAAGTTCTGAAGTCGCCCGGCAGGTCGGATCAGTGAAACTTTCTCTCCAGCTCAAAGAACGACCATTGGATCATGGTGGGGTGTCCGCGGGGGCTCGCATACGGCAACTCGCAACGTAGCAGCTCCCGGACAAGCTGCCGGGCCCGGCTTTCCTCGTAGGAAAAGCCCTCGATGGCGGCCAGGGAGGAGACCGATCTGGCCAGGGATTCCCCCGCGAGTGTCGGATTGCCAAGCGATCCGGAGGCCCGCAGCAACTCGCAGATGTCCAAAAGCGTGGAGCGGGCGTCCCGCCCCGAGAGCGCGGAGGGGAGGGCTTCGAGTTTGAAGGTGTTCCCGCCGAAGGGTTCAAGGGAAAAGCCACTCGTGTTCAGGATGGGGAGGTTCTCGGAAACCCAGGCAGCATCCTTGACCGGCAGCTCGAGGACTTCCGGAATGAGGAGGCGTTGAGCGGGCACCGAGCCGGACTGCATTTCGCGCCGCAAATTCTCGAAGAGAATTCTTTCCGAAGCCGCCCGGATGCTCAACAGGACGAGTCCGTCAGGGCCTTGCATCAGGATCCAGCGGTTGTTCAGTCCGCCGATCAACTGGAAGTGTTCCTCGTCCCCGGTTTGGGCTTCCAGGTTCCATCCGGCTTGGGGGGGAGGTTCAAAGGCCGCCACGAGCGGGAGGGGTGTCGCACCGGAGTTTTTCGGGCGCGCCGGGGCGGGTTCCGCAGGAGGACTCTCCGGCTCTGTGGTTTTGGGCGGCACAGCCGGAGCCGACAAGGGTGTCGGCGCCGCCGGAGTCCTCAGACGTTCCAGAAAACGGCGCGCCGCAAGATACACCGCCTGGCGGACAAGATCCGGACGGTGCAGGCGGATTTCCCGTTTTGCGGGATGCACATTGCAGTCGAAGGCCGCCGGATCCATCGAGATGCGCAGGACGGCCAGAGGATGGCGTCCGCGGGGCAGGGCCTCGGCGTAGGCCTCACGCAGGGGTTGAAAAAACGCGGGACATTGTATGACCCGTCCGTTCAAGATCATGAATTGCTGGTCTCTGTCCGGACGGCTTTCTCCGGGTTTCGACAGGTAACCGGAAAGGGTGATGCCATTTTCCTCGACGGACTCCAGAGGAAGCAGGCGCCGCAGAAAATCCTCGCCGAACAAGTCCCGCAGGCGGACGCCGAGATCGTCCGAAGCCGCCGCCTGCCAGATTTTTCGACTTTCGCGGGAGAGTGTCATGGCCACATTCGGATGGGCGAGTGCGAGCGACTGCATCTGATGGATGATGTGCGCGGCCTCGGTCTCCTCGCCTCGAAGAAACTTTTTTCGCGCGGGGACATTGAAGAAGAGCGAGCGGACTTCGATCGATGTGCCCGGTGCCTCGCCGCTGTCGGCCACCGATTCGATTTTTCCCCCGGCCACCAGGATTTCTGTGCCGGCATCCGCTCCGCGGGATCTCGTCACCAGGCGAAACCGCGAGACGCTGGCGATGCTTGGGAGGGCCTCTCCCCGGAATCCCATCGTGGTCACGGTTGCCAGATCTCCGGCGGATCGGATTTTGCTCGTTGCATGCCGTTCGAGGGAAAGGAGGGCATCCTCGCGATCCATGCCGAAGCCATCATCCGCCACGCGGATCAATTGCGAGCCGCTCCGGACAAAGTCAACGACAATGCGGGAGGCACCAGCATCGAGGCTGTTTTCCACAAGCTCCTTGACGACCGAGGCCGGTCGCTCGACGACCTCGCCTGCGGCCACCTGGCTCGCGACCTCATCCGGGAGCAAACGAATCTTTTCCATGCCATTTGACTTCGCATGGATTCGTTCATAAGAAAAGAACGTGATCACAGTGACCGATAATGCCGCCCGGGCGCTTCTGGACCTCGTGCGCGACAAATGCGCGGACGGGGGGCTGCGCCTGGCCGTTGAGAAAGGGGGATGCGCCGGCCTGCAATATGCCATGACGCTTGGCGTGGAGCAGCCTGGCGACCTGGTGGTCGAGCATCTCGGGTGCCGGGTCTTTGTTGATCCTGCGAGCGCCGGGCAGCTCGCGGACTGCACACTGGACTATGAGGATGGACTTGCGGGATCCGGCTTTCGCATTCAGAATCCCCACGCGGCCCGCTCCTGCGGATGCGGCACTTCCTTTGAACCAGCACAATCCTGATCACCCATGCCTTCCGATCCTCGCTTGAGAAAAAGGATGCCCGCCCGGATGGAGGCCCGAAGTTTTGAGGACAGGGAGGAAGATCGTCCCTCGAAGGATTCCAGTTTGTTTGTCTGGACGGTGGTCATTCTTCTTCTCATCGGCTTCGCAATCGCCTGCTGGATCGGGAGTTTTTACATCTTTGGACATCCTGAGAAACCCTTCAGCTATCAAATCCTCAACAAGCTCAAGAAACTGGATCCTCCCAAGCGCTTTGAACTGACGGAGGCTCCGCGTGGCGAATTTCTCAAGCCGGCCCAGATTTACGACCGCTACAGCAAGATGACTCCGCGCGAGTTGATGCATGCCAACGAGGCGCTGCTGCGAAACTATCTCCGGAACTACAAGCTCACCCAGGATCTCGTGCCTTACGTGGTCGGCACATATAACATCCTGGATTCCTACGAACTCAAGGGATCGGATTTATTTCCCTCCGGCGTTGTGGCCCTCGCCCAGTCGAAGGACGCTCCCCGGCTTCTTTTGGAGCAGATTTTCACAGCGGAGCCGAAGGTTGTTCCGGCTCTGCATCGGACACTTCTCACCGGGCTGGATATTGACCTCAAACGGGAAAATGAACTGGCGGCCATCCTCCACGTCGAGCGGTTGCCCGACGGTCGGATCAAGGCCTCGACAATTTCCATTTTGTATCCCAGCTATGAGTCCGCCACCGCTTCCGGGACATTCAGCTTGGAGCCTCCCGAGAAATTGAATGTCGCCGCCGGGCTTCCCATCGTGACCGGACGCCGCCAGGAGGATGCGGATAAAAAATACGCGGGATTTCGTCGGAAGGCTGGCTCATCGGAAGCCCCGCCGGATGCGCCGCCACAGAACCGGCTCATGCGGGTGGAGCGTCCCGTGGCGGTCAATACTCCCGAGCCGACGCCGACTCCGCCGCCCGTCGTCGCAGAGGCTCCTCCTGTGGTGCGTCCGGCGGTCCCCGTGAATGCCACGCCCGTTCCGGAGCCCACGCCTGGGGCAACCCCGACAGTGGTCGCTGATTCCTCGTCTCCCCAGCAGGCTCCTCCGGAGCCCACACCGACTCCCAAAGCCATTGTGACATCCTCCACGGGAGCCTGGCCGACCTATGATCCCGGTCAGATGCCGCGGGGTCGGCTTCTCAATGTCAAGGATGTCTCCAGCATGGCGAGTGCGGATGTGAATAGTGAAAGGGTGTATCTGCAGGGCAATTTCATTGTCACGGCGGCCGGTCAGAACCGGGCCGTATTGCGCACCCAGGGAGGACTCGCCGGCACCATGGGATTTGGCGGGAAATCCGGCAACGTCCGCGTGATTGTGGAATTCCCCGCAGGCACGCGTCCGCCGAGTGAGGGCGCGACATTTTCCCGCGATGCCCGTCGTCCGTTCCAGATTACTGACGTGCGGGAAGGGGCCGATGGGCAGGTGAATGTCTATGTCCGGGAAGTCACCCGGCCTTGAGGTCCGTCTCGCGGAGGAGATCAGGGCTTCGGGGCCGATCCCTTTCGTGCGCTTCATGGAAAGGGCGCTCTACGACCCGAAGTCCGGTTACTACACTTCCGGCACAGCCTCGATCGGCAAGGCGGGGGATTTTTTTACCAATGTGAGCGTCGGGCCCGTCTATGGAGAAATTCTTGCCGGGCAATTTGTCGAGATGTGGCGCCTGCTCGGCTGTCCGTCCGATTTTCATCTCATCGAACAGGGCGCGGGCGACGGGCAACTCGCCGGGGATATCCTGCACGCCCTGGCGGGGACGCCGTTGGAGGACGTCCCGCTGATCGTCATCGAACGCTCGGAAGTTTTGCAGGCTGCCCAGGCGGACAAGTTGGCGGGGAAAAATGTTTCGTGGATTCCCTGCGAGGAAGGTCTTCCCGAGCTTTGCGCCGTCCACTACTCGAACGAACTTTTCGATGCGTTTCCTGTCCATCTGGTTCGTTCGGATGGGGAGAGCTGGGAGGAAATGTGCGTCGGATGCGAGAACGGCGCCTTTGTCTGGGTTGTCCGGCCTCCGGGTGGCGACTTGGCTGAGATTTTGAAGGAATACCCCCGACGTCCCGCCGGGTTCACCACCGAGATCTGCCTGGCCTGCCGTCCGCTTCTGCGCACCCTTGCCGCTCGAATTCCCCGGGGGTTTCTCCTGGCCGTGGACTATGGGATGTCCCGGGAGTCGTTACTTGCCGGGCATCGGAGCGAGGGCACCCTTGCCTGCTACAGGGGACATCGTCGCGATGCGAATCCGCTCGAATCTCCCGGGGGAAAAGACATCACCGCCCACGTCAACTTTTCGCTGCTCCGGGACGACGCCGTGGCGGCGGGGTGGGAGTTTGGGAGTTTTACCGACCAGCATCATTTTCTCGTGGGAGCCTCGGCCGCCCATCTTCTTTCGCTGGAGGGAAAAGTCCCAGATCCTGCGGGCGGAAAGAAATTGCGCTCCCTCAAAATGCTCCTGCACCCCGAAGGTCTGGGGCAGAAATTTCATGCGATCATGTTTTCGCGAGGCGTCAACGGAGCGAAACTTTCCGGATTCCAATTCGCTGGGGAATCCCGGCTCTGAGCGGTCGGGTTATTCCTCCGTCACGCGCAGACGTCCCTGCAGGGAGGCCTGTTCGATCTTTTGAGTGTCGAAAAAAGCCAGGGCCATCTGCAAGCGTTGTGCCATGATGGCATCCACTTGCAAATCGATCGGCTGCGGAGCACCAAGCATTGTCCCGGGCGGAACCCAGGCCCGCCCCGTAAAATTGTCAGGAACGGAACCTCCGGGAACCGGTCGCGGGCTGTCCGCCACGTAAATGCGTCCGCCCCCCGGTGCCAGCGAGACCATTTCGACATGCCCGAAATATCCGCCGGGTGTCCCGCGAGGCATCTTTCCTTTTCTGCGGTCGCCGGTGTAAACGAGAATGCTGCCGAGGGGCGCCCTTGTCGGGCTTGAGACTTTGACGGGTCTCCATCCGGCCGTCGCGAGGATTTGCTCCCAATCCTGGCCATTCCCGGGTTTCAGCCCCTTTCCGAGTCCGGATTTATTCAACAACGAGAGCATCGCACGCCCGCACCAACCGGAGGGGATCCCGTCCGTCGCGCTCGTTACGGTGATCCGCTGGAGGAGGTTGCCCTTCAGCAACGGATTCGCGGCTCCCGCCGGCAAGGCAGGAAACGATGCCAAAAGAAACAATAATCCCCAGTGTCTGAACACGTAGTCCATTTAGTCCACAATCTGGTTTTCGCAAGGAAAATTCCCGACACCCGCCGCCGACATTCCGAGCGGTGGACAGATTGGTTCTTACACGAGGTTGCGCCGCTGGCATCCGATCCATGCGGCAAAAAAACCGATGACAATGTGTGAGCCGAGCACCCAGAGACACAGGCTGGCGGGAGACAGTGCGGTTTGGACAACCATTTGGACAATGTCGTAGTAGCGCTCCCCCTTCAGCGTCTGGAGAACGCCCGACCAGCTCCAGTAGGCGGCGATGAACGGACGCACAAGGACGCCGAGAAAATCCGGCAGCGCGAGAACGGCACCCGAGAGCGGGAGTTGAAAGCCCACAAGGTAGATCGAAACAAGCGAGGCCTGCTCGGCGGAACCGAGAAAACTTGAAACAGCCAGACAGACCGAGGTCATGGCGGCGTTCACGAGGACCAGAAAGACCAACTGGGTCCCGAGGTCTCCTGGGAATCCACAGACAAAATGAACAAAAATTCCCATCCACAGGGATTGAGCCAGAACCAGAAATCCCAGAAAAACCGCCTTGGAGGCGACGTAACTGAGCGGTCGCAGCCCCGCCAGCTTTTCCTTTTCAAAAATCAGGCGTTCGGCGGCAATTTCGCGCCCCGAGTTGTTTGCCCCCATGAGTGTGAGCAGAATGACCTGAAACATGACAATGCCAGACACGAGACTCCCGACCTTGCTGGCTTGAACAAGAAATTCCTTTGCCTCCACGAGTTGCTGAACCACGTCGAGATCGAGCCCCATGCTCAGATTTTTTACCGAAGGCAGGCCGTTCCATGCAAAGACTGCCACGAGGATGGGAAATCCAAAAATGAGCCCCAGTTGGAGGGCGAGTTGTGTGTGGTTTCGGAAGAAGATTTTCGAGCGCCGGGAGAGGAGGGTGAAGAATTGGCTGATGGCGCCGGGGCCTGGCAGGGAGGAGGCTGCGGGTGGTTTCTCCGGTTGGATCTCGACCGTGGGAGCGGAATCGGCTTCCCCGCTGTCGAAGGTGATCGCCTTTGACGTCCCCTGTTTGTCCTTGGAATCCACAAAGGCCTGCCGGTGTTTTTTCCAGGATTGCGCCCATTCCTTGCCCGAGCGGAGCGCCAACTGGGCATAGAGATCCTGCGCATCGTGGGCCCGGAAATAGTGGGTGAGAAATTGCGGGGGACCGTGATAGGCGACGACCCCTTCGTAGAGCACAAGCACGGAATCGTAGAGTTCGACATGTCGCAGACTGTGGGTCACCGAGAGCACAACCCGGCCATCGGTTCTCGAAAGTCCGTGCAGCAGGCGCACAATTTCATCCTCCGACTGCGGATCGAGTCCGCTCGTGACCTCGTCGCAAAGAAGGATGGCCGGCTTGCTGACAAGTTCCATCGCGAGGGCGAGACGCCGCCTTTGGCCGCCAGACAGGACGCTCACGAGACGGTCCTCAAATTCTTCCATGCTCACTTCCCTGAGGATGGTGCCGACCGCCTCCTCCAAGGCCTCCGCAGGCAGCTTTCGCACCCGGAGACGCATTGCATAGGAAACGCATTCCCGGACGGTCAACTCCTCGTGCGCGATGCTGAACTGCGGCACATAGCCAATCTCCGATGGCGCAAAATCCTCCTCCGCCACATCGCGGCCATTCCAATAAATCGCGCCCTCCTCCTCGCCGGGCGCAATGCCGGTGATCACCTTGAGCAGAGTGCTCTTCCCGCAACCCGACGGACCAATGATCGCGCCGAAGTGTCCCTTGGGAAACGATGCCGAGACATCCGCGAGGAGCGGACGGACATCGTCCCCCTGGCCAATAAACAATGTGACTTCCTTGAGATCAAGCACCGCTGCGGAGCATGCCGGATTTTCCCGAAGGTTGACAACGCAAAAACGAGGAACCCCGCGCGCGGGGGCGCCTTTCCGTTTTGTTGTCTGCCTCTAGGTAGTCGAGCGGGCGCGGAATAAGCTGAAGAGTGCGACCACAAAGGCACCCAGTGCCAACGGCATCAGGTAACCGGCACCCCCGCCGCCGCTGCCGCCGCTGCCGCTACTGGACAGGCTGGCGAGATCGATGTCGGGCTTTTTGACGATCAGCTTGCCCTTCATGTAGGGGTGTGGGGCGCAGGAGTAGTTGAATTCCCCCTCCTTCTCGAAGACGATGCTTTCACTCTCCCCGTGGGCCAGCAACTTGGTGGTGAAAAAGAAGTCCTTTCCGTCGCCCCCGTAAGCATTGTGGATGCCGGCAAATTCTCCGGCAAGGTAGGTGAAAACATCTTCATTCGTCCAGGTGACCTTGGTGCCGGGTTCGACCTCTATGATTTTTGGCCAATAGGAATTGCCGATGATGCTGACATTCACCTCCCGGGTGCCGGGGGCGAAGCGGGTTGGCTGATCATAATCCGTGAATTTGAAAGGAGAGATGGTACGCACGGCTTTTTCGCTGATTTTCGCCATTTCCTCCGGCGTGTTGTGGAGGCCCATCGGCGTGACCTTGGCGGTTCTCTCGACGTCCTTTTCAGCGACAATCAATCCGATGGCGCCGCGCGAGGCGGATCCGACCGCATGAGTCAGCATTGTATAGGCCCCCTCGTCGGGGGGAATGCGGAAATCAATGACCCACGAATCGGTGGGACCGGCCACCACGCTTTGGCCGCCGGGCCAGGCCATGAGCGGGTTGCCCTGCCAATAGACGTAGTCCCAGATAATGCCGACAATATGGAATGTGGAAACGAGGTTGGGTCCGACATTGAGGAAGTAGATCCGCACGTAGTCGCCCGGGCGGGCTTTGATGGGCTCTTCCACGTAGCGGAACAATTTTCCATTGAAGGTGGTGTACATGGCCAGTCCCTCCACGGCATCCTTGCCACTGCCGTAGAATTCGTGCTGGAGCAGATAAATCTCCACATCGGGTTTGTGGCCCAGGACTTTCTCCATCTCGTATTTTTCCTTTTTCGGATGGACGACCATCATGCCGTATTGGCCGAAGAGCACATGCATGGGAATGGCGTGTCCACCCGGGGCGCAGTGATACATATAGACCCCCGGCGTGGTACACCGGAAGACCACCCGTCCGCTCTTTCCCGGGTCGATCTTGCCAAGATACTTCGAGGTTTGGGTGTAGGCGGAGTGGATGGAGGCGCCGTGCGGCACGGTCCCCTTGTTTTTCACGATGAATTCGACGATGTCGCCTTCCTCGACTTCGATGAGCGGGCCGGGAACGGTTCCGTCGGTCAGAAAGCCGTCGTAAACCACGCCATTACCGATGTAGGCCTTGCCTTCGGAGAGTTCGATGGTGATGGTTTTGTCCGGCTTGGTGTCCTGCGGCACGAAGGACGTGGCCGGAACCGGAAGGTTGTAATCCCGCTCGATGATATCAATGAAAGGCTTGCCCTTCCATTCCTCGCGCACCGTATCATACGGGGGCTGGCGTATGCCACCGACAGGGGCTGGCGAGGTGGGGGTGACTTTCGCAGGTGAGACGGCAGGGGACGCCGTGGGGCGGGAGGCGACGGTATTGGCGGCAACCACGATGGGCGCCTTTTCCTTCGCTGCGGCGGTGGGTTGGAAGGCTTCGGAGCCCAGGCCGCTGCTGCTCAGGAGATTTCCCTGGTTGCGCACGGCAGCCTGAAAATCCTGGCCGATGAGGCTGTCGGCGCGATCCGTTTCCATTTGTTGGCCAAACTTGACATTGCAGCTGTCGCAGGCCGGTGCGCTGGGAACCGTGGGCCCCAGGGTGACGATGGCGGTGGCGACCCAGCCGAGAATGCGGACGGAGGTGCGGGTGAGAGGTGTTTTCATGTGGGATGCAGGGGTGGTGGATGAGTGTTTGGAGGCCGGGGGGGTTATGGCGAATTCAGTTTTCCAAGTTCCCGTGGTGTGACGCCGAGGAGAAAGCGGACCAGTGCGGGCCCGATGGAACCAAAGAACCACGCAAAGGCGATGAGCAGCAGGATGGCACCCACACGGACCGCATCCGGCAGGGCTTGGATCTGTCCCATGGCCAGATAAATCCATGCGAGAAGCAGCGCGAAATAGACCGGACCACCCGCTGCCTCGCGTCCCAGAGTCGCAGGAGGTGGCACCTCCGCATGAGTGGCCCAGGGACCGTAACGAAGTTTCCACACGATCAGGGGCACCAGACGCTCACCCGAACCGAGGACGACGAACACAAACGGTCCCAACAACACGAGCGAAATATAAAGCTGCATCCAAGCCCGGATGCCCTCCGATTTGCCGAGTGTCACCTGCGGGAAGCGGCTGAGGACTCCGATCGCGATACCCAGCAGGAGCAACACACCGGTGGCATGCGTCAGGCTTCCCCAGTTGATGGAGCGGCGGGCGCGCCAGAGCATGTGGACGACCTCGGCGGCGAAGCCGGCCACCCCCAGGGCGATGCAAATTCCCGTGATCAAAAGGGCGGGAAAAGATCCGGCAAGCGTGGAGGGGAGCAGCAGCAGCAAGCCGACATTCAAAAAAGTCCACCCGGCCCAGGCAAATTTCTGATGGCCCTCGACGAAATCCTCCTGTCCCAAAAGACGGGGCGTCATGCGCAGGGAGGCCCCCAGCAGGGCCTGCGTCAGGAACCCAAACAATGCGTAATGCGCGTGCAGCGCAATCAAGGTCTCGGAGGAGACCGGCGCACCGCCAACCGCCCGGTTTCTCAGCATGTAAAGCGCAATCGAGCCGGTCACGGCCAGCCAGAACATGGAGGATTGGAACGCAATGTTCGAGGCTGTCCACAGGGAACGTTTGTTGCCGGTCATTTGAACGTTTACAATGATCAGAGCCAGCCCGGCACAAAGGAGGATGGCTCCCGCGCCCGCCAATTGGTAATTCACAGCCCACAGGCCTCCGATGAGCAAAGCCAGTCCGGACACGTGAAAGGCCAGATGCCAGGCGGGCGTCTTGACACTCCAAAGCGAGGTTTCCGCCAATACCGGTGCCAGGAGGTAGGCCCCCGTAAAAAGCATGGGCCCAATCCAACCCAGGGTGATGAGGTGCGTCAGTGCCAGGACCGGCCCACGGATCGGATCCCCGGTCAATACATCCGGACGCACCAACAACACCACACAGGCCAGGCCCAGGGAAAACATGCCCAAAGCGGCAAACCCCATGGCCGGCAGCACGAGACGAGGTTCTGTGGGAGGGAGATTGCGATTGCTCATGGGGAAGTCCTCAAGCCGGTTTGGCGATTTGCCGCGCAGTTAAAGCAGGGTTTTCCCTTTGTATCACGAAAAAAATGTCTTGAGTCGGAGATATTTTTCGCCGGGAGGATCCCTGGGCGCATCTCCGCAAAATGACGCAGCACACTGGAGAGACCAGCTCCGTCTGATCCGCTGGCGGTTGACGTGGATGGTTGGATGCTTTTGCCAAGCCAGTGCCGATGGCCTGAGAGCCCCGTTTCCGCCCCAAGCAAGGCATTTCTGACCCCCTGGGATTCCTCCTCGCCAAAATCGCATGAGGAGCGCAGTGTCGGGGGATGAAACTTGAGTTGCCGCGGCGTCTTCGCCGTTTGAGAAGGACCGATGCCATCCGGCGTTTGGTTCGCGAAACCCGGCTCGATGTCGGGGATCTGATCTGGCCCTTGTTTGTTCATGACGAGTCTGAGTCTTCGTCCATTGCCTCCCTGCCCGGAGTGGAGCGCCATACGATTGACTCTCTTGTTCGGTGCGCACGGGATGCGGAAACGTGGGGGATTCCCGCCGTGGCGATCTTTCCCTGCATTCCTCCGTCTCTGAAGGATCCGGATGGCACCCAGGGACTCCATCCGGACAACCTTCTCTACCGGGCTGTCCGGGCGGTGAAGAAGGCGTGTCCGAACCTGCTTGTCATCACCGATGTGGCGCTCGATCCCTATACTTCCCATGGACACGATGGACTTCTTTCTGCGGATGGCTTGTCCGTCGAGAACGACCGAACCGTCGAGGCACTCTGTCGGCTTGCTGTTCTGGAGGCGCAGGCTGGCGCCGACATCGTTGCCCCTTCGGACATGATGGACGGGCGTGTGGGCGCGATTCGTGCGGGGTTGGATGCCGGGGGATTTTTCGATGTCGCCATCCTTTCGTATGCCGTCAAATACGCGTCCGCCCTTTACGGACCCTTCCGGGATGCGGTGGGCAGCAAAATCGGGAAGGATGCGATCAGCAAGGCGACGTATCAGATGGATGTCGCGAACCGGAGGGAAGCGCGCACGGAAGTGGACCTTGATGTCGCTGAGGGGGCGGACATCGTGATGATCAAGCCGGCCACCTACTTCCTCGATGTCATTCGTGAAATCCGCGACAATTATTCTGTTCCCGTGGCCGCCTACCAGGTGAGCGGCGAGTATTCCCAGATCCACGCGGCCGCGAGGCTGGGGTGGCTGGATTATGAGCGGACTCGGGACGAATCGCTCATTGCCATCAAGCGATCC
Organism: Chthoniobacterales bacterium; assembly: GCA_014879575.1. GTDB lineage: Bacteria > Verrucomicrobiota > Verrucomicrobiia > Chthoniobacterales > Terrimicrobiaceae > QYQL01. The sequence continues at coordinate 3,805 of JACSRU010000151.1, read as the reverse complement.
GGAGCGGACATGATCCTTACTTACTTTGCCCGGGAGGTCGCCGAAGAAATTTCCCGCGGCCGGTTTTCCCGATAAATTGTCCATCGCGCGCGGCGATTTCTCCGCGGAGCGTGACGACTGCCGGGCGTCCCTGAATTTTCCACCCCTCGAAGGCATTGTAATCCACCGCGGAGATCTGGTTTTTTTCGGAGAGAATCCCCCGGTGGGAAGGATCGAAGACGACGAGATCGGCATCGCTCCCGGGTTGAATGGCGCCTTTTTGTGGGAAGAGGCGGAAAATTTTCGCGGCATTCGTGCTGGCGACGTTCACGAAGGTGTGGAGATCGAGGCGCCCGGTGCAAACTCCGTGTGTATAGAGGAGGCGGATGCGATCCTCGAGGGCGGGAATTCCATTGGGGATTTTTGTGAAGTCCGACAAGCCCATGGGCTTTTGCGTTTCGAAGTCGAACGGTGCGTGGTCGGTGCCGACGGTGTTGATCAGTCCCTGCCGCAGGGCGTTCCAGAGGATTTCCTGATTGGACTTGTCCCTCAGGGGAGGGGACATCACATATTTGGCTCCTTCAAATTCCGGCTTCTCCGCCCAGGTTTTGTCCAGCACGAGGTATTGGATGAGGGTTTCGATCCCCACATTGACTCCCCGGAGGCGGGCGCGAATCGCCTCCTCCAGAGCCTCCCGGCAACTGAGGTGGACAATATAAACGGGTGCGCCCGTTAATTCGGCAAAGCTCAGGAAGTGATGGACGCCCTCTGCCTCGACCCGGGGCGGACGGCTTTCGTAATGCCACTTGGGAGCGGTTTTGCCCGCCGCGATCAGGCTTTTCTGAAGCTCGGATACGAGGGTTTCATTTTCACAGTGGGCGGTCGTCACCACTCCGAGTTCCCGGGCGAGTTGGAGCGTGGCGAAAAGCTCGGAGTCATCAATCCCAAATGCCCCCTTGTAGGCGAGGAAGATTTTGAAGGATTGGACGCCCTCGGCGACGATCCGACGAAGTTGGGCCCCGGTTCCCTCGTCAAATTTGGTGACTCCCATGTGGAATGAGTAATCGCAACACGCCTTGCCCGCCGCCTGCTCCAACCATGTGGCAAAGCCCTCGGAGGCCTCCTGCGCCCGCGACGGACAGCACATGTCGAAAAGTGTTGTGGTTCCGCCGACCACCGCCGCCTGTGTGCCGGTGGCATAGGTGTCCTTGGCGAACGTGCCCATGAAGGGGAGGTAGATGTGCGTGTGCGGATCAATGAAACCCGGAAAGACATACTTCCCGGTGGCGTCCACGACTTCCGCCCCCTCCGGAACCGGGAGGTCTTTTCCTATGCGCGTGATGGTTTCTCCCTCGCACCAAATGTCGGCCACATACCTCGAATCGCCCGTCACGATTTCCCCGTTCTGAATCAGGAGTGCCATGTCGGCATCAAAGCACGGGAGGATTTTTTTCCCCAGAAAATTCTCGGCGAGGCCTCCCCGGAGATGCTGGTTAAAATCCGTTGGATCGGATCAGCAAAGAGTTGCAGGGGAGGGCCCCATCGGGTTTCTGCCGCAGCATTCGCCGAACGCAGGAGGCGGTGAAGGCAGAGCCCGGCGGATTTTTTTTTGGAGGCCGCTTCAAAGGTCGGTGTCCTCGAAGGCACCGGCAACCTTCACGCCTTCGCGAACCACACACCGCGTGAGTCGCGAGCCCGGGGCGACGACAGCATTTTTCCACACCACCGAATCCCGCAGGATGGCCTCTGCCCCAATCGAAGCACCGGATCCAATGGAGCAGACGCCCTCGAGCTTGGCCGTGGAGGCAATGTGGGAACCTGCCTCCACTGGCGTCGGCCAGTCGCCGGGCAGATAGGTAAGGCGGCCGCCCCCCGGCCGAAGAAGTTTGTGGACCTCCAGATAAGACTCCCGAGTGCCGAGATCCTCCCAGAGCCCGACGTCAATGATCTCCGCGCCGATTCTTGCCCCCCTTCGGATGAGGTCCAGATAGACGGGAACGACGGAGAGAATTTCTCCGGCGGGGATGTGACGGAAGATTTCCGGGGAAAGGATGGTGATCCCGGTGAAAAGAAATGCCGGATCGTCCTCCCGGCCGAGCGACCCCCGCAGATCGGTCACCAAACCGTTTCTGGCCCGGACGTTCCGGAGTCCGCCGGTGGACCGCAGGACAAGCGTGGCAAGGTTGCCGTTGCGCCGGTGGGACTCGATCGCCGGAGTCAGCGGGAAATCGGCCAGAACATCCCCGTTGTAGGCAATGAAGGGACTGTCATCCAAGACGTCCTCCATGTTTTTGATGCCGCCGCCGGTATCCAGGAGGACCGGTTCGTGGCGGAAGAGGATGTCTCTGCCGCGATACTGGCGGCTTGGGAAAATCCGGTCATAAGCCTCCGGACAATGGTGGGTATTGACAAAAAACTGCGTGACCCCGCTCGCAAGGAGGTGATCAAAGGCAAATGTGATCAGCGGTTTTCCATACAATGGAACGAGTGGCTTCGGGCGGTTCTCGGTGAGTGGACGCAGTCGGGTCCCCAGTCCGGCTCCGAGCACGAAGGCTTTCATGCGCCCCCCGCGGCCAGGCGGACAATCGCATCCGCCGCGCACGCGGCACCATACCCGTTGTCGATGTTCACCACGGTGACTTTGCTGCTGCAACTGGTCAGCATCCCGAGCAGCGCGGAGAGCCCTGCCAGATTGGCTCCGTAGCCAACGCTTGTCGGAACCGCGATGACCGGACGCTCAACGAGGCCGGCCACCACACTGGGGAGTGCGCCCTCCATCCCGGCCACCACGATCAGAACCGAGAAGGAGCGGAGGCGGGCCTTTTCCTCAAGCAACCTGTGCAGTCCGGCGACTCCGACATCGGTGACACGCTCGACCCGGTGACCGAAAGATTCCAGCGTCACCGCCGCCTCGTCCGCCACCGGCAGATCGGATGTGCCCGCACAGATCACCCCCACCACAAAGGCCGGATCGGCAGGATGGCACGAACCGATCGTGATACAGCGCGCCCGCTCGTGCCAGACGGCACCGGGAAACCTCAGCACCACCGCATCGAAGTGCTCCTTCTTTGCGCGGGTCGCGAGCACCGTCTGGCCGGCTTCGCGAAGAATCCTCGCAATTTCGGCCACCTCGGACGGCAGCTTGCCCTCCGCAAAGATTGCCTCCGCCCGCCCGCACCGCCCGGCCCGATCGAGATCCACCCGCACGAAATCCGGATTCATGCGCGCAGGTGGAGCCGCATCGGAATCATTCCGCTCTCCGTGAACCCGTGCTTCAGGTAAAATTTCCGCGATTCGTCCGGACGGTCGGTCAGCAGCGTAATGCGCAGGAAATTCTTTTGCCGCGCAAATTCGATCGCATGCTTCAGCAGCTGCGATCCGTATCCCTGGTGCCGGTGTTCCTGGCGGATGACCAAATCCTCCAGCAGAAGAACGAATCCCCCCTCGGCTGTGCTGATGGTGATCAGCAGGTTGATCATCCCGATGATTTTTTTGTGGTTGCGAATGACAAAAATTCTTCCCCGGGAGGGTTGTTCGAGGATGAGCCGCAGCCCACGGAGTTGTTTCTCGCGGTTGGGAGTGAAGTCCTGCCCATGCGAAAACAAATCCAGCAAAAGTTCCGTCAGGTCGGACAGGTCATCCAGTGTGGCCGGCTCGATGCGGAGTTCACTCATGGCAAACCCAAGTTTTCATTCTCCGGAGTGAACCAATCCGCGAAGTCGGTCGTCCACCTTTTTTTTCGCGGGCGGCGGAAGTTGGGCGCATCTCCGATAGTTGCAGGTTCCAAGGCCAAAGGCCGACGATTCTCAAGCCCAGGCTGCAAGGC
>JACSRU010000153.1 GCA_014879575.1 Chthoniobacterales bacterium | reverse complement strand
TCTGCGGGGAGCGGGTGGCGGACCTTCAGCCCGCTAACTTCGTCTGGCCTTCAAACCCAGGCCTTGCAGGCTGGGCTTGAGAATCGTCGGCCTTTGGCCTTGGAACCTGCACGGATCGGAGATGCGCCCGACCACCGGGACATTTTGGAATGCGCAGGCTGGCAAGTTGGCGCCCGGGCGCATACTGTCGCGGGATGTCTGATTTTTGGAAAACCTGGCAACCGACCGAGCGGGCGACTCTCTGCTTCGTGATCCGTGGCGGCGAGATCCTTCTCATCCGGAAAAAACGCGGCCTCGGAGCCGGCAAAATCAATGGCCCCGGCGGACGACTCGAACCCGGCGAATCCTCCCGCGAGGCCGCCATCCGCGAAACCCAGGAAGAACTCGGCGTCACGCCCGTCGGTGTCGAGGAACGTGGTGACCTGCACTTTCAATTTGCGGATGGCTACGCGCTGCTCTGCACGGTCTTCGTGGCTTCCGACTGTATCGGGGAACCCTGTGAGACCGATGAGGCCGCGCCGCTTTGGACCCCCCTCGATCAAATCCCCTATCACGAAATGTGGACCGACGACGCCCACTGGTTGCCAGGCGTCATCGCCGGGGGATTTTTTCAAGGATTTTTTCACTTCGATGGAGAAAAAATGCTCTCCCATCAGGTGATTTGGAATGATAATGGCGATGCAACATGCTGACAATAAGCATTTAGTAAAATAAATGAATTTTATTTAATATTTTTCTTGCAGAATATCAACGAGGTGTTAATTTAACTGCATTAAAGATTGTTCTGGGGGGAACAACAGCCCGTTGTAGCACTCGCTGCGGCGGGCTGTATCTTTTTTGGGGATTGAGGGATTCGCGTTCCGGGGTTAGTTAGCAGGCATGCCGATTGCCGACGGGGATTTTTTTCGGACGATGATGGTGCGGATTTCTCCGGACGATCTCGTTCTTTACGCCAACGGAGCACTGGCATCGTATCTGCGTGTCAAAAAATCGGATTTGTTGGGTGCCCCTCTTGAGGTGCTGGCCGCGCGGGTGCGCGGGGAGGTTTCCACTTGTTTTCAGCGACCGGAAACCGGGAAGGCCTGCAATCGCCTCGTAACCGATGAAGAAGGCCGGGTCTTCGAACTCAAAACCTACAGCGAGGGCGGCGTGCTGGACATTGTGCTCGATGAGGTGACGACGGCGGATTCCGTGAACCGGGATCTGCGCCACGTGAGCGGGACATCCGTGGATTCGCTCAACGAGGAGGAACTCCGCACCGCCCGGCAACCCGAGCGGAGATTCATGAGCGTGTCGCACGCCCGGCTCCACGGCATCGCGCACCTTGCGGAACGTCTCGCGCCGATGGAGACGCGCCTGATGCTGAATTCCTTTGTGGAAGAATCCGCCGACGCCATCCTGGAGACCGGCTGCACGTATTATCAATCCTCCGGGGAATCGGTGGTCGGGCTGTTTGGCGCACCCCGGTATTTTGCAGACCATGCGCTTCGGGCGGTTCGGGCCGCCTGCAATCAGATCGAAAAATCCGTGCAGCTCCGCGCCGGATTTTTCCATCAGGGCAAGGAAATGCCGCCCATGTCGTGCGGGATCTGGACGGGCGAAACCTTTGTGGGCACGCTCGGGAGTTCCGCCACCCAACAATATTCCGCCGTTGGCGCGACGGTCGAACTGGCGGCCGAGCTCTGCCGGCTCGCACGCCCGGGGGAAATCCTGATCTCGGAAATGTCGCTCCGAAATATCATCCAGACCCTGCCGGAGGGCTGGCAGGCAATCCGGGCGGAGCGCGAGGAAGATCCGGACCTTACGGACTTCCAATGGACGGGTGAAGAAATCCAACCGTTGTCGCAGGAAAATCTGCGGGGGGTCTGGCTGATTGGTCCCGGCATCGAAGACGATTCCTCGAGGGTGGAATTTTACGCGGACTATCTCTATGCGATCAAAACCCGGTTGTTGGACGAGGCGGTTGCGGTCCTGCGCGTGGTGCGGCCGGCAGCGATTGGCGATTCGCTGGAACTCAGTGCCGAAAACGTCGTCAGCACGCAATTTTCCCAAATGCTGGGGAAATACAAACTCCTCAAGGTCATCGGCACCGGCGGCATGGGCAAGGTCTGGAAAGGACAGGACCGCTACGGAAACGTGGTCGCCATCAAGGTCCTCCTGTCATCGGAAACAACGACCGACGCCCAGCTGAAACGCTTTCAGCGCGAGGCGGAGGTCATGTCCCGCCTGCCACACCGGAACATCTGTCGCGTCTTTGAGATGAGCGAGTTCGAGGGGATCCAGTATCTCGTCATGGAATATGTGGATGGCCTGACGCTCGCGGATCTGCTCTACGAGCGAACCAGGGAGGAATCGCGCGGTGTCCAGACGACCGTGCGTCCGGATCTCAAGTCCCTGATCCAGGCCCTGAAGGAGGAAAAATCCTCGCGGGATGAGGCGCCTTCGGAGGTCAGGGAGTCCGTTCCCTCGCGCCTCAAACAAACCCGGATTCTTCCGGTCGAGCAGACGTTGACGATTTTTCTCAAAGTCTGCGAAGCCGTGCAGTTTGCCCACGAACACGGTGTGCTCCACCGGGATTTGAAGCCCGGGAACATCCTTCTGCGCGAGGACGGCGAGCCGCTTGTTGCGGACTTCGGCCTCGCCAAGGTGAGCACCGGTGACTCCGGGCCGTCGCTGTCCATCAGCGGACATGTGGTGGGAACCATGGAAAACATGTCGCCCGAGCAGGCGGAGTCCAGCAAGGAAGTTGATGAACGGGCGGATGTCTATGCGCTCGGAACCATTCTTTTCCAGATGCTCACCGGATGCCGACATTTTGAAGCCACGGGCAACATCGTGACCGATGCCCAGGCACTGCAGAGCCACGAGCCCCCACGTCCGCGCGTGATCAATTCGAAAATTGACAGCGACTTGGAGGTGATCCTGCTCAAGGCCCTGCGCAACGCCCCGGCCGAGCGCTATCGCAGCGTCAAGGCTCTGGCGGCCGACATCGAACACTACCGCAAGAGCGAGCCCATTACCGCCCGTCCGGTTTCCGCGTTTGATTTGGCGAAGAAACTGGTGCTCCGCAACCGTGCGGTCACCGCTGTCATTGTGGGGGCCATGCTCCTGCTGACCGGCGGTTCGATCGTGGCATTTTGGAAAATCACCGAACGGGCCAAGGTTGCCGAGGAGGCGCTCGCAGAGGCCCGGACCCAGAAGGAACTCGCCCAACAAAATCTGAGCCGCGCCGAGGAACAGGGCCAACTCGCGGAGGAACAAAAAAAGATCGCGCAGAGGAATCAGGAACTCGCGGAACAAAAGACCCTCGAAGCCCTCAACAGCAAAAAAGCCATCGAAAAGGCGGTGCAGGACCTGACGGTGGCGAAAAAAGCGCAGGAGGAGGCGGAAAATCTCGTCCACTCCACAAAAACCGAGACGGAAGCCGAAAAACAACGCCTGATCGCGGAACTAAAAAAAGAGGCCGATGCAAAATATGCGGAAATGCAACTGGCCATCGAGGAGCCGCGCGAGACTTCCCTCCCGCCAAGAGGGTTCGGGCGGGCTGGCTTCCCTGGCGAACGGGAACAGGCCACCCATCAGGCGGCACAGATGACCCGACAGGCATTCTTCCAATTTTATAATGACCTGAATCCGCACCAGCTCTTCATCCGCGAGCGAAATCCCGAATACATCCTGGAGAAAATCACTGAGGGACTGGATCTCGTCTCCGGGGCGCTTCTGGTGGATTCGACATTCACCCCCGCCTGGCTTCTCAAAGGCCGCTACCATCTGGCCTGCCTGGAGGTCGCCCAGGCAAAGAGCGCATTTGAAGCCGCCCAGAAATCCGCCGACGAACGACAGACGCAGGGCCTGCCGGATTTTTCGGAGATGGCGGAGCTGGCAGGCACGGACACTCCGGCCGATCTGATCAAAGTCTGTGAGTCGGTTACGAAAATCACGGGCGATCGTTTTAAAAATGCGACGCGATGGCTGGAAAGCTCGGGATCTCCGCTGAATCGACTGACGGCGGACGTCATCGAATTTTTTGAAGAGAAGCCCATTTCCCGGAAGGCCGCTTTGGGATCGAGTCCAATGGACCGCCCCGTCGGGCAATCGGAGATCGCCCTGGAGTTGATCGCCTCCAACGGAGGAGGAGGAAGCGTGAAAATTTCCGGGGGCGGCAGGGAAATTCAGATTTCGGGAATGGAAACCCTCTCGAATCTCACGGTGCTCAAGCGGCTCAATCCCGCCCCCATCCAGGTGCGCATCGAGGGCGCCACCACTGTGGATTGGTCGAGTCTCGCCGGGCTCCCGCTCGAAACCCTCGATCTGACCGGATGCCCACTTTCCGCCATTCCGGCAACCGCGCCCTCCTTCCAGCGGCTTCGGAATCTTGTTCTGAAGGATACGGCCTTCACCGAGCTGTCCTGCGTGCGAAAGATGCCGCAACTTTCCCGTTTGGACATTTCCGGCACGCAGATTTCGGATCTGGCTCCGCTGGCCACGAGCCGACGGCTTCAATCCCTGGATGCCGAAAGTCTTTCCCTTGTAAATGTGCGCACCCTCGCAAGCCTGCCAATCGCACACCTGACCCTCAGTCCGATGATGGTCAGCGACCGGGCTGGGTTGAATGGGCTGCGTGCCTCGCGGCAGCTGCTGGTGCTGCGGGCGCCGGACGATCCATCCGACCAGCCCGCCGCAGAATTCTGGAAAAAGCTCGATGCCGGAGGATACGATACCTCCCACTGATCACCCTGCCGCCAGGCGGACAACTTCCCATGTCACCGGCCCATCGTCCGGGAGGGTCAGCCAGGCATAGCTGGAGGGTGCGCCCTTGTCCGCCTTGCCAATCGATCCCGGATTCAGAACCCGGACGCCGTCAACCATTTCATCCCTCGGAATATGCGTGTGACCGTGCAGAAGGAAGTCTTTGCCAGGCATCCACCGGGGCGGGATGTGGATGAGAGAAAAGGACTTTCCACCCCGTTCGAGAGTCAGGGAAAGGGGCAGATCCAGATCGAAGTCGTTGTTCCCCCGCACGGCAAGGACCGCCGGGCCGATTCCGCGCACGGCTTCGAGGGTCTGCAAATCGCAAAAATCCCCGAGATGCCAGATTTCCTCCGCCTCCCGAAGCGCGGGAATTGCCGAAGCCGGAAGCCTTCCATGGGTGTCAGCAAGGACAGCGATGCGCATACGGACAGCCTATCCGACCACAGCGAGAAGCGCAATCCCTCCGGGCCGGCCCGACGGACACGCAGGGGGCGTATCTCCGTTTTGTGCAACCACGGGAGCGCGGGCATCCTGCCCGCTGCTTCTGCTCACGGGCGAATGCCCGCCAGTTTTTGCACTTATCGGAGATGCGCCCATGATCAACGTGTGATATTTTCCCTTCCTGACACGCCTTTTTCAGAGAAGGCATGACATCTTAACATTTTCTCAACTTGTCCCTGAATCTGACGCCATCTGCTTTTGCCAAGACACCACTCCGGAAGGAACCGAAATTCCTTCTGTGACAAGACAGAATTATAAGTTATGGGACCCCTTCTGCTCTCGCAACGGGGCCGGGCTCCGAAGAGCGCGGAAACTTCGAAGGCAAGGGTGGGCGAACTGTGCCAACAGGGGCTTCAACGGGGCCGCGCTCCGAAGAGCGCGGACTGGTGTTTGGCCATTTTTGGGATGATGCCAAAGGCATCTGAGCTTCGGCAGCCGGGGGTTGAGCGAAG
>JACSRU010000028.1 GCA_014879575.1 Chthoniobacterales bacterium | reverse complement strand
ACTGGGCTATTGAATCATGCGCCTTTGGCGCAGGGCATCTCGTTTTTGCACTTATTGGAGATGCGCCCAACAGGCGGGGACGCCTGTTCCATAGTCTTGAAAAAGCATCGCTCTTGTGAAACGCTTTGTTTGATGGGACGCGGGAATGATTCGTGGTGTCTTTTGTTGCACGCAATTTGCTTGAACGGCTTTCCCGCTCGTGTCGCTCCCCGCCCGGAGATTTTTTCGGTTTAGGAAATGAGCGCTCCCTTGTCATCAGCCACCATGAAGGACATCGCCCAGGCGTGCGGTGTTTCCGTGGTGAGCGTGAGCCGCGCTTTGCGTGGCGATCCGAATCACGCGCCCGACACCCGCCGACGGATTCAGCAGATGGCGGAAAAAATGGGGTATCGACCGAACCCGTTGGTCTCGGCGTTGATGAGCGAGCGGGGCCGACACAAGCCGGGCAAGAGCACGGTCAATCTGGGTTTGCTCCATCTGGCCGAAGGGTGGGAAAGTCACGATTTTCACAAGGGCGCAATCGGGCAGGCCCGATCGTTGGGCTACAGCATTGAGCGGTTTCCCCTCGAGCCGGGAGAGGCGGCGGCCAGGAAATTACGGAGAGTCCTGGAGTTTCGCGGAGTGCGGGGGGTGATTGTCCTGCCTGCACCGGCGGCGGATTGGCGGATGGATTTTGATTTCCGGGGGTTCGCGGCGGCGACGATCGGTTACAGTATCGTCTCTCCGGTGTTGCCGCGGGTGGTGACCGACAGCTTCGACCGGGCGAGCGAAGTTCTGGACCTCGCCGCACGGTCCGGGTACCGACGCGTGGGATGGCTCAGCACCTTTGACGACAACGTGCGCCTGAAAAATCAATACCTTGCGGCGGCGATGGTACACCAGCATGTTGCGAAGCCGCAGGTACAGGTGTTCCGTCTCAATCTCGACTCGGACACATGGTCGGAAAATAACCGGAAGCGCTTGGCGGACTGGATCCAAGGCCGCCGGATCGAAGCGGTGATCACCCAACTCGCGGGAACCGAAGAGGCTCTGCGCAGGGCCGGTTTTCGTCTTCCGGAGGACCTCGCGTTTGTATGCCTCCACCGGCACGAGGATCCCGCCATCGCCTGCATGGATCAGATGCAGGAAACGATGGGCAGGAAAGCGGCCGACGTGGTGGTGGGAATGATCAATCGCAACGAATTCGATCTTCCCAGGCACCCGCAAACCGTGATCATTCCCTCCCTCTGGCGGCCGGGCGCGAGCTTTCCGACCTTGCGCAGGCCCTCACCACTGGGGTGAAGCCGGTCACCAGGATCGGATCGTTGCCTCGAACTTGATGCTTTTCCGTTTTATGTTCCGTTTTATGTAACGATGAACATTTCGGACGTGTTGCTCCGGGTGTCAGGGTGGGATAAGATTTCCGCAAATTATGAACCGCTCCTCCTTCCTTCTTCGTGGGCCCGCGTTCACTTGTGTGGCGGCCCTTCTCACCAGCGCGACCCTGGCCTCGGCCCAAACCGTCATCGACTGGAGCAGCACCGCCAGCACGACCTCCTGGACAACCGATGCCAACTGGGTCGGTGGCTCTGCGCCAGCCAATGACATCACGACGAACATTGCGCGCTTCAATCAGACGAGCTATGTGAGCCAGCCATACAATTCAACCACTGCAGGCCGCAGCATCGCTGGGGTGATTATCGGCGATGGCAGCACAGCCACCGCCACACTGACGATGGCTGGGCAGGGTACGGGCGATCTGACTATCGGAGCGAATGGTGTCAGCATGCTTGCCAACGCCGGTACTGCGACGATTGGCAGTTTTTCGGCCGGCGGCCTCGTCCTGGCGGCTAACCAGACTTGGACGAACAACAGCAGCAATACCCTCGATGCAATGCGGGTAATGAGCGGAGGATTCTCGCTGGAAAAATCGGGATCGGGCGTCTTGATCCTAAGCCGGGCGAATACGTTCAGCGGAGGGTTCACGCTCACACAGGGAACGGTCCGGGTGGCCGACCCGACGTCCTTCGGGACGGGCACGGTGAATCTGAACGCCGGAGTTGTTTCCACCTCGGGTGCCTCGAGCCGCACGATTGGCAATACCATTTCCGTGGGAGGCAATGTGCAATTGGGTGACACTGGGTTTTCAGGAATTGTCACCTATTCGGGAACAGTGACGGTCAATGGTGATCGCACGATCACGCTGGCAAACAATGGCGCAGCCCTGACGGGAGCCGTGGTGCTCAATGGCAATCTGACGCTGAGTTCGACGATCGCGTTTTCCGGTTCCGGCAATACCATCACAGCCGCCATCACGGACGGGGCCGGGACCTATGGGATCACCAAGACGGGCACCGGTCTCATTAAACTGAATGGAGTGAACACTTTCGATGGGGATGTTTCGATCCAACAGGGGACACTGAGCATCAATACCGCGTCGATCGGAGATGCGGCCACGGTGTTCCTGGTGACGGGCGCGAAGTTGGATCTCGCTTTTGCAGGTCTGGACACGATCGGCGGTCTGAGTTTCGACGGGGTTGCGCAGGGGGAGGGAACCTATGGGGCGATTGGCAGCGGGGCGGACTTTCAAAGCAGTTTCTTCACCGGCACGGGTATGTTGAATGTGGTTCCCGAGCCGACTTCGCTCGCCCTTCTCGGCTGCGGCATGCTGACCGTGCTTGTCTTTCGCCGCCGTTCGCGGGTTTGATCGGATCGTTCTTCCGTGACGGCCATGAGCTCTGTGGCGCTTGAATTGCTGGGCAACTTTCAGGCGCGGATCGACGCCTGCCATGAGGCCGGAGGCGGCGAGGTGCTCATCCCTCCGGGCCGGCATCTGACCGGGTGTCTGATGCTGAGAAGCAACGTGCATTTGCGTTTGGCTCCTGGCGCGGTTCTGGTCGGCACGCCGGACATCGCGGACTATCATCGGAAGAATGTCCCCCTCTTTACCGATGCGGTGGGGGGGGAACGGGGCCACGCCCTCGTCCTTGCGAACGATGCCTGCAACATCGGAATATCCGGCCCCGGGGTTCTCGATGGAAACGGGCTGGCCTTTGTCGGCCAGCAGCATCGGCCGATGTTGCTGAGATTCGTGCGCTGCCAGGGCGTGAAGGTGCGCGATGTCTGCCTGAAGGATTCTGCGGCCTGGGTGCAGCACTACCTGGACTGCGAGGACGTTCTGATTGATGGCGTGACGGTCAACAGCCTGCACTGCAGCAACAACGACGGGATCAACCTCGACGGCTGTCGGCGCGTGACGGTTTCGAACTGCCGGATCGAAAGCAAGGATGATGGAATCACCTTGAAAACGACGACGCTCGCGGCGTGCCGGGACATCGTCATTACGAATTGTTCGATATCGAGTGAGTGCAATGGCATCAAGATCGGAACCGAATCCAAATCCGCCTTCCGCAATATCAGCGTCACCAACTGCGTGCTGCACGGTGTCCGCCTCTGCGGAATCGAAATCCTGTCCGTGGACGGTGCGGAAATTGACACGGTGAATGTTTCCAATGTGACGATGGACCGCGTGGGAGGCGCGTTTTTTGTGCGCTTGGGTTGCCGGGGACTGAATGAGACGCTTCACCATCCGGGCCGTGTGCGCAATGTCTCCATCACGAATGTCGTCGCGACGATTTTCGACGATATGCCGGAGGAAATCTCCCCTTGGGAAGTTGCGCATGGCGCGCGGTCACCAAGTTCGATCATGGGCCTGCCTGGCCACCCGGTGGAGAAGGTCTATCTCGCCAATATTTCGATTCATCATATTGGCACGGGCCTGGAAGAAGACTGCGTGCGCCCGGTGGAGGAAAAGCCCGCCGAATACCCGCAATGGGAGCGGTGGGGCCCCCTGCCGGCCTGGGGAATCTATCTCCGACACACGCGTCGTGTGATCGGCCGTGACCTGCAATTTTCCCTGCAAAACGCGGACGCCCGCCCCTGGCTTCACGCGGAGGATGCCGAGGATTTGGTTCTGGAAGGCACACACGTTTACGACGAAAACGGCCGGGAAAACCGAAAGGGTCAGTCCCATAATTTATAATTTCTCGCTGTCACGGATCAAATTTCGCGCTCTGCTGGGATGGCTCATGACGAGGCGTTGTGCGATCCAGGCATTGGTCGCAGTGGTTTGGGATCGAAGGGCCGCCGCAACACGGATATTCCATGGTGTTCCTTCGCTGCGGCGGCGAGAGATATTCCCTCTTTCCGCAGTTTCCAAGGCCAGATGGTAGTGATTGCTTATGATCACATAGGAGTGGAGGCACCAGTGACATTTTGCGGATGCTTCGAACAAAGTGCGCTTGAAAGCCTCCGCCGACCGATCAGCGAAGACGTCCTTGCGATAGTTTCCTCGGTTGATGGTGTGGTAAATCGCCCCAGCGAACTCGAGACGCGGCTTTCTGGCCATGCGGATACTCTCGGCGCATCAGTGTTCGGAGTTAATTATAAATTATGGGACCGACCCCTTTGATGTTCGCAGCCTTGGTTCTTACGCGCGGAGTTGGTCCCCCCAAAACGATTTGACGTCTATTATCCTTTGCGTAAAAATCGCCCCGTGCCGACGATCTTGCGCCACAAAGGATATCGCATCAGCTTTTACATGGCCGATCACGGCGAACCAGCGCACGTGCATGTGACGGCTGCGGATGGACGGGGCGCAAAGTTTTGGATCCCTGCCCGCCTGGCTCGCAACTTTGGCCTGCGCGAACACGAACTGCGCGAGGTGCTGGAAATTTTAATAGAGAACGAAAAATTGATACTGGAGAAATGGAATGAAATCTTTGGAAACTGACCCTCGCCTTGTGGAGACAAATCCACACGACGACACACCCGAAGTGTGCGCCGTGCATTTCAAGGGCGACGTGATGGTATGGGAACTGGCCGATGGCCGTGTGGCCACGGCGCCGCTCACCCGCTGGCCCACACTCTGGCTGGCCACCCGCGAAGAGCGTGAGACCCTCCAGATCCAGCGCGGCTCCGTCTATTGGCCGCTGCTCGATGCGGATATCGCCAGCGACCACATTTTGCTCGGCACGCGGGAACACCGCTCCCTTGCCCGCCGTGCCTGGGAGCACTGGATGCAGCGCCAATACGCGCCCCAGGCTGCCTAAGAATCTCCTAGCGGGGCACCGTTGAACCCGAGTGGCGCGCCCTTAAGTACGTTATGAATCGCGCAGATAGACGTGGCCGCGCTGCATGCGCTTGCCCCCCTCCGAAGAGTCTGCCGCGTCGGTCCAGATTCCGCTTTCCGAGGCGGGAAGCTCACCTTCCACGAAGGCCCAGATCACCGACGGAACTCCGGCTGCATCGAGCCACGCCACATGGGTGCCATCCGGCCGAAGGCGCAGCCGGTGCATGCGCCCCACGACTTTGTTGTACAGATGGTTCACTTGCGCGAACCCCTCTCTCAAGTCGCCTCCTGGCAAGCGATGGTTCCTCTCGATGGGCTAGTCCAAGGGCGGTGACATTTCCTGACCCCAGTTAACCGGCGTGTCAGAGAGATCGAATTCCAGTTCGCCACCGTTTGTGATTTCGACATGGCGCAGCCACGCCCGTTCCAACGACTTCCCGTTGAGTCGGGCCCCTACGATGTAGCGTCCTGAGCCTTGCCGTGTCGCGCGGATCTGGAGCACGGCGGTGGCATTGCGCACCGCGCAGCGAATTTCATCCAACATGGGCGGCGTGAGAATGTAAATGGGCTGACCCGAATGGCACTAACTTAAGGGCTCTTTAGGACGATTTTCAACACCCACTTTTCGATGGGGCAG
>JACSRU010000115.1 GCA_014879575.1 Chthoniobacterales bacterium | reverse complement strand
CAGCAAGTCCAAGACTGCCCGCCTGTCCTTGGACTCAACGGAACCCTTGCCAAGGGACACTGCCTTTTTGATGGCTTCGCATTCCAGCGGGAGGATGGTAATCGCCTGCCTCTTGGAATTGTGGGTTTCGAGAACATCCGCCACAGGGTAGAAACTTACCCGCTCAGATTCCGGCTGGTAAATCATCCCGTCGATCCGGCCTTTGCTGTCATGGTAGATGACGGCTGGCAACTTATCGAAGGCATCATTCCCCATGAATTCGCGTAGGGTTTTCAGGACTGCTGGTGCGTCGTTGGTGACGGAACGGCCATCAATGCCATTATCCTTTATGATGACAACTCCGGTTGCCCTGTCCTGCCTCCATTGAAATTGTGATTGCGGTGTCATGGCTTTATTCTCTTTGGTGTTCATTTGTGAAGTTTTCTTGTTTTCCGGTGCCATTGAGGATGTCCAGAACCGCTTGCCTGTCCTTTGATATTTCCTGTTCCCCGATTCGTTGAATGCCATTGGTATCGAAACCCTGACAGCCGATGACGTTTCCTTTGTCATCGCGAACAAGCCCAGATGGGGATAACAAGTCCAGTCTCTCGGGGAGCTGGGTTCTGACGAGGGCGGAAACAATGAGGACAACTCCCGGCTTCTGCTCGGGCAGGTTCTCAACTTGTCCATATTTCGTCGTGAAACAAGGTATTCCGTCAACCTCGGCTACCTTCTCACTTTTAGCTGCACAACGGGCTATACCATGAGAAGTAAACTCGGTTAGGCTCTTGTCAGGGTTGACTACCTTTATTGGATGTGGGGTGTAATTTAGTATATTCATAGACTCTTATTATAGCAGAAAGAATCCACCTCTTTTTTTTTCTCACAACAATATCACAGTAGCGCCGAATAAATGGCTATTGCGTGTATCTGCTATAATTAGTGTTATGAAGACATTATTCGCATTATTCATTGCAACGGCATCAGCTCTTGCGACAACTCAATACCCAGTAACTGGCGGTGGCGGTGAAGACATCATTCCACTGCCTCCAGAAACCAATAACAATGTCGTAGCAGTTCATCCTGCCACACAGAGCCAGATAACCACGGCATATCAGAATGCCTCGAATTACATGGCCAATCAGGGTGGCTACCAACCTGCCCAGACTGGCGGCTATATCCAGCAAGGGGGCTATCAGTCAACGCCTCAAGGCTATATCGGGCAACAACTCTCCAATTACAGCCAACCGAACAACAACTACCGAATTATTCCCCAGAACAATTCCACTATCGGGACCGCTGCCGGGGTGGCAACCTCGGGATTGGGAGCATATCAGTCAGCCCAGAATGGGGATTACATGGGTGCAGCACAACAAGGCCTCCAAGCCATTGAACAACTTACCGGCTCAGACATTGGCCAGAAACTCACTGGCTCATTCGGAAATCTGATGAATGGAACCCTTGGGCAAGCCGGGGGCAGTGCTGCCGGTGGGGCCACTGGAGCTGCGAGCGGTGCCGGTGGTTCAAGTGGCGGTGGTGCTGCGGGAGGTGCAGGGGCTGCCGTCATGGACATCGGAAGCATTATCCAAGGCGTGCTACAAAACATGCAACTTTCCACCCAAACCCAGATCCAGAGCAACCAACTCGGAACCTTGGGACAGGTGCTCAAAGTGAATAGCCAAGATTTGGCGGTAACGAAGGCCATCAACGGGAACATCGGTTCCACTCAAGATTTCTCCAAAAATCAAACTGGCCTCATGTCCTCCCTCGGCAATTCAGTCAACAATATCTTCGGCGGTGGCGGATCTGGGGGCTCCTCGGCCGGGGCCAGTGGCGGAACATCTGGGGGAATGGCGAATGTCATGCAGGCAGGTTCCCAAGTCGGTGGATTCCTCAATAATTCAGCGGGCAACCTTTGGGATTTGTTCAGTGGTGCCCAGCGGGCGATGTCAGTAGCCGGAAATTTCAAGAATGATCCGATTGGCTCGGCGCGGGACATCCTCTCCATGCTTTTCGGCGGGAATCCGTCCAACCGGCTCACCCAGATGTCCTCTGAGGAGATGTTGCAGGCTGGAATCGACGTGCCGGGTGCCCTGGCAGCTTCCTACAACAGCCAAATCCTGGCAGATGCCAAGAATGCGGTGGCTGCCAACCAGTCCAGAACCCAGAGGATACAGGCGCTCTCACAAGCTGCTCAGTCCTCCCGTTCCCTCAACGAGACGGCGGCTGTTCAAACTCAAGTTGGCATCGAGCAATTGAGGAACCAGAACGAACAAATTGGCCAACAGGCAACCGGAGTATCTGCCAGCGCGGCCAATGCTGAGAGGGCTGCCCAGCTAGAAATGGAGCGTCGTAGGCTTAACAATGCCCAAAGGCTCAACGACTAAAATGTGGGCTTTGTGGGGTTTCGGAGAGTTCCAGAATACTCAACCAGTTCCTTTGGTGTTTCTGTGATGCTCAATATCCCTACAAACCCTACATTCAGAAATCCAGAGTAGGGTAGGAAATTCCCGTCTTCCTGTCGGCCACCTGGCTGGGGTTGTCAATGAAGGCCTCCCATGCTCCCAGATATGTGGAGCAAATCAAGCGGAAGCCAAATTCTCCCAGCCACTCCTGGAACCTGCCAGAACTGAACGGGTATCTGAAATCCTCTCCTGCCGCCGGGTAATGCAATTCCTCGGGCAACTCGCATTTCAGGTATTGGCCCCGTTCCCCACAGAGGGCATTTTCCTGTGTCTTCGGGAAACTGCCAGCTTTCAGGACCATCAATGTCGAGTGCTCGGGAAGTGGTATGAGGACATATTTGACAGGGGTGGCATTGGGAAACGTCCCGCAAAAGTCGAATACCTGACCAAGTTTCTTCATCGCCGGTGCGAATGCTGCCTCTTCCTGTTCTAGGGTGATTTTGCTTTTCATAATTCGTTAATCCCTTTCTCTGTCCATTTCCTGTTGTGGGGCCTGATTGTCCTTCTCGTCACTTTGGGCAAGGAGCGCCAAGACAGCCTTCCTGTCATCTGAGGGCTCTTCTACATGGTCCGCTGTGTTCTCGGCCACTTTACCTGCCTCCCTGGCTTCCTGTGCCGCAACGTGCGCCTCGGCCTTGCCCATGAAATTGGCAATTTCGGCAGCATGGCGGATCTCAGCAACCAACTCATCCGTTCTGGGGACACAGTAGCCAATCGCCCCCGCTCCTCCCGTCCTGATATTGTTATTCGCCCAGCAATCTCCGTCTCCCCCGTTATTGGCAACCGCCCAAATCTTGTCTTCGGCAAGAACAAACCATTTCCCTCCCCCATAGATGTTTTGTCCCTTACCAATGTTTATCTGCTCTCCCTCCAAAATGATGTGCTCCTGGTATTCATATCCATTATCATGTTTCAGCATTGCGGTTTGAAAATAATTATCCGCCTTACCAATAGTATGAAATATGGTCTCAAGGGCCTTTTCCTGAAACTGGGTTGCCGTGGTTCTGACAAGCTCTTTCCGTGTTTCTGCCTCCTGCGCTATGAACCTTGCTTTCTCGTCTGCTGTGGCAGGGCGTAAAGTTGCGTGTCTATTCCAGTCCTCCCCTTCCCATCGCTGACTCCATGCTTTCTTTACAGCCCATATACCGCCGTCATGGCGGAGCAATTCACCCTCATGGAAGCTGTTGCCACCTTCTCCCATATATGAGCCTTCAAAATACCAACGGCAAATGGTTGGATTCTCCTTTTCATGGACTCCAAGCAATGCACTTCCTGCTTTGAAAGTATCTTCATTCAGTGCAACCCAACCGCGCCTGTCGGAATCCCATTTGCAACCCATTTCCCTCAGTTGTTCCTTTATCTCGTATGTGTTGCCTTGGATAAGATAAGGACTTTTGTGGATGGAATCCAAGTAGTCCTGCTTCTCCTTGGCCCTTTGCTCCCTCTCTTTCTGTCGGATTGCTGCTTCGGCCAACCTCCTTGTTTCCCTATCTGATGCCTCATGTAGTCTCCTGTTCTTCTCGGCCTCTACTTCTGCCTTCATGGCTTCGACTTTGGCGGCAGAACGGGAGTTGACTTTGACGGTATCCAATTCCGCCCTGCATGACTCTTCCGCGAATTCCTTCAACTTGGCAGCCTTTTTGATTTCGTCCGTCCACCAAAATCTGCCACTCCATTTGAGGCCAGCCGCTTTTGGAACATGCCTTTCTGAGATTTGAGTTTCACAAGCCCAATATGAGCTTCCGTCTTGTTTGGTTTGCTTGGTAAGTTTCATATATTCAATTATACAGGTTAAAATAGATCCATCTCGGGGGTGTCGGTTACAGGCTTATCAAGGGATTCCAACGCCCTCTTTACTGACGGGCTCAATGCGAGCCGAATTTCTTCCTCAGTTTGCCCCTTATCGGTTATGCGTTCTCGTATCTCTTTCTCCACCGCCCCAAGATCTATTCCGTGCTCATCGCATATAGCTTCTGCGAGTAGTCGGATATATCTGTCAACGCATTGCTCTGCGGTAATGATTGGGTGCAGGTCTCCACCGTGTCCGTCACTGCTGTCATATGCGTTCAGCACTGAGGCGACTAAAGGGCTGTAAAAAGTTATTATTTCCTCAAATTCTTTCATAAAAATGCTGTCATACCATTCCCGGTATGCCTCCATTGCATCCCATTCAGCCTTTGCAAACTTGGATTCATGGTAGCTCCTGTCGTTGTAGTCATCGCTTATTTCTAGCAACCCATCTGCCAGTTCAATGGTTGTCCCTCTCTCGTGATTGATAAATCCGAACATCCCAGCCTCGTCCTTGTAGTATTGAGTATCCTGCCCTCCTCTACAGCCACAAGCGTCCTTGTGCGCCTCTGTTATTGCTTCTGATAATGTGTCGTATGTATCCATAGTAACTGGGTTAAAATGTTTCTGGTTCGTGGCGCTCTCGCAGATTTGCGATTAAATCCGCCTCGATTTCGTTCAAATATGGCGGCTTCTCATCCTCAAGGATCGAATGCGCCGAATACCAAACCTGGTTTCTATCGGCTAGATACCCATAGATGATGTCACCTTCCCAGTTCACTTCGAAAGCATGGTATCCATACGTTTTCTTGATGAGTCGGGCTATTTCCTTGACTTCGGTTTTTGTTATTTGTGGGTTTTTCTTTTTCATAGGTAATCTTCGTTATGGATAAAAGTTGCGTAGGGAACCGGAGCAACGGAAACGGTAAGCCTAGTTCTTGCGTAGCAAGCTCGGCGACAGGCCAACAAACGCTGGCCTTGGGATAATGGAGACAGGGCGAGTGCCTTGCCTCTTACAACCTCACTATCTTGGGTATTTATCATTTCCCGCCGTCTGGGACTCGCACCCAAACGCTGCCAACTCTGGCGGCGGGTTCACTGGTTTAATCAACCGACATCAAACCGCATTCTGCAACAAATATTTTACGGACTACTCGTAAGTTGCTCGCTACTCACAACATTTTCCTGTGGGATAGGTAAACTGCATCTCCTACTATCACCATTCCTGCCAACTCTGAGGCATCTGGATTGAATGGCAGGCGCATACTGCGGCCATCCTCGTTCACACAGAGGACTCCTGTTTTGAGGTAAATTGCTTCAACGCGGCCTCCTACAAGCTCTTGTATCTTCTTGAATGGGACTGTCCCGTTCTCCAAGTCAAGGACAACTCCTTGACATGGAACAGTGGTTAGTAGTTCTGCGGTTCTTGGGGTTTTGGTTCTGGTTTTCATATGTGTTTTCATGTTCATGCGGTTAAACTGGTATTACGTTGCGGAATGGGGCGATGATCCTTTCCAGCAAGGTCGCCTGTTGTGACATCCGGCATTCGACAACCTTCAAGGTGGTTGCAAACGGTTTTACAGGGCGGTATCGGTTGAATCTATCCAATGCCCCCACTGCTTTGGTGGACAGGCTCAAAGTCATAGAGGCCTCGTTGGTAACAATCTTGCAGGTATCCGCTTGGGCGAAGACATAAAGAGGTTTGTAGCCCTGGGCGATAACCGCGTCAGCTATTGCCAATGCCAATGGGCTGGTAAAGCCATTCCCGCGTTTCGCACTTTGAAAATGAAACTCTTCAACCCAAATCTGGATATACCTAGATTTGTAGAAGGGGCGGACAAACACGAACAGCGTCCAATCAATCCTTCGTGACTTGCTCATAAGACAGAGGCCGATGAAGGCGAGAATTCCCACAACTTGAGGGAGAGCGAACAGATAATTGATAAGTGAAGTATTCATATCATCGAACCTGAATGGCTCTGGCGTAGGGAACCGGAGCCAGAGCGGCGGACACTCAATTGAGGCGTAAAACCACTTCTTTTCCGTATCCCGTTTATTCGGCGCTACCATGTATATTGTCATAAAAAAGGGGGCAGGATTCATGCACATCACCTCGGGCAGCTCTACCCTCCAACTCGAATGGTTGCACAGAATGCCCGCCAATCAGGTCCGCAAGTTGATACTTTTTGAGTAGTCTTTTGGTCGCTGAGCTGATATTCTCCCTGACAGCGCTGTGGTGCCTGCACACTCCGCGTGTTCCAGCTACTGCGCAATTCGGTATTAAAAGGAACATTTACAATGCCTGATCTCACAACACTGTTGCCCTTCTTCGAACCAATTGACGCGGCAACGCCGGATATTCGTTTCGACAAGAAATTCGTGCTGCATGAGGATATTGCTCTTCTCATGCGTGACATTGCCTGTGTGATAAGTGGTGAAAAAGGCTCAGGGAAGACAGCCTTATGTCTCCATCTTGAGAAAACTCTAGCAAGCGAAGGGGTTTTGGTGGCGGGAATATCATTTAACAATCTGAGGTATGCTTCCATAACGCACTATATCGCCGACCTCGCCCATTTAAGTGGTATTGATGCCCTTTCATTGACTTCGGCATTCTGGCGGTGCGTTATTATGATCTCGGCAATGCGAATTGCATTCGAGAGGGACAAGTCAAATCTATCACTCATCGAAACGCGCTTGGTAACGTTTCTGCGTGAGACGAAACACATTGATAATTCGCCTCTCGACATATTCCTATATTTGGTTAAAGCCGTCTGGAAGATCATTGAGGTTATTACGGAACCTAGTAGCAAGGCGGCTGTAGCGGTCGCAGGGGCACTGCCTCCCACTAGAAGGGGTGTGTCGATTGACGAACGCCAAATGAAGTATCTTCGCCAGTATCCATTTTCAGACAGACAATATCAACAGGCTGAAAAAGACTTTGCAGAGTACCTAATCACAAAACATCTAAAAGTGATTATCTATCTCGACGGGTTTGATAAACTACGAGGCGATACTGCTGATGACAGCGCGGCCCTGAATCTCTTGTTCTATGCGCTCATTGATGCGGTATATGATATAACCCTCGATCCTAAACTCTCAGCACATGTCTCCATTAAAGCGTTAATTCCGCATGACCGCTGGCTAATACAGAAACCGCGTGACCGTGACAAGTGGCGTGGAATCCATCAAAGCATTGTCTGGAGATATGCTAATCTCAAAGAATTTGTTCGCAAGAGACTAGCCCTTCATCCGAATATTCACAGCACCACAGACTTCACCGTCGCTTGGACACAATATTTTCCAGAGAAGATTTGGAACCATTGCTACAAGGTGAACGAGGATGGCTTTGATTACATACTACGGCACACACAATATAGACCCCGTCAACTCCAGTTTCACCTTATCAAGCTTTGCAAGCACTTCAAGGATAGGGAGATTTCTCCCCTTGAGATTGCTGATGTTATCGCATCTTCGTGCAAGGAGCGTGTCGTGGATTTTATCGAAGAATTTCGCATCGATCATCCTCAAATGGATAAGTTCCTTCGGCGATTTCACGGCTGCGCCAATGTCTTAACCTATGAGGCGTTCTGTACGCGGGTTGGCGACATTCTGCGCCAACTTGGCGTCGCTGTCGATATCCCCGAGAAAATTGAAAAGCTGTATCACATTGGGTTTGTTGGACGCGTATGTGTTATGACTGATTTTGCTTACGAGGCAAAAAAACATGCCACGTATTTCCCTCCAAGTAGAGTTGATGGCAAGCGGTATAAATGTGAATTCTACTACGAAGAGGGTGCGCCAGAGGAATTTCGGAATCTGGATAAAGCTGACACAGTATGCATACATCCTATGTTCCACGACTACTGTGGCCTAGAGCCCAACGAAAGGTATTTAATAGGCTAGCAGTGAGACTGAAAATATTACTGCGGTGATAACTATCCCCCATGTGCTGCATGTTCGGCAGCCCCGCATTCCGGCCCGATACCAAGGAGGATACTCAACTCGTTTGTCAGTGCCCTACCGCATTTCCAGCACTGGCCTGTTGCATCGGCATATTTCTTCCCTGCCTTCTCCAAGTCGGTATTGGCAAGGACCTGGAGTATTTCCCTGTTGAAGCCCATGTATGTCCGCTCTGGGCCTGGGCCTTTCTCCACATAGAGGCTGCCACTGGAACGGGAAACCCTCACCCTGAACTCGGTGGGCTGGCCCTTGTAGTCCACGATGTAGATCCCCTTGGGAATGGCTTTCTTGGCAGCTTCCATCTCCTCTTTCCACGACATGCCTTTCTGGACTGGTGCCTGGACAGGTTGGGCAACTACGGGCTCAACTGTAGATGGCTCGGGCTGTGCCGGTAGTTCTGGGCACTCTGGGGCATCCGGTGCCATTGGGTGGGAATACAACTTCTCTACGGGGATTGGCTCTGCTGCCTTTGAGACAAGGGGCCTTGGGGAAGTGGGGGACGCCGGGGCAGGAGGCGGCGGGAGGTTGTCCCCCGTGGCCTGGGTAATGGTGGCCTTCTTGGTGGCGAGGGTTTTTGCTATCTTGGCCTCAAGCGAGCCATCCAAAACCAGCCAGTCAACTTGCAGGCAATCCCTCTGGCCGATCCGGTGTGCCCTGTCCTCGGCCTGCTCCACATTGCCGGGAGTCCAGTCCAGTTCGGCAAAAATCAGGTGGGAGCTGCGGGTAAGCGTGAACCCAACTCCACCCGCCTTGATGTTGCAGACAATGGCATCCAGCTTCCCTGCCTGGAAATCATCAACAACCGCATTTTTCTGTTTCTCGGTTTCCTCTCCTGTGAGTTTCCCAACCCGGAAATCGGCCAGCCCATCTGCGATTGCCTGGATAACATCGGTGTGGAACCCGAAAACGATGGTGGGAGATGCCGCAACGGCGTCCCTGACATATTCCAGAACCTGGGGAACCTTGGCGCGGGCCAATTCATGCCGGATTCGGGAGATGTCTTCAAATGCTATCCCAGCGGTTGCCCGCAATTTCGTAATGTCCCCAGCGAACGATTCATTGCCTTTCCTCTCCAGTTGGCGGGCCTTGCGAATCGCTTTCTTGGCCTCCAGTTGTTTTGCCAATTGCTCCCTGATGAGTTTCAAGGTGCTGGCATCTGGCTCCAATGGGATGAGGGAGCGGCGCTTGGCCGGAAGTTCAGTCAATACCTGCTCTTTCGTCCGGCGAATCATGCCTGCCAACCGGAGCTTGATATTCAGCTCGTCTAGGTTGGATGCACCGTCTGTCTCCCATCCCCAAGGCCCTTTTCGAGCATCACAATACCTGGTGACGAAATGAATCCAGTTACTACCCAAACCAGTGGGATCAATTTTCTTAACGAGGTTGAAAACCTCAACCGGCTTATTGAGCACGGGGGTTCCTGTGAGTAGAACCCATGATGTGGCCTCGAAACCAAGAACTGTCTTCGTGCGCTTGGCTTTCGAGTTCTTGAGATAATGCGCCTCATCGGCAATTATCAAGTCCCACGTTTGGGCTTTAATTGATTCGGCATACTTGGTTGCCTCCTCGTAGCTCATAATTGATATGCCTTCCGCATCCTCAATCTGGGTATTCTTGCGGAATATGGGCAGTTTGCGGACAAGCCATTTGTTGGCTTCCCTCGTCCAGTTCAGGCGAAGTGCTGCGGGCACAACAATGAGGACTTTGCGGACTTCTGGCCGCGCGTTGATTATGCCAACCGCCTGCACGGTGTTATGAGTCACAATAAAATCATCTGTGATGTATAGGTGCTTCGGATCATCAACCATTATGCAAACCGCTTCCCCCGTCCCGATCTCTTCAACCTTCTTAATGACTTTGCGAAGACGATACTTGCTCGGGTGAGAACGATCCTTGTGATACTTCAAACGAAACAATTGTTCTGATGGGAGTCGCACCATAACCTGATACGTCACAAGTTTCCCATTTCCATATGGCTGAATAGTAGAGAATGACGCCATACCTCCAAGACTGCGTGTGAGGTGGCATACCCCGTCACGTAGGTTTGCAGAAGATGTGGAGAATCTGTATCTGCCTCCCCTCGCGCCCCCATCTGTATCCATTAGTCCCTGTAGAAGGGCCAGCCTTTGGGCGGGAGAGGCCCATAAATACTGAGTGGGAATCTCCTTCTGCGCATCACCTTTCCCCCAAACCCCTATTGCCCTAAGCTGCTCCATCAACGGATTTTTTATCGTGCCCTTCCTCCCAGTGGAGAGGTGGTATTTGAACCTGTCAGAAGGGTATGGGCCTTTGATACTGACGCCCACAGGTAAAAGCGGACGAATCTTGTCTAGTTGTTCTGCGTGGGGGGTAGAAATGCCTATAGAACTTGAAAGGCTGCCATTCCCAAGGAGCACACCAAGCAAGTATGGATCTACTGGCAATTGCTTGGTTGCGCATTGAACGACTGGAGAAACAGGGATTTCCCATCGGCTTACATCTTTGATGATTTCTTTTAGTGGCAATGTTCTCCATGCCTTCCCTCGCCTGTAATCGTTATGGTCCCGAACACTCCAAAGGTGCTCAATACCGCAAACGGTTGATGTCTTATCGTTGAATGTTACTCTATAGAGTTTCTTTATCCCTTGTGGAAAAACCCCTGTAACGGTTTGAACCTTCCCGGTTGAACCTCCAACAATTTTGTCTCCTATTTTGAGTTGGCCAATCTTCCTCCATCCGGTTGGTGTTAATACGGGAGAGTCAACAGACTGCTCTTTCCCCAACCCTGGCTGATCCGCAATGAGGACATTCTTCCTGGACAGCGCGAACGCAATGCCAGCCTTTTGGAACGGCAGATATGCCAACCCTGCGGGAATCGGTAGGCATACATCGGCACTGGCAGAGTAGCTGTCTGCCAATACCTGCTGTTTCTCCGCATCTGAGAGGGCCTTGGGGGCGTCGGCATGAAGCTCCGCCAGTTTCGCCTTGGCCTCATCATTGGCATACTGGGCCAGTTCCCAAGGGCGGGAGTATTTATTTGCGAACCAAACGAAACATTCTGGGTCCCATCTGAACCCTGCTGTTTTGGCTGTGTCCTTGTCCGCTCTGAGGCAAACGAACTCAAAGCGCTGTCTTGGGGTATTATACTTTAGCTGCATTAACCGCCGTCTGGGACTTGCACCCGGACATGCCCCTACGGGCGGCGGTGGGAAATTACTTCACTCGGTGGGCTGCCTGCTGAATGGCTACGGCATTCCGGTAGCATCCGACTGCCAGCATCCCAGTTCTTGCGATCTGGGATACGAGGAACGCCCCCGCTATGGTGTTAAAGGCCACAAGGGCAATGATGATTTTTGTGCGCTTTTTCATTATTTTACACCTCCTTGGGCACTGTTCGGGGTTGTTATCACAATAGGCTTAACAACCATGCTGGATGGGGGAGTTAACCCAACAGCCACTTTGAAAGTGTGCAAGTCGGTTGCTATCGCGATGGCAGAACCTGTCATCAAGGCAATAGGCGAGCCAACAACCAATGCTAGCAATAGTGAATGAAGAGTTATCTTTGATTTCTTTGCTGTGCCAGTATCTTTGGCTACTGGTGCCGTCTCTGAATTGATTTCTGGTTCGTTCATATATTCTTTTGTTTTGGGAGTTGCTGGCATAGGGAACCGGAGCCAGCGGGGAACCGGAGCCAGCGTGCGGTGGTAATCGGCGAAAAGAACAATGTAACCCATAGTCTTTTGCTGTCCGAACTACATATATATTAAAGCGTATTAAAGGCGAAAAGTCAAGCATATTCGCCTATATGCTATTAAATTAGCGTATTTGCATATAGATGTAAGATACTCATAATGCGAGGTTATCAAAGATAGTTCAAAGCTAGTGTCATTCAGCGCTTAAATGGGTGTTGCGCATATCTGCTATAATAGTTGAATATGACAACACCACATTACAATCTATCAAACTCCAAAGGATTCACACTTGTTGAACTACTTGGAGTAGTCGCAATCATCGCAATCCTCGCTGGTATCGCAATTGCCGGAATAAATGGAGCCATCTCCGGTTCCCGAGAAGCTGCCCAAAAACGGCAGATTCAAACCTTGAACAGCGCCTATGCTCAATTCACGGCGGCTGGTGGCAGCGTCCAGCCCTGGTTCAACGCAGGCCCAGCCTACGGTAGGGCAGTCCAACTTTACAGCGCAATGGTGGGTGCTGGCTCAACAGGAGCCGGAAAGCCCGATCTCGGAATGCCAGAAATTATGCCGCAAAACCTGCAAGGGGCATCCCAGCTCACTGTTTTGATACTCGATCCAACGTTCTGGGAGAGTGGATTTGCAATGCCCGATAAAGACGGCAACACACAATACCTGTCCTGGTATCCAACCTCCGGTTTCCATTTTGAGGCGTGGGATTCAGCCAATGCGTCCTCGGATGCTCAACCCATAATCGTAGATGGCCAATACAAGGGCCACTCCACGCCAACCGATCCTTTCCGTTAACCTTAAACCATTCAATATATGACAACACCCCAATCCCCATTAGGCCTGACTACCAAGGAAGTTTTGGCCAAAATTAGAAACTCACGCATATTCCGCCGCGCCCTTGGTGCCGGTTGGATAAAACCGCATATACCCGGTAAAGCTGGTAGGACTGCCATCTACGCCAATGAAGACGTTGAGAAGCTGTGGAACAGGCTCCATAAAGAGCTACCCCCAAAACTTCCATACGAGAAGTCCAAGACTGGCGGCTACTCCATTGTAGAGCTGATGGGCTCGGTGATGATTATCCTGATTCTGGCTGCCCTCTCGATCTCCACAATGGGCGCGAACAAATGCGCTGGCCTGGAAGCTGCGTGCAAGAGGGAGATTCAAACCCTGAATAGCGCATATCAGAGTTATGTTGCTGCCGGTGGCAATCCTCTGCCCAAAACAGCCTCCGTTGAAGCTGTATATACGGCTGTCAGAACCAAAGTAAACGGTGTGGGGCCGTTCCTCATCAGAGAGTCTGCCACGCCTCCAATCTTCACAACATGCACGGGGCAAAAACCTTTGGCATGGAATGGTGAATTCGCCACTCCTGCACCAACTCCAGAAGGTGGGGTAACTCCGACACCTGCACCAACGGCCACCCCTACGGCAACACCAACCCCAGTTCCATCTCTGACGATGGCAATCACTGCCCCGGCATTCACCGTCTCGATGGCCACAACAGACGTGCAACTCCGTTTGGTGCCGAATCAGAGTCTCGCCAACGTGTCCGTATCAGTCCCGGTTCCAATGGGCTGGGTGCTGGGCCTCCCATCGGGATCTAGCCTGCCAAACCCACTCACACAAGCCGACTACAACGATTACCTCTGGTATGGTAATTATCAATCAAACGAGGAGGCCTTGGCTGATTGGGGCATTGATTTGCCAACTTATCTCTCATGGTATCCGGGAACAACTTCACTGGATGATGTCGTTGCCTTCAAGAATGGGTATGGGCAGCTCTATCAGACAAGCTACCGCTGGAATGGCCCTGTGCCTGCGGATGGAAAAACGCTCACATTCGCTCTTCTTGCCTTCGGCAATACTGCCGCTGATCTCGTAGCAACTGCGGTTTCGGATGCAGGGACAACCACCGCAACAACCCCAGTGGAAGTTGGTTCTGAACCGTCATCCCCAACCCCAACTCCCCTCCCAAGCGCAACGCCAATACCATCTTTGGCTTTGGCAATATCCGCCGCGCCATCAACTGCCACATATCCGCAGACAACAGAGGTAACAGTCACCCTAACGGCGAATACGGAAATAGCGGATGTCAATTTGTATATCGCTGCTCCAAACGGGTTCGGGTATCCAGCTTTACAGTTCCCCATTTCGCAGGCGGATTACAATCGTCTGCTGTGGTATGGTGGCAACTACGCATCGAACGAGGAAGGCTGTGCGGCCACTCAGAATACCGACCTAGCAACCTACATCTCTTGGTATTCATGGGCCAATTGTGACACGATTGAAAAGGTGGCCGCCATGTTCTCTACCTGGTGGGATCACGAGTATTACACCTGGTATGGCACCGTGCCTGCCGGAACATCAACCCTCACTTATTCACTACGGGGATACGGCAATAGTTCAGACACCCTTTCCGCACTGGCGCAATGGAATGGGAATGAAACCACTGCGGTATGCGCTATCGCAGTTGCGGTTCCCACCCCAGTTCCTCCATCCCTCAATGTCAGTCTAACTGGGCCTGAGAATCTTTTGGTTGGAGAAAGTGGGCAGGTAACTATCGAACTCCAACCCAGTGCCGATATGGCGGATGTCCATGCGAGCCTGTCACTGCCGTCTGGTTGGACAATTGTTCCAGATCCTCCAATCTCCAGCCCGCCAAGCCAAGCGGACTACAACAAGTATGTCTGGGGCTCTCAATGGACAGGCGTAAACTACGCATCAAACGAGGAGGCTGCATTGCAGAAATACGGGGCCTCCCTTGAAACCTACCTCGGATGGTATGGTGGCATCAGCATGGCGGATGTCTTTGCCATGAATCTTCCTGGGCAGCTCGGATACTACGATTGGTTGGGCACTGTGCCAGCCGGTGGAAAGACGCTGATAGTCCCAGTCACCGCATCGCAGGCCGGTTCAACAACCCTGGGCGTGAATCTCTCGGTTAATGGTTCTACACTTGATGGTTCCTCCATCCCTGTCCTGACGGGCAATACATCCTGCACTATCAGCGCAATTGCACAGCCCACACCAACCCCCGCCGTGGCCCTTGGCATTTCTGGATTGCAGAGCATGGAGATTCCGATGGAACAACCCGTGTTTCCTATATCCATCACTCCAGCCAATTCTGGCACTGTGACGCTGACATTTGATGCGGGCGGGGCAGATATGGTGCTCGTGACAACGGACGGTGGATTCACGGGGGGCACAATTGGAACAGGCTCGTTCACCTGGACTGGATACGTGTCGGGAACGAAAACATTCATGGTTTACCTGTGGGCTCCCACTGTTGGCAGCTACACAGTTTCGGCATCGTGCGAGGGCATACAGGCCAGTCGGTCATTCGATACATACAGCTCCAAAGGGCAGGCATTCGAGGTTTACCAAGCTGCCCTAGCTGCCAGAAACAACGGCTATCAGGCTGCGTGGAATTCTCCTTCCTCGGCATTCTCTCAACTGCAATTGCCGAACAGTCAGAGCTTCACAGGCAACTGGCAGAATTACCTGAAAATCGTCGCTCGCCCTCCAGTGGCAACCTACGTGCCAGACAATTACGTTCCTGCACAGGGAGTCACCGTTTATAGGGATTGGACAAATACACTGCAAATGGCCGGTAAACCTGCTGGCAAGACAAGGCCATATTACATCTATGCCCCAGATGCGGTTGCCGATGATCTGGATTTCGTGAACACGGCAACTCCGCCTGCCTCAATTCCTGGCCTGACTCCAGCGAGTGTGCTTCCGGCATATTCAAAATCGAACGTCTGGACCTTGCCATACACGCAGTGGACACCATACGGCACTGTGCATTGGACACAAAGCGGAGATCCATTCAGCAACCCTTACAAATAACCCCATGAACACAAAAACCATGAACACAAAAACCGGAGCCATCCTACTGTTGGCTATAACTGCAATCACAACTGCATTCGCTGTGGATAACGATCCCGCCAAAGCTATTGCCAACTTGAATGCCCAAAGGGCACAAGCTGGCATCGGACAAGCCGAGATTGACGCCCACCATGCCAATGGCTCCCCAGTCTCACAAGCCTTGTGCCTCCTGAACCTGATGGGAGTCAAGGGCACGGCGAACACGAAGGAACATGCAAACGGGGTGTCGCACTGCTGGCGCTATCCGTATGTGACAGTCACATTTCCAAATAATGCTCCTGCCATTCCTCATCAACTGGCATGGACATCGGCGAAAGGATTCTATTACGAATAACCTCTTCACCGCATCTGTTATAATATGAGTATGAAACCAGTAATCTTGGCCATACTCCTATTTTCGTTTTCTCCAATCTTGGCATCGGCTCAGATTGATAATACCGGTTCTATTCCAATGCAGTCGGGCTCTACTGGCCTGTTTGCAGATAGCAGATATAGTTTCGAGGGATTCAAGAATGCTATCCAGAACACGAAAACAGAAGGCGGATCTGGTTTCCTTTCTTATTTCCTCACAGATCCGCCGCTGGGATTTGAGGACTACATTACTGAATACCGCCAAAACAATGGCGGGCCTGTCTCAAATTTCTTCGGGATAAGCGCGTTCAAGCTCCAGAACACTTTCGTAAAGGCGTTCACAGGGCTGATGATGCTCATTTTCGTGGCTGGTGCCGTGATTTCGGGACTGCAAAAAGAGGGCGTGAATTTCGTCCAGATAGGCCTGAAATTCATGCTCGGGCTCATTTTCATTTTCCACCCCGATTACATCTATGCGTCTGCGCGAGTCATCCAGAGTGGCGGAATGGCTGTAATTCAGGCCACCGTCAACGGGATGGGGGACAGCTTCAAAGAGGGATTGAAGAAATCAGATATTCTGGCCAATTCCTACAACAACATCATCAGGGACGCGATAGTCGAGCAACAGGGCAAACTGGCAGCGTATGTTTCTCAAGGCACGGCATCACAGGTTTATCCGCTGCTACAAGCATACAACCAGAGTCTTGCCAATGTCTCGCCCACACTCCCTCAAATCCCATTGCCAAATCCGTCCGGCACATCTGCGGAAGATGACATTCTGGCCGCCTCCTCATTCAAAACCGCCTGGAACAATTTTCCTGAGGCGGTGGGCAACAACAAGGAATTCCAAACCAAGACACAGGCGATGATAGCGGAATATATCAAGCGAATCGCTTCGGGCGAAGATCCCACCGTTGTTCAGGCAGATTTCAAAAATCAGGTTGAGGTGGCCGCATCGGAACAAGGGCAGAAAACCTATGCCATCTCCCCGCCCACCGGCTTGGGGGCGCTCATCAATAAATCGGTGAAAAACATGATGGGCTGGGTGAACGGGTTGGCCCAATGGAGCTGCACATATATTGGTTCAGTCCTCATTCCGTTTATTGCCTGGATAGTTCTACGGCTCTCACAATTCTTCTTGGAAATGACTGTGGTGCTGACAGTCATTACATACCCGCTCTGGTTCCTGGACTCAACACAACGGGCTTTCAAGGGCACATGGAACGGATTGATTACCGCTGCCATTATGCCGGTGGTGGCAATGGTGATGCTGTCGGTTTTTGAGGGGATAATGAGCCAGCTTTACTCGTGGATTCAGTATTCGCCCATGATGTTCTTGCCATTCCAAGTGATCTACCTGGCCATCTGGCTTGTGGGCGTGATTGTGGTTCTCTGGAAATGTCCAAAAGTCACAAAGGCGATTATTGAGGGTTCAAGTCCGGTCGGGACAATCATGGCCGGTATGCTGACTGCTGGCATTGGTGGGGTTCTTGCCGGGGTCGGTATCCCCATGCTCGCAGGAGGGGCAGCGGTGGCTGGTGCAGGCGCTCTGGCGGCTGGGGGAGGGGCTGCGGCGAGTGGGGCAGGTTCAGCCGCCAGTGGAGCTGGTTCCCTTGCATCTGGGGCGACACAGGCCCTTGCTGCCGGTTCCTCTGCTGGACCTGCTGCTGCCGGTGCGCCTGCAATGGTGGGTGGTGGCGCTCAAGTTCTTGCGCCTGCCCAGATGGCTGGTGCCAGTAATGCTACCCTTGGTGCAACCCGTCAAAGTGCCGCTGCGGCGAATATCGAATCCCAACTGGCAGCAAAGCGGGTTTCTGCTTCCCCGCCTCCAGTGCCTGATATTGGCGGATCTCCAGCGCCCTCTTCGGTGTCTATTCCATCTGGCGATTCTGGCGGTGGTTCAACCCCAGTGGCGGATTCTCCTGTTCCAACCGGAACCACACAGGCAGCCCAGACACCCAAAAAGCCGCAAACATTGATGCAGAGGTTGAAGTCAACCGGCCAGCTTTCGCAAACCGCCGCAAGCCAAGGTTTCAAGGTAGTGCAAGGAACCCATAACGCGGTTGATAACTATCATCAAGAGGGAAGGCTTATCTGATAATATAGGGTTAACAAATCATCTGCTATAATTGAGTATGCACACACATACTCAAAAAGTCGGAGAACTTTATCTTCGCATATTAAAACAAACCCCTCAAATCGCCTCTCATATTGTTAATTCATTTCAGATGCGACAGATATTCCTTAATCCAACACCCCCGCCTACTCCAATTCAAACTTGTCAATCTCGTATGCGGGTTCCTGGACGGAACAATAAAGGATTTACCCTTATCGAGCTATTGGCAGTTGTAATCTGCATCACCATATTCTCTGCGGTCCTCCTCACAAGTAACCAGAATTCAGCACAACAGGCCAATGATGTTACCTGCGAGCAACAAAAGGCTCAGTTGAAAGAGGCTTTGGAAAGCTGGGTAGTGGCTCAACCATCAACAGCAAGTGTGCTTGCTGCCACCAAAGGTGATTCAAGCCAAGCCGCTTTGCTTGCACGGGCTCAAACCATGCTGTCCCCCGCCACTCGCGGAAATTACCGAATCCTCAACGGCCAGATTGTCACGGATGCGAGCATCAACAACAAACTCTCCCTGCGGTTGGCAATCAATACTTCAAATCCAAACCCCGCCAAATGGTGGGTATCTGTTGGCGATCCAGATCCAACGCCTGCTCCAGAGGACAACTTGCCAACTCCAACCCCGGAACCTTCCCCTACAGATCCTCAGTCTTCTCCTACCGCCACACCTGCACCAACGGCAACGGCAACCCCAGTGGCAACGGTGGTCCCCACAGCTACTCCCGCCCCAACTGTTGTGCCAACCCCGACACCTGGGCCAACTGCCACGGCAACCCCAGAAGCTTCTGCGAGCCCATCCCCGACCGCTTCACCTTCTCCCTCGCCGACTCCGGTTGTCCAATCACCTGGGGACAATAGTTTCAGTTTCGGCAATTCAGCCATTGCCCCCACGTCAACAGAGGTAGGGCAAGAAATCCTGCTGACAGTCGTGCCAACGGCCACGGGCACGATAACCGATACTGTCTGGCTCTATCTGACTGTGCCAACTACCATGAATGTTGAACTGGTGACACCTGCTGGATGGAGTCGTGAACCTGACATTGCAGGGGCGTCAGACAAGCTTGTCGTGCTGCGCTTGGATGTTCCAACTCCAATGGACAATCCGGTTTTATCGCTGATTTCAACGGTGCCTGGAACAATCCCGATCATCGGGCAGATTGGATATTTCCAGCATGTTGCGGGGGAAACCACATTCCCTGCGGCAGACTCTTCGCAAACCTTGGCCCGCCCGTGGTGGAAATCTCCAGCGACACCAACCCCAACGCCTTCACCATCTCCATTTGTTGAAGTTGTGGCGGAACCTGGAACCCCTGCTGTCATTACCGAGTTTTGGACTTCCGGCACAATGACTGTCAGATTTCAGAATCCGAATTCTTATTCAGTCGCATATTCTGTATCGGTGGAACCAACGAATGCTTTCATGGATGGTGGAAACAACATCTATGGCACGGCCCTTGGTAAATCCGTTGTGGACATTAGCTCCCACCTCAACTTCAAGTCCATTGCGGCCAATCCCTCGTTCACAATCAAGATTTATCGGAATGGTGTATTGGATGTGACTTCAAATGTTGTGTGGCCATCGGCAACACCTATTCCAACCCCGTAATCAATATTACATGCAATAGGCTATCCTCTATAATTGGGGATGAACCCCATAATAATTGATAATGAATTCAGATCGCTAGTGCCTCCACCATCTGCGGATGAGCTGGAACAACTGGAACAGAACATAATATCCGATGGATGCCGGGAACCGTTGGTTGTTTGGCAGGATACCCTGATAGATGGCCACAACAGGCATTCTATCTGCTCGAAACACAATATCCCATATACGGTAGCGGAGAAAGAGTTTGAAAGCCGTGAAGGGGCAACCCTGTGGATAATCGACAATCAGGTTGGCAGGCGGAACCTCCAGCCGATTGACAGGGTGCCACTGCTGGAAAAGAAGCGGGCTATCCTGCGGGCTCAAGCTGCGGAAAGAAAAATGGCCAGCCTGCTTCGTGGGCCTGAATCTCCCGTGGCGGTAAATTTACCGGAACGGGAAAATGGTGAGGTAAACGAGTCCCTGGCATCCCAAGCTGGTGTGTCCCGAAAGACATACGAACACCTCAAGGATGTAGCTGAGAACGGGGCTGAGGAGCTGAAACAGGCGGTGAGGGAAAAGAGGATTGGGGCCTCCACCGCTGCTGAACTGTCCACCCTGCCAAAGGAGGAACAGGCTGCCCTGGTCGCCCTGCCCAAAAAGGAAATTGTCGAGGCGGTAAAGAAATCCCATGTCTCGAATGCAACCGGCGAATTCGAGTGGTATTCACCCCACAACCTCATTGCGTCTGGATTGGCCTGTATGGGCTCAATTGATCTCGATCCTGCCTCCTGTGCGGTTGCCAACGAGAATGTGAAGGCAGCGGAATACTACACCAAGGAGGATGACGGCCTGAAAAATGTCTGGTTCGGGAATGTGTGGTTGAATCCGCCGTATGCCTCCAGCCTGATACGGGAATTCGCGGAAATGGCTGCCTCGAAGTATGAGGAAGGGGAGTATGAACAGGCCTGTATCCTGGTGAACAATGCTACAGATACAAACTGGTTCCACCGCCTCCTGGAAGTTGCCAGCGCAATCTGTCTGATAAAGGGGCGCGTGCGGTTCATAGACAGGCACGGAAACCCCGGTGGGATACCACTGCAAGGCCAAGTGGTGATCTACATCGGGAAACAACCAAAAAGCTTCCTAGAGGCATTCAGGGAGCACGGGAGGGCAATCCTGTTATGAGTCTCCCCGGCTCAATCACGAACAGGGATAGAGCCTCGCAACTGCGGGATTTCTCTGGCCTGTGTTTCGTCCGTGGGATCTCCCCAACCGATATTGACGGGGCAATGGATTTCCACGGCAACCTGTTCATTTTCATTGAGCTGAAATTCGGTTCTACCCCCATGCCTTCCGGCCAAAGACGCTTCCTGTCCAACCTCTCTGAGGCCATTACCCGTGGTGGGAGGGAATGCGTGGTGTTCGTCTCTGAACACTCCACACCGATTGGCGAGGATATTGACGCTGCCAATTCCTTCGTTCGTGAAGTCTATTGCAATGGCAACTGGCATTCTGTCCCTGCCGTCGTCACTCTCCGCAGTGCGGTAGAGGTGTTCCTGTCAAAATAAAGGAGCCCGGAAATCTCTCTCCGGGCTCCAGTAATGTGGTTCGTCTTTATCGGGATTGTCGCCCCAACATATACATTATATCACAAAAAGAAACCGCAGACAATTAAAGCCTGCGGTTTCCTATGCTCCACTTATCGGCACTCCTACCGATACTCATATTATACCAGATCCTCAGATATTGTTTTAACATATGCTTTTATAACCATTGACATTGTTTTGTTTCCCATTATGGCAAATTCCGCCCCCCTGCTATCCACCTCCCCACCCGTCAAAAAATATTCCGCCAACCTAGTAAGATCTTGCAACTGAGTAAGTGAATTGGGAGCAATGTTTTCCAATGCCTCACGAATTAGTTCACGGTAATAAATGTCGGAATCTTCCCCGCCTATCTCATCACATTTCAACATTTCCTCCATGCCACACACCTTCCCAGCATATCTGTGTAGAGCTATGACATTCTGAATGTGCAGTTTCACCGCAGATACCCTTCTTTCGGTTGCGGAAGCCTCGCCCTTTGCTTTCAATTCCTCCTTATATTTGTTCCAATATTCCACCTGCTCTAGGTTAAGCCCATCTCCCTGCTGCGCATATGTTATCATCATTTTGCCCGCCCATTCTGCCTCCAGCTCTAACCTCTCCTGCGGGATTGATGCCACCACATTACGTATCAACTTGTCGTCATCCCCAAAGTATCCAACCTCTGTCATATCAAATGTAATATTCATAGACCATATTATAGCAGATGCCGATTAAACCCATTGGCCTGTATAATCAGAAAGCCCCAGAATTAAACGCGAATAAAACTTCTGGGGCTTTCCTTAGTAATGAGGGCTGGCACCTTCCACAATACCAACCTATAAAAGAAGTATATAAGATATTATTAAGCAATGCAACAATAATAGTTGAAAAACGTGGAATAATAGGATATACTATATTTAGTAATGAGTCCCGAACCTTCCACTTCGGGGAGTAGTTCCGACTCCCCATCACACTATGATACTCCCAGCGTGGAAGTTGTGTGTTATCACACTGACACTCATAATGAGAGTTTGCCATTGGCTTGGTGGGAACGGGCAATGGGAAAAATCCTCTCCACCCCATACAAATCTTACTGTTCGCGGGTTAATGGAGGTAAAAAGGCTACAATCCGTTTAAGGTTCGATGGTATCCCTGGTTATTGCCAGAAGCATCTTGATAAGAAAATATATTTCACGCCGGGTGTATTCAGGGATACGGAATGGGATACACCGGTTGGCCCTATGAGCCATGAAGATGTTGTTTACGATCCCATCAGGGTAATCGACCTTGATATGCCAGAAGATGGTGAACCTGCTGATGTGGACCATATAAAACTGCTCGGCTCCCTCCTTCCTGACTCTGCCCTGATATTGAATAATGGATGCCAGATTTACATGGAATCCGGCGAGAACTGGGAGAGTGAAGCCCGCATGCTGTCCGTTATCGGGAACTACCTAGCTGATAAGACGGGACTGTTCTACGATACCACTACCCACCTCAAAATGGATGGTGAGGTTGGACGGCACCGCAACCACTGCTACCGCGCCCCTTGGGGAAGCTGCCAGCGTGGCAAGGTGCGTTCCTGGCTCCCTGCCTCTGACAAGATGGCCACCGTCCGGGAAGTTTTCACCGCCCTTGGCCTGTCCCTCCCTCCAGTTCGGCCTGTCCCGCCAAGGGCATCAAGGGGGACAACCCCCAGAAAGTCCACCTCGGCCAATGTCCCCAAGGGCAGTAAGGCCGCCCAAATCCAAGAATTCCTCGCGATCCGGCACCGGCTTACCCAGCTTGTGAGGGTGGATAACCTGACCCGCCAAGATGCGGAGCTGGAAATCCTCTCCATGCCCTGGGCGCATCATGCCCGCCCACACCTCGAAAAGACTCTGCCCACCATCAACCTGGTCGGCGATGGGGATAGAGTTCCCGATGATGTGTGGAAGTCTATCTGTGCGGATTTGGTGGAACTGCCCATGCAGCTCGGGCCTGTTTCCAACCGCCGCCGCCTCGTCCAGAAAACGAAAACCGTCCGGGCAATGCGGGCATGGAGCTTTGAATGGCTCTACGCATATCATGATTGCAAGGAAGAGGCCATTGAAGCGTTTTTCACCCAACCCCACTTCGGCAAGATCCTCCAACTCTCAATTGCTGCCATCGGCAAAGATGCGGTTATAGAGGACTTGGGGGAATGTTGGGATAGATGGTGGAGCCCAAACTATAAAAAGAGCCCGTATGCGGGACTTGCCCCAGTCTCAGATAAAACCCTGAACCTCGTATCCCATAAAGCCAAGTTGCTTGGGGTGTTCTCGTCATCCGATATACGAAGGCTGATTATCAGATTATCAGAGCGCCAAATCCGGCAGGCCCTCGAACTACTTTCCAGAGATGGAATTATTACCCCATTCGGTGGATCTACCAAAGGTAGGAAATACCGATTCAACCCACAACCCAAAACACCCTCTATGACTACTACACACAATCTTACAGTAGTGCCGAATAAAGGCACTGTGAAAAAAAATAGAAAAACTACCCATGCCAACCCGCCAAAGAGTGCCAAAACGGTATCATTTCCCCCACATGGGCTCTACTCGGTGGCCGGAATTGCCAACCGGGAAGATGAGATAAAGGCCTGGTTGATGAAAATCAGCCTCCCGCGATTGAAAAAGCGGCAAAAGGAGGTTTCCGAAATGTGGTGTGAGGCAAATTCCCTGGATGACTACGCCACTGAGGCCCAAGCACTGGGCAGGGAGAATGAGTGGTTGTTGGCGGTGATCGAGGACAAGGCCCACCGGGATTGGCTGGATAAAGAAGCCGCCAAGCAGGCCAAGCTTCTGGCGGAGTCCCCAGAGGAGAAAAAGGAGCGACTTGCCAGAGAAGCGCTGGCCCGCGCGAAGAGTCGGGTTGGTTTTGAAAAGAAATTGGCTGGCCTGCGTAGGA
Source organism: Chthoniobacterales bacterium (assembly GCA_014879575.1). Classification (GTDB taxonomy): domain Bacteria; phylum Verrucomicrobiota; class Verrucomicrobiia; order Chthoniobacterales; family Terrimicrobiaceae; genus QYQL01. The sequence continues at coordinate 139,247 of JACSRU010000115.1, read as the reverse complement.
AGCGCCAGTGGGAGACGATCAGCCGTTCGGTGGATGCCTATATCGAGGAGGCAGCCCGGAGGAATATCGAATTGTCAGATGAGGAAATCTGGGAGTATCGAAAATTACTGTCCTCGGGGTTCAAAACCCTGAATACCGCTGAGGATGCCACCTTGGCAGAAGGGAGGAGGTTTGATGCGCGTGGCTTCATTCGTTCGGAGATAGAGAAGCCCGCCGCAGTCCCCCAGAGAGAGCTTGAGCGCCAGAAGAACATGATGGAGTATTTCCAGAACCGCATTGACTCCGGTTTGGATGAGCCTCTAGCAGAGGGGGAAACTCTCATGGATCGCGTTCGCCGGTTCGACAGGGAGAAGGCAGAGGCTCGGAAAGCGGTTGCTGCGTAGGGAATGTTGGGTTTCTGCTTTCCTTTACTGATGTGGGTTTTACGTGGGACAGAGCAAATCACAAAAGCCCACAAAGCCGACAATGAATTACTTGCAGCTATCGTAACGAAAAAAGTGACCTGATTCTTGATGAGGGTCAAATACCTATCTCCGAATCTCTGTGATACTGCATGAGAATTATTTTTACGGCTACCAATTCTCGCAAAGCATGAACGTTGAAGGTGAAGAAATATTTCTGGTGCCGTATCCCGAATCTGAGGAGCGTATAATCGTCTATGTTCCCCGGCGAAGTTATGTTGCCCTTATTTCAAAGGAGCTTGAATCTGCCCTTAAAGAAAGCGAGCCTTCCCCTATTGCAGCCGCTTTTTTAGGCCACATCCAGAAAAGGCCCTCCATTCCAATTGAGGAGATTCTAACCGAAAGCCGTCATGCAAATCCTATTCTTTCGGTAGCGCTAACCAATGATTGCAATCTGCGTTGCCGGTATTGCTATGCCTGCGCGGGGGATACCCATCGTCAATCATTTATGTCCAAAGAGATGATTGATTCTCTTCTTGTTGCTTATTTTAAGCAACTCGCCCTCCCCGCCGATCAATCAGAAAAGACGCGAACGATTGAAATCAAAATTATGGGCGGCGGCGAACCTACATTCGCATTCAACCAGCTTGAGTTCCTTGTGGACAGAGCAAGTCAACTTGCTGCCCAAAATCGCTGCAAATGTATATTCTCTATGCCTACTAACGGCATTTATGGGGATAAGGTTCGGAAGTATCTTGCAACCCACATCCAAAGTATATCGCTTTCATTCGATGGTGCGGCCCACATCCAGAACCTACACCGCCCGCTAAGAAATGGCGGTGCCTCATTTCCAATCGTATTCGAAACGGCAAAGTATTTCCATAGCGTTGGAGCTTCCTTCGCGCTACGGGCGACAGTTTCTGACTACAGTCTTCCATTCGTAAACGAAACCGTGAGTTTCTTCACAGAGCATTTCCCAAAGGTATCAATTTCTCTTGAACCTTTAAGTCCAGTTGGTCGTGCGCTTACCGATCCAACGGTAAAACCACCCAATGAGCGAGCGATGGCAGATGCGCTTGTTGATGTGCTTCGGACTGCTCCCCAGAATGGGCAGAACATTCACAACTCCGCTTCATCCGAGTATGATATACTCAGGCCAGTCTTCTGCACCAGTGTAGCTATACCGAATTGGACGGTTCTAGTTGATGGGCGCATTTACTGTTGTGACCGTGAAAACGCTCCAGACGAGTTTCTTCTTGGGTCATTCGACTTTAAGGAGCAAAAGTTCGTTATTGATACCGCGAAAGTGGATGCTATCCGTCGTATGAATGTATTTAATTATCCTGAGTGCGCCGATTGCTTCTGCAAGTATCACTGTGCAGGCGATTGCCCTGATCGGCGGTTAACTCATAAGTCTGATTGCGAGGCGATCCGACGAGTCGGGCTTCATGTTTTAGAATCAAAAATCCAGAACAAGAAAGAAATCGCTCAAAATGCACTCAACTGAAATTCTTACCGCTACAAAGCATCCGGTGTTCCAAGACTTGCTCACTGACCATGTTATGGTCGAGGCCGAAATGGGTTTTTTTGAGCATTACTTGGGAGGGAACAGCGGCAATCTCAAGATTGAGGGTTGTAGTAAGAATGGCTGCACTCGTATTAGTCATTGTAGCTGCAATTGCAATCACAATCCCTGTGCGCTCATTATCTTGTAGCTAGTGCCATTACTGCTGCGAAGTTCAGAGGGGTGCCAGTCCTGCGAGGGGAAACATTGTTCCTCACCTGTTCGGCCTTGGCCTTGATGTATTCCGCCATGCTGGGCCACAGGTATCCCTCTGGGCAGGTAAAGGCCCCTACTGCGTAAAATGGTTGGTTTTCCCAGACGGCGGAATTGATGTTTTCTGTTGGAGATTGATTTTGAATGTTCATGGTGCCGGTTCTGGAGTGGGAGTTGCGTAGGGAACCGGAGCAACAGAACGCGCAGACAGAGAAACCCCCGGATTTTACTCCAGGGGCTCCCTTGTTATGAAATAGACGGCCATTCCGTCTAAAATTCTAGGCGAGCACTGGTTTCTGGTAGAAAGAGAATCCCCTGATGAGAGGTTTATCAGGCATGGGCCTGTCCACATTCATACTCCAAACGCCAACCGGGCGACGTGGTTCCAATTCGGAGCCCGATTCATCTGGGACTCTGCTTTCAAAAAAGTTGATTCTTTCGCGGGATAGTAGGTTTTTTCTCATGCTACCGGCCGTGGATGAGAGTTGCGTAGGGAACCGGAGCAACCTCGTCGGCAGATTGCGGTAGGCTGGGGCAGGCATGACATAGACAGCCGCCCCGGAGCCATCGGCAACCATGAACTTGGTGACTCCGCTTCCCATTGAAATTGGAGCGGGCAGGATCTCATGCGCCCCGATCCGCCATGTCCCAATGAAATGGCCCTGTAAAATGGTGTTCCTTCGCAGATACTTCCAGCCGCCATTATCGTGCTCCACCAAAACAACCCTGTCGCAAAGGCCTGGGCAAATCGGGCGATGGGCATCAAAGTCGAATTCCATCTGGTCCTTTGAAATGTGGTAGAGTCTTCTGCTCATATTGCCGATACCGGTGAGTAGTTGCGTAGGGAACCGGAGCAACGGAATATCAGGGCATAAGAAAACCCGGATTTTACACCGGGTTCCTCATTTTCCTTTGTTTCATGCCTTACGAAGAAGGCCTCGGAGATCTCCTCCGATAGCATACGGAAAAACTTTACCAAGGATACTGCTTCTCGATTTTGAAGTTATCCACAAGCTGCTTGGCTTCTCGAAGGGTTTCGCGCATCTGGGATTCGAGAAATGTCGCCCTGGTGGATTTCGCGTCTTCGTCATCTTTGTCAAGAGCGTCTAGCTCCTGTCTGATTTTCTCCAGACTGGTTTTCACAAAATTCTCATATTCTTCCACCTTGTTCTTTCGTGGTTTCTGTCGGGCTAGTTCACAATCAATCTCGTAACTGAAAACTGCCATTCTCAGAAGCTGGATTTTGATACTCTTCGCCGTTGCTATTATCGTTTTTGGTTTCGTGTTCATGGGGTAATTATTGGATTCGGACAATCTGCCCGTTCTGGAGCCTGACGTATTGGGGTTGAACCTGCGGGTATCCCTGCTGATAAACCGGTTGCTGGTATCGGACAGGCTGCTGATATTGAACTGGGTATTGCTGAACTTGCTGGTATTGGGCAGGTGCCTGGGGAACCAACGCATTGAGGAGTTGGCTGCCGACACTACCGGCTGCCCCAGAAACCCCGCCAGTGGCCCAAGAGGGTGATTTCTTCATCAATGCCCCAGTGCCTACGCCAATCGCCGTGGCAACCCCAAGCTGGGCAAGAGCTGCCCCTGTGGGGGAAAGCCCTGTTCTGGTTTGCCCATTCGAGAGGGTGTATGTCTGGCATCCGCTTAGCCCTATCAGGGCTGCTAGTAGTAGGAGGAGGGGAGAGGCTTTCATATTATTATTATAGGGCATACTCCATGTTCTCTTGCTTTATGGCCTCGAACTCGGAAGCCATTTCATCGAGCCATCCCCTGATGCTACTCTGGGATGCGGATTCCTCGTATTGTTCCTGCTCAATTGCGATTGCAAGGTAAGTCATCCTGTCCATTGCCCCGTTTAGAGCTTTGGCTAGGTTGATGATTTCTTCTGTTTGTTTTGATGGTTTGATTATTGTTTTCATAACAAACAAAGAGATGAGAGGTTAAGGCGTAGGGAACCGGAGCCTAACCGCATTATGGATAGTTCTTGCGTAGCAAGCTCGGCATAATGGTGTGGTTGTCCAACAACCTGAAAAACCGAATAAGAGGATATGGTATAATTGGGTATGAATACCTTTGTTACCCAAATTATCTGGATGGTGTGGATGGCTGCGGCGCTCGGGCTTGTCGTGGCAACCCTGTTTACAACCATGTCAAACCGCACCAAGGCAGCGTTCTACTCGGTAACGCTGCTCGTCCTGACAGGGTTCTCCCTCCCTGTGCTCCATACCCTCGGACTTGTGGATTTGCCGTTCACCACCTCAGATGTCGCCAACACCCCTGTTGTTAAACTGGTAAACATCATTTTCGCACTGCCCCAGATATTCGCGGTTCTTGTGCTGATGTCCCTCTATGCCACCCTGCATTGCCTGGGATACACCAAAGGCATATCCACGTCGTTCTTCATCTTCGTGAAACCATTCTACGCCTCCCAGTTCCTCGAAATCAGGGTTGACGAGGTGAATATCCGCGATGGCACAAGGGGAAACAACTTCAAGAATCCGGTTGCCCTTGCCCTGTCGGATGTAGTGGTTGATCACGGCTACCGGCCATTGTATTCCTTCGCCGGAGCGGACATGTGCAAGGTTGTCACCAATGAGGCCACAATCGTTCTGGAGCCATCGAAGCGATCCCGGATGTTCATGGACGGATACATGAAATACAGGCCAGTGAAACCATTCAACTCAACCTTGAAGGTGGCTGAGATCCGCCTAGATCCATCTGCAACCCGTCTGGGGTTCCTCGGTTTCGGACTGATAAGGGGGCTGTTGTAGCGTCAACAAAATTATTATATGGATAGGGGATCGGCGTAACCCATTGGTAATGGCGAGTTCTCAGAGAATCGAAGAAACCGCGTTTGGTATGATGTGCGGATGAAGCAAAAACCACAAATCGGCTATCGATCCGATAAAGAAGGAAAACCCGTATGGACAATGGATAGCAAGCCCGTGCCATTTGCACTTGCCCGCAAGCATTGGGTTGAAGCTACCGCCGATTGGAGTATGTCCGCCTATCAGGCTATGGCTGTCATTGTCCTCAATGGGAACAAGGCCGATGTCTGAAAATCGCCTTTTCCTCACCTGCCGTGACTGTTAAACCGTTCGCAGTAATGACAGAGGAAAGTAAAATGAGGGCTGCTGGCAAATCGGCAGAGTATGAATCAAGGTGGCAGATTGATCGTGCCCTTTATGGGGCAACCAACTGGAAGGCCCTGCATGATGTGCTCCTTTTCGACAGGAAAACGGGTGGCTGGTGCCAGATTGATCATCTCGTCTTCTCCCGCCTCGGGCATTTCGTAGTCCTGGAAACCAAGTCTGCCAAAGAGGGAATGACTCTGCATGAGCCATCGGGGGCATTCTCTATCCTGTTCAATGGCAGGCCCAAACCTTGCCCTTCGCCAATCGCTCAGAATTACCGTCACATCGAGGTATTGTCCGATTACCTGGCAGGTTGCAATGTCCTCCCCAAACGGTTGGGCTTGCTCCCGATCCAGCCGACTTTTGAAAACTGGGTGCTGGTTCAGCCGGGCAGCCCAGTCCCCAAGAAATACGATGGTGCGAGGCTGGTTCAGCGGGATCAGTTCTCAAAAACCCTCGACGAATTCATTGAGAGCATCAGCGTTGCCCGCATTTTCAAGCTGATGCTACGCAGCGAACTCAGAAGGGTGGGTGAACGCCTCAAGGAAGAGAGCAAGGAAAACAGGAGGATATGCGAGCAATTCCCTGCCCGCACAGAATCCGCTGAGCCCATAGAACCAGTGGAAGAACCGCCTGCACCTGAACCCAGAAGCGTTCAGCCAGTGCAATACGTGGGGAACCGAATTGCCTGTTCATCATGCAAGGCCATCCTGACACCAAGGGAATACGGATATTGCAAAGGCAACTTCTCGAAGTTGGGAAAAAGGTTCCTCTGCCAAAAGTGTCAGTGATATGGATGAGCCGCGTGATGAAATCCAAAAAAAGACACTTCGTTGTTTCAAAGAACTGAGGGAGATTGTCCAAGAAACCCGACAGTCCTTCGATATTTGGAAGCGCTTTGCATGTGAGGGTGAATATCTGTGTAAAGACGCCATGTATCACCTTACACTTTACAACCCACTTTTCTTTCGGACAAAAAATGCGCATCTCCAGTCGGTATTTGTGAATCTTTTTATTCTTGGTGATTCAGATAAACAATCAGTCAATTGTTCATTGCTGGTGAAGCTTCTCACCGAAGAAGGAAACTATGACTCTGCTGGTTTCAAGCAACTCAAACGCCGAATGGAACGGTATTTGCGTTATGCGACATCGAAGCATTGCAAGGTAGCGAGATTCCGCCACAAGTATTATGCACATCGGGACAAGAACAAGTCTATGGATGATCTTGTAATGCTCTTCAAGATGACTATAGAAGAAGTAAATGACACAATAACAGCATATTACCGTTTTATGGAATGTGCAGCCGTCATATTGGGCGAGGCCATTTCAAGTGAGGAAGAGGTGATCAAGGATATGGAATGTGCCATGAATGATGCCAAACCATTTTTCGGGCAATTACCATCCCTGCAAAACCAATAGCCTCCAGAGGAGAATACTACCTTGCTCCGCTCAACTTTCGAGTAAGGAAAGCGAAGCCATATCCTATACAAAAGAATATTATCCAGATGATTCTAGCGAATATCTTTATCAGGAGAAGTATGATGAATACGGGGTTCATATAGTAATTATAGTGGATTGTTTGTTGTTATTGTAAAGAATGTTGTTTGTTACCTTCATATCGTGATGTTCATTGCAGATAGTTGCGTAGGGAACCGGAGCAACCAGAAAGTCATTTATCACAATGCCAAAACCTGAAAGGTCCGATAAACCGTTTTGCTCGTTCTGTGGAAGGACTTATACGGAAGTTCTCAAGCTCATTGCTGGTCCTGGGGTTTACATCTGTGACAAATGCGTTCGAGTCTGCAACCGCATTCTGGATATTGAACTGCCAGTCGATTCCCACCGCCCCCCAGCATCCTCGCTGTTCACTGGCTCTGTTGCCGAAACAGAAACCGCCTTTGCTCTGCTCCAGAAGATGAAAAAGGAGAAAACCATTTCCCCCAGTCAGTTTCTGGCCCTCTCACGGAAACTGGTAAAACTTTCAGGAAAGAAATGACAATCAGGCGCGAGGCTGGATTTCGTATTTCTTGCGATAGGCTGCGATTTCTAGGGCAACCAGCTCGGCTGCCTTCTTCGTAAAATCGCGTTGCCATCGTTCTCGGTATTCCCAGGCAGTGGGTAGGGAATCCTCCTCCTCAATCAGTTGCTTCAACACATGCAACTGCGAGATGAGCCGTCTTCTTGCTGATTCTCTGTGCTTCATGTTCAGTATCCTCGGATGAGTCTGTCGAATGCCTCTCGCCCCCGAAGTCCATACCTTTTCTGGATAATGGCCTTGGCCTTGCCGAACCGGAGTCTGAATGTCTTGCGGCTCGCTGCCCGCACCCACTGTTCCAATCCAGTGGTGCCCATCTCGGCCAGTTTTACTTGGGGAACATGGGGGCTTGTGGGAATATCCGTTTTCATGGGTTAAAAGTCCTCCGGGTAGCCGATGGTAAGAACCGGTTCGGCGCTGTCTCCTGGTCCGCAATCGCAAACGAGGGTGACTAGCCCCTCTGCCCGTTCCCTGTGCAAAATGAGTTCGTATGCGAACCGTGAAACCTCCTTGTTCCTGCGGGCATTACCTGCCGCCATGTAGAGGACATCCCAAAGCCTCCCCTGAACATCCTGATAGGGGTGCTTGCTCGGGATCTGCTCGATGTCCGCCCAGAGGGCTGCTGTGATGGCTGTAGGGAGCCTGAATCCTGCCTCCCGTGCTGTTTCGGTAACATCCACAAGCACACCATCTGCAATAGCCTGTGCGCGGGTGTAGGAATGGATGACTTCTCCAAAGAGTTCGTTCATGGGGTTCTGTTCGTTGTTGTTCATGGTGTGATATGTATGGGTTGGATTAGTGAGAAATGACGTTAATGATATTGCCAAGGTCTTCTTTACGGACTGGGACAGGGGAGGCACTTAACCCCGGATCAATGTTCCCGTTGGAGTCGCAAACCCAGCAATCAGCAATCCATGCCTTTGCTGGAATGTTGTTTGAGGCTGGCATGTAGCAATTGAAGTATGGTGAAGTAGCCGATGAATCCGCCTGCCCGTCTTTCCTCCGGTAGATAGCGCCAAAGACAAAGTTCGGGATGTTGTTGTTCTGTTCGTTCATAGTATGTTCAATGTGGTTATTGGTTTCAGCGTTCATGCGTGAGTTGGTGTGCATAAACATAAACCTTCAAAACCTCTTCCCCGCTCGACAGAGCGATTCCTAGAAACAAATCCAAATGGCGAAAAACCCTTAATTTGCCAGTTTTAGTCAAGTCCGAGCCTGCGAGTGGCAAACGGAATAAAAAGAGAGCCTGTGAACGGCTTTATGCCGGATTGCCAGAAAGACTTTACGAAAACTCCCCGTAGGGGTGGAGACGCAGCCCTTTAGTGGCAAGCGGAAGGCAGGGTGGGCCACACTATGCTGTGATTATCTCGCCAAAGGCGAAATGAGGTGAACTGCACGAAGGGAGGTTTACCGGAAGAACGGTGGAGGCAGGGATTTTCCACGCCTCGGAAGTATGAGAAGCTGGGAATATCCGCCGACAGGGGAATGGCTCCCGTCCACCGTAGAGATTGGACGGGCAAAAAGAAGATGACTCCAGAATGGAGTATCAGCGAAGCGCCAACAGGCGAGTTGGAGAACCGGTTACGACTGGAAGCCCTGGACAACGGGGTTGGGTTGTCTGGGCTGCAACGAGTATGGAGGGACGGAAACTGGACGATAGAAAAAGGGGGAGCAACAGATGGGCAATGCACCGGAAGCATGAGGAGCTATGCCGCTCTGGCGACAGGGGTAATGCCTCCCTGCCTCCGTAGAGTTCGGACAGGGGTAGTGGCGAAATGCACTCCAGAATGGAGTATCAAAAATAGGCGAGCAGAGGCGGGCAGCGGTTTCTGGAAGGATGGAAGAAATTGATGTTCGGCTCTGCTGGCCGTTGCCTTTGGGGTGCCGTGCGAGTCTCGCACATTCGGAATGCGACACTTGGCTTGCCTGGTGTAATTGGAGAATTTGCGAGTCTCGGTAGGCTGGGGCAATGGACGGGCTCTAGCGAATGAGCCCGCCCGCGAGTTGTTCAGCCTGGCAGAAAGGCCAAGCGTAGCCTGTCGGAGCGCAGCAGGTTTCGAGAATGGGCCACAACCCAGCTCGTCGGAGAAACCTCGTGAACAACTCGCCGGGTGGAAGTGGGATATGGACGGCTCAAACAAGGGAGCCGCCTCGCGTTTTTTCTTGCTTCCCCATTATTTGGGTTTATGGGGTTGATACCTGCATACGCGGGAACAACCAACATACAACACATTATGCCAGCCAAATCAAAAGGAACAAGGAAACCAAAAATATCAGCCGCTGATCTCGACGAGCGGATTGCCCTTCTGGAGGAAATCAAACGGAAGGAAGCCGAATCGCAGAAGGAGGCAGAGGATTTGCGCGAGCAACGCCTGAAACTGGAAAAGGAAACAAAAGCGGAACGGGTTAAAAAACTCAGAGACGACATCAAGGCAATTGCCGCAAAGCATGACAAAGCCAAGGCTGCTGAGCTTGCTCCGCTTGAAGCTTCCCTGCTCGAACTCACCGGAGAAAAAGCCGCAACTGAATCCCAGCGTGTTCGTCTGACAGGCGATCAGAGGGATGCACTCCCCGAAAAGGTGACTGCCGCAATCAAGAAGGCGGGCGCAAAAGGGTTGAAGATGGGTGAAATCATCAAGAACGTTGGCGCTCCCTACAAGGAAAGCCATGTGCGCCCTGCGGTGATTGCCCTCCACAAGAAAAAAATCATCAAAAAGGTTGGGAATAAGGCTACCACCGTTTACTCCATCAACTCCTAACAAAACCAATAAACCAAGCCCCTTGGGTTCAATCCCCTTGGGGCTTTTTTTGTGCCGAAATCCCTGGATAGTTCCTTGTAGTAAAGCGTGGTTTTTCGTAGGATTTACGCATCCATGAAAACCATGTTTCTCCCTGTGCTTGTTGTAGTAATCGCGTTCTTCTACACTACCGGGGCCAGAGCGAACGAACCGGAGCATGAAACCTCATTCGGGGCAGTTGCGGAGAGTGTCAGCGAGGCAACAGGACTGGGCATATCCCCCTTCTTCGTCATGGGAGCAATGGGGACTTACAAGTATTGGATGGCGAGTGATTTTGAGCGCCCCAACTTGGAATGGTATTGCCATCCCGCCGTCTGGGGATCGATCTGGGCTCTGCTCCTCCTGTGTGCTCTGAAAGTCACAATATCGAGCGTAGTTCCCGGTGCCACCAAACCTCTGGATGCAGTGGAGCGGGCGACAAAGCAGGTTGCAGGCCCAGTGGCCGGAATGTCGGTTGCCGGAACAAGTGTGCTCAAAGCATCTGCGATTTTCGCCTCAACCCACCAAGGGGCACCTCGGATGCTTTGTGCCTCTGCCTTGATGGGGGGTGAATCCCTGCCAGCCTGGTTCCTGCTGTTGACGGCATGCTTCTTCGGCTTCGGTGTTGTGTGGCTGGCATTCAATGCCATTGACACCTTGATATTCCTCTGCCCCTTTGGTGCCGTCGAGTTCGTCTCCAAGATCCTCAAAGTCGGATTGGTTCTGCTGATTCTCGGAGCAGCAATGTTGAGCCCGTTCTTGGCTTTGCTCATTTGCGCTATCCTGATCCTGATAGCAACCAAGATAGCAGGGTGGGCATTCCGAATTACTGTCTTCGGCATGGTAATCACAACAGATTACCTATTCCCCTGGATTGCCCGAAAGAAGGTTGATGCCACAAACCCTCATGCTTTCGTTGCATGCCACCAGTTGCGTGTGCCTTCCCGCACATACGGGAGACTCACTTACGCAGATGGGGAAATCACCTTCACCTACCGCCCATACTTAATCTTTCCTCAAAAGAGGGTAAAGCTTCCCGCCGTCAGTAGATGTGTTGTGCGCGGTGTCCTGATGCCTTCCGTATCTGATACAATCCCCGAGAAGGGAAGCGCGAAGATAATGTTTCCGCCAAGGTATCGTGGAAAAGAGGAATTGTTGTCGCGCGGGCTGATGATAAACGAAATCAGGGATTGCGCGATTATCCGGGGCTGGAAAGCATTCAAAAACTGGCTGGCGGAATCATTCGGGATGAAGACAATCCCTGTTCCTGCAAGCTAATCATTCCTGTTTCGTAAATGTTCGAACTTCATCTCCTAGGTTCAACACCATAGCGGAAGAAGAAATGGAGATAATAGAGTAGCTTCCACGATCATTCCCACTTTGGGTAGTGCGGCCATCAAGAAGATTGAGCCAAATTGATTTTCCATCAAGCCTCCATGAGAATCTGTATGCTTTTGGGCTTACACGAGTGCCGCTGGGACTATTCACAATCCTGCCTGTGTTGTCATCGCAAAACTGTAAAATGATCACATTAGAATAGTCGTGAACGCCATTCCCTGTAACCCATGTGCCAACAATTGATGGTGGCCTCGGAATAGGCGTCTCCTTCGGAACTGTTTGTGTCGGAGAGGGGGAAGGAATTGGGCTGGGGGTTGGACTTGCCATTGGAGTTGGCGACGGTGACGGTGTTGGCACTGCCGGTTGCCCTATGACGATCACCGTTTGATTAAGCGGTGGCACTTCTTTGACGAAAAACACCAGCTTTTCTGAATCCTCGGATGTGCCTGGATAGATAAGGCCGGTGAGTTCAATCTGGTTGCCCTTGGCGGCATCGAGCTTCGGCCTGTCCGCAGGAGTCCATCCTTCGACTTGCAGGCGTTTGCTGGAAATGTTCTCGCCTCCGAATTCGAGCGTGTAGGCGTCATGGAGGCACAGGACATACTTCCCGTTATCCTTCTCTAGCTTGCCTTGCAAAGTCTCAATCCTGCCCGCGTAGGCGATTGGAAGAACCGCAAATAGGAGGAGTGCCAGCGCGGTTCTCATCACCTGCCGGATTGCACCGTGCGCAAGTATCCTTCGTAACTAGCTGTGTAAGCGGCTCTCATGCCTTCGGTATCGGGATACTCAGTCATCAGGATATTGTAGATCTTCTGGGCCTGTGGAATGTCCTTTGCCATAAACGCCTCTCCCATTTGCAAGAACAGTGTGATTGGGCATTGTGGGTATTTTCTCACAAGTTCGTTCAGATATTTCCTTCCCGCCTGAATATCCATTCGTTGCATGGCTGCCTGATATTCCCCGACAAGTGGCTTCGATGCAGCCAACTGGGCTTTCAATTCAGCAACGCTCATCCGGTATTTCCCACCGCCAGCATTGGAATTTGAGGATTGCCCGCCGATTTGTTGAATTGCCTGCTCGCTGGGCTCTGAGGGCTTCGGAATAAACGAAGTGGGGGCTTCTGCCGCACCCTTCCTCGGCTTATAGCTCTTACTAAACTGGTATTTTGGGCGCTGAACACCAGTGCTATCAAAATTTGATGTTCCTTGCAGTTCCCCACTAGAATTATACTCAAGGACTACATTGTATGAAAACCTCTCTAAAAGTAATACGGGGGTTTTATCGAATACACCCGCATCAATGGCAGCTTTTCTTCCCTGTGCGCCAATAACCGAAAACCAAAGTCCATCACTTATCTGAACCCCCTTACCTCCTAATGCTTTTAACTCCAAATTGTATGGAACATTCGGGCTATCCGATATTGTGATTCTGCCGGTAAATGGCTTTTGATATTGTTGGTTGTCTGGATCGAAGAAAACCCCAGCTATTGAATATCCATCCCCGTTCTTGCTTCTCTGGCCCCAGCGTATTCCTATGTCCCCACTTGCTGTTTCCGAAGTCCATGATCCATAAACGACTTGTCCTTCGTCGCAGAAAGCAAGGAAAGCTGCCTCCTGTGCTTTTGCGGCCTCTGCCTCCTTCCGCCGAACCAACTCGTTAAATTTATCTTCACGGGCTTGGCTTTCCCGTGCTTCCTGAATGGCCTTGTCCGCCGCCGCCACCACGGCAGCGACTTTCTCCTGCACCTGTGCAGCATTTTCCTTGGCCTCTTTGCTCTCCTCCCGCGCCCATTTTCCCGTTGGCTCTTTGCCAACAGGGTAATTCCCTCCAACCACATCCAAAAGTTCATATTCCCACGCTCCGTTGTTCAGCAATGTGGCCTGCGCCTTCCCGCTCATCGAAACCCTTTTCCCTTCCGGTGTCACAATTTTGTAAACCGGCAATCTCATCGTCATCATCTCGTTGTATAGGGCGGTAACTTCGTTCTGCTGAGGAACGGGAACATTCGCTTCCCTCATCTTTTTTAATGCCGCCAGAGCGGGAGCAATATCATCGGAACCAACAGAACCGTATTGATTCTCGGTAATCTGAACCTCGCTTGTGAATTTGAAAACGGCTTCTGTCTTCCCACTTGAAAGCTTTTCGATTTTTACCCATGCAAGTTTCAAAGGGCCGTTTTTGGCAACGCTGTTTCCCAGCCATTCTTTGAACCCATTGGCGTAGTTCGGGCCACCACAACCGGCAACCAGACTGACGACGAGGACTGAGAGGAGAAACAGGACTTTTTTCATTGCGTAAATCAGATTCGCTTCCAGACAATCGAGATGAGCGCACTGGTGAACCCGATCAACCCCAGAACAATCGCGCCAACCGCCACCCCCATGATGATGACAAATGGCCCATCGTGGATTGCCCACGCATCCATGCCTCCACGGGCCAGAAGCTCGGCTGCTCCAGCCAACGAATCTTCAACCGGGCGGTGTGCCCAAGCGAAAAGCGCAACCGCAATCCCTCCAATCGTGAGTATGCCCCCGCCGAACAGCCCAATGATTCTGAGAATCTTTCCCTTCCGGCTGCCCTCAGATGCCGTTCTACCCGCAGGGGAGGTTTCCGGCTTCTCTTCCTGCTTGTCTTCCTTGCTCAGGATATTGGTCGCGTAGTCCCTGCCACTGGCTGCCAACTGAGAACAGGCCTCGGGCCTCAAAAAGGCAACCAGCGCCCCAGCAACCGCCAGACTGCCGATGACAGAAACAAGGATGGGTGCCCAATTCCCGTCAATGGCCAACCCGATCTGGAGGGCAGGCGGAAAACTGCAAGCCAGCCCAACCTTCGTGCCCGTGGGGTTCATGTCGTTGACAACCATGAAAAGCGCCATTCCCCAGCCAACCAACCCCGGAACCAGCAACCCTCCAAACCCCCATACCAGCTTCTCCGAAAAAAAGTGACTTTTCATCAGGCGCGAGAGTATAGAGGCTGCCGTCTATGTCAAACCAAGAAGTAGATGCTACCGTCTATATGTGGCACAGCGAAGTTCACGTATTCAGGGGGAGGCGCTCAATTTGAAAGGCCCCCGCCTGCGCTCGTTGCGGGAACAGATTGGCTTCACCCAAGCCGAACTTGCCCGCCGCCTCCAGCTCAATGGCTGGGATGTGGACATCATGGTGCTGAACCGTGTGGAACTCGGAAAACGCAGCCTGACGGATATTGAGATCCAGAAAGTCCTGGATACCCTCGGCAAGAAATGGGCCGATTTGGACGAGTAAAAAACTCCATCCCAAACCGTTAATTGCCCATCCCATCTGCTATAATCATAGTAGATGAAAACGGGCGTATCACATTATGGGCAATGGTTCGATATTGAACCGGAATATCAAGATGACTCAACTGTAGAAGATACTGGAAATGCAACCTGGTTGGATGACTTTATCCCAGAACAACAAGTTGTCGCCAGTATGTTCAATTCCGCGATAGCAGACTTGGAACACTACTCGCAACCCATCCCCAAAAACCACAAATACGGATCTACCACCCTATCTGGGAAACCATTGTGGGAAATCCGGGCATTCCTCACAAACCCAGATTACGGGGAACTGCTGGCAACCTTGGCAGGCATGAAGCAGAACTTCTTCGCCCGATACAAAAAACTGGCCATGCCAATGCTCAGGCGAGCCGAATCAGTCAACCCCCATCTCGCGAGGTAAATCGGTATATCGTTAATCGTGCTACTCATCCCCCCACGGCCAACTCTTGGGATCTATTCCCGGCGTATCCGGTTCGAGTGTTAACGCTTTCTCCTTCATTGCCTGTAAGGCATTAAGCTCTTCTTCGTCTCTTTCCGCCTGTATGATAAACTCGTCGAACCTCGCTTCATCCAAAATCTTTAGTTCCGCAGTGGAATCAGTAACAAGTATTACCGCAAGAGTCGCAAGGTTTTTGCCTTTATCCGTTTCGCCTATGGCAATCTGCCCGGAAGAGTCGTGAGGGCTTGGCGAAATGGTATCGCCCCCTTTATTCGCGCCCCCATTTCCCCTCCCACGCTCGCCAACGGCAATCTTGCTGATATTCTCCGGGGCTTCCGGTAAATTCAGGCAGCACGCCTCAAAAATGGGGAAAAATGGGTGTGCATAGTCTGAGAACCGCCAATGCTCTTCCTCCCCAAGGGTGTATTCCAGCCAATATCTCCCGCTCTCGCCGTTTTCCAGCTTCTCCATCGCTTCCAAGGTTTCGCGCGTGTTCATTCCTTGCAGAGGAAAATCAGAAATGGCAGCCTCTGGCAATGATGGAGCATGAGGAGCCGGGAGACGAGGTGGCGGAATACATCGCCAACTTCGAGAATCTGAAAGAAGAGCAGGGGATGTTCCCATCTCCAGAAGCGAGGGCGCGGCGCATCTTGGGCTGGCTGGCTGAGGAGAAAGATTGGACTGGCGGATACGACTACTTCACCGCTTCCAAGCCCCACGCGGGCACTGTGACGCAACAAATGCTGGTAGATCCGGCGCACCTTCTGCCTCTCCTGACGGAAGAGGAAGCCATTGAATATGTTTTCCGTTCACCGCTACTTCTGGAGCGCGTTATTGCTGCTGGATGGCTCAAACCCATTGCAGACACCCCAGAACGCCTGTTTCCTCGGGATGCCGTCAATGCTGCCCTGGATCGGCTTATCAGGGCGGAGCAACCGGCCAGACTGCCAACTGAAACACCATTGAAGGCAGGGGAGCCAGAAATTGGGGCAATTCAGCCCAAGTGGATAAAGGCTGCCAAAGCCGCAAAATTGCTCGGGATCTCGGTGAGAACTCTATACGACTATTCCGAAAGGGGACTCATTCCACAACCAAGGATGCTGGGGAAACATCGCAGCTATTCGGTGGAAGCCTTGACAAAATTTATGGATACGCCGGATAGCCCACGAGTGACACGAGAGGCAAGAAGCCGGATATTGAGTTAACCCTTCTTCACCTTCCACCGGTTTTTCTTCGGTAATACCAACTTCCACTCTTTCAACGCCAGTTCGTCTGCGGGAGAAAAGTAGTTCGCATGGAGCTTCCGAACGGAAGTGTTCATTTCCCAAGCAACCTTGGATTCATCCCCAATTTCCCAAATCCGGTATGTGGCATACGAATGCCGGTGACCGTTCTGGATCATCGGGACGGGTATCAACTTTCTCGCTTTCTTGAATTCGATATTCAGTGTGCTGTCGTGGGCGTAGTGGGGAATAACCCATCCCGATTTCTGGGCAAGCGGTTTCAGCCAAGCAATCAACTGATCAGACATCGAAATAACCCGCCTGCTCCCCATCTTCGCCTGATCCTTCTCCACTTCGATAAACTTCCTGTCGAAATTAATATCCTCCCATTGCAGACGGTGGATTTCGGCTGTGCGTATTCCGGCCAGTGCCCCCAGCGCCACGAACGGTATCCAGCGATCAGGCAACCCGTCTAGGATCTCCTGCATATCGGACGGCGTGTAAATTTTCTTCCTCAACCCCACTGACAATTCTTTTTTCGTTTTCGTCTCGCCGGCAACCTGCATGTATTGCGCCTCGGTTTTGATGTCCCTCGGCAGATATTCCTTCTTTCTCGCAAAACTGAAAAGGGTGCAAAATGCCCCCCTGTAATTATTCCTGGTGCGGCCCTGTGGTGATGTGAATTTGCCGGTATATCGGACGCCGGTTGCCGAAACATGGCGGACTGGCATCTTGTCCAAAAAGGCATCCAATTCCCGCGCTTTAATGTCGCTGATGAGCGTGTCCTTGAAATGCTCTGCCAGAGCCCCCAAGCGTTGGCTACAGTCCTGCCAATACCGGAAACTGCGTTTGTATTCCCGAACCGTTGCACCGCCCTTGCTCGCCAGAGTCGCCATAAATTCCTCGTAAACCTCCCCCAAAGTTTTTTCCTCGATCTCATCCCTCTGGTTCTGTTTCACGAATGCCCGTGCCGCCTCCTGTGGAGTGCCTTTTTCCCCCAGAATTTCCTTTACCTCCGCCAGCGTCCTTGCCGCATCCGAAATTCTGATGTTCAGTGGAGCCAAGGTGTCAATGGCAGCCTCCACAACCTCCCTTTCTCTGCGGGTGAATGGGGAGCGGTCCTCTGGCAGGGAACCCGACAATTCATCAGCCACCTCCTTGGCTCTCCGCTTCGCCTCCTCAAGAGTCTTGGCCCGTTCCCTGCACCGCTTTCCTCCCTTGTAATAAATTACCCTGAATGAACTGTATTGCTTTCCCTTGGCCTCCACTGCGTCCTCGTAAATGGAAACACCCTTCGTTCCTACTACTTCAACTGCGCCTTTTGCCTTCATGTTTTCTTGTTTTAAGGGAAATTGTCCCAAATTTGTCCCAAACGCAAGAAAAATCACATCTACTATCGTGATTAACACGAGTTCGAATCCCGTTAGGGTCGCCATTTCAAATGGCACCAAAATCCTTCAAATGCCTCCAAAACAGACACTTGCGCTTGGAGAGAATCTTTTTTGATTTCTTCTGAATTCGTTTGGAGGAAAAATTTCTTTAGGTTCTTTTAGGTAAAATCTGCACTTTGGAACAAAAATCTTCGGTTCCCCCCTTCACTTTCTCGGCTGATCCCGGAAAAGGCGATCATGAACTCCGACCGACGCCCATCGAACTCTGCCAGCGCGGAGCTTTGCGGTGCCGTTCTTCGAATCCCGCGTGATGGGGCTTTCGCGCTCTCTCTGACATCTGAGGCCCTGGAGATTGCCCTGAGCGCAGACGGGGTCGCTGAAATAGCGGCCTCGTTGAAGTGCCCGCCGCCTTTCAGGGACTATCACACCGTCGCGGAGGAAGCCGAGCGGATGGGTCTCTCTGAAAAAACGGTTCGGAACCTGCTGAAAGAAAAACACGCACCCCATTATGTGAATCCCAATGTGCAGGAAGCGGCGCGTCTGGTTGGGTGAAGAATCCTGCTCGCGCGAATCCGGCCCAGACAATTTCGTTTTATTTTGGCTGGGGTTGATCAGCCGACCGCGAATCGAACAAGAAAGCATGCGGTCTTCCGATTCGCAGTTTGCCAAAATCGGGATGCGTTGGGTTGAGCAAATAGTTTGATTCCGAGGGAATCACCACGCTGGGCACGCGAAGGGCCACCGAAGTTTTGGCATGAATCCATGCATCACCAAGCCTCATCGTGGCGAGCGGTGCGGGATAGGTCTTCCAATTTCGGGGGAGCTTGGGAACATCAGCTCCCATTTCTTCATCGAGTTCGACAGGGATGGCAACATACCCGAGATCAATGAGGTCGTTTGGGTCGGCGGTGTGAACGAGAATCTCCAGCGCAGCCAAGGATTGCGTTCCTGCGGTGTAAACGACGGGCGTGCCGGGGGAATTCCAGCGGCCGCCATTCGATGCAGCCCCCTCGCCGGAAAACGCGTTCCGAACGTGCTGTTTCGTGCAAATTCGCCAGACTGTGATCACGAAAACACACCGTGCGCGATCCGGCCCAAAAGCCGCTCTGCCTCACGGGCACCCGGTTCCGTCGAGGAAAACTCGAAGGGGGTCTTTCCGCCGAGGGCGCGGTTCGGCGAGAAAAGCCAGCGGCGAGCCTTCTCCTTGCCATGGAATACTTCCGCCGCCCGGAGATGGAGCCTCGCCAGTCTCAACAACCTCTCCGACTCATCAGACTTCAGCCGCTCGCCAAGTTGTTTCCGCCGCATGAGTGTCCGGATCGGCACATTGATGACCTGCGAGAGCATTTCGGGCTGGATGGCAAGAGCGTCGCGCACACGAAAAAAAAGCTCCACAGGAAGTCCATGGCGGATTTCCCGATCCATCAGCGCGTCGTCAAAAACCCTTTCGGGGCTCAGAAGTGTGGTTGCCATAATGCACATATTGCAATGCCATTTGGCAGTCGTCAAAACCGGATTCGCAATGTCCCGCACGGTCGCGAATCCTTTCCGATTTCATGCAGATTTCACAATTCATGCCCCTGCAGAAGCAGATCGTGCAGCCGGTTAATTCCCCTTCCAACACTTGCGGTTAGGCGGGGGGTCAGGTATGGAAGCGGTGTAAACCCATGACAAGGCCCCCGGAAAGAGAGTTCCTGAACACATCCCAGGCAGACTGGCTGACGCTTGAGGAGGAGCTTGGGGGGGACCGGGATGGCATCCATAATTTTGAGATCCACCACACGGCCCGTTATCGGGAGGCATCGGTTTGTCGGCCGGTCCTTGACGAAGAGATGCTTCGCCGGGATCCCTCGGTGGCGGAGCGGATTCGCTGGCCGGAGGGGAGGCGGTTTGCGGCGTTCCTGAGTCATGATGTGGATGGGACGCGGGAGCACTGCCGCGAGCAACTTGCCCGGCTGATCCGGACAAATGCCGATGCGGCCACGACGGTGCGGGACAAGCTGCGCGCCCTGTCGGCGGTGATCGGGCTGCGGCATCGCCGAGGTCGGCGCGACCTGCTTTCGCCCTGGTTGGAGGCAGAAAAGGAGCGGGGGTTCACCTCGACATTCTTTGTCTTTCCGACGGCAGTGTCCGCACGGCATCCGCGGGATTTGATGTATCATTGGGACGATCTGATGCCCTTCGAGGGCGGCTTGCAGCCCATCCGCGCGGTCTTTGCGCAGGTGGCCGCGCGGGGCTGGGAGGTGGGTCTGCATGGGAGCATCGAGTCGGCTCACACGACCGGCCTGCTCGAAGCGCAGCGGCTCGATGTCGAGCAGGCGGTCGGCGCACCGGTGACGTCCGGGCGTCAGCACAATCTGCAATTCGGCGCGGCGGTGACGCCGGACCTCCTTGCGGCGTCCGGGTTGCGAGTGGATTGCACGCTGGGGTCCAATCGCTCGGTGTTTTTCCGCACGGGCACTTCGTATCCCCACCGCCTCTGGTCGGTCGGCGGGCAGGCGTGGCTCAACGTCCTCGAGATTCCCCTCATCCTGCACGATGGGGCACTGTTGCGGGGAGACAACATGGACCTTTCGCCGGAGTCGGCGCTCGCGTTTTGCCGGGGGGTGATCGCACGCGTTGCGGCCGTGCGCGGCGTAGTGAGCCTGCTCTGGCATCCGGAGAATCTGGTCAAGCCCGGGTATTACGATTTGTATTGCAGCCTCCTGGATGTGCTGCGCGAAGAGGGCGCATGGGGCACCTCCGCACGGAACATTGCGGATTGGTGGGAGTCCAGCGGCAATGCGGCCCTGGTGGACGACGCCCGGCGGCGGCACTTTGCGGCGGGCAGGATGGCTTAGATTATGTGCGGAATTTTCGGAAGAATCGAACCGATGGGCGAACCGGAGAGGGAAATCATCCCGGTGGCGCACCGTGGCCCCGATGCCTCGGGCACGGAGGTGCTGGAAGCCTGCGGGCAGCGCGTGACGCTCGCGCACTGGCGGCTGAGCATTCTGGACCCGCAGGCCGGCTCGAACCAGCCCCTCCGGCGGCGGCCCGGCGGTCCGGTGGTGGTCTTCAACGGAGAGATTTACAATTACATCGAACTCCGGCACCGGATCGGCGGGGAGTTCCGGACGGCGGGAGACACGGAGGTTCTCCTTGCCGCTTATGAAAAGTGGGGAGCGGACTGTCTGCGGCACCTGCGGGGGATGTTTGCCTTTGTGATTGCTGATCCGGCACGCAGGCGGGTCCTGGTCGCGCGGGACCGCTTCGGCATCAAGCCGCTGTATTGGCGCAAAACCGCCGACGGCTGGGAGTTCGCCTCGGAAATCAAACAATTGCTCGGCGCCACGCCACGTCTTCATCCCGCCCGCGTGCGGGATTTTTTGGTTTTTGGAGCGCAGGACCACACGGCGGACACGCTGTTTGACGGAGTTGGACAGTTGCGCGGCGGGGAGATGCTCGAGATTGACCTCGGGCATCCCGCACGCGCGGAGCCGCAGACATGGTATCGCCTTCCTTCTCCGGGAAAACCGATGGGGGACTTCGAGGATGCGACCCGGGCGTATCGCGAGAAAATGTTTGAAGTGGTCTCGCTGCATCTGCGCAGCGACGTGCCGCTGGGCTTCTGCCTCTCGGGCGGCATGGATTCCTCCGCCCTCATCGGTGTCGCCAGGGCGCGCCTGAGGGGGAGCGGCCGGCAGCCGACCGGAATCCACTGCCATTTTCCCGATGCGCGCCTTGATGAAAGCCGTTACGCGCGCGACGCGGCGGCATTGGCCGGAGCCCGGCTTATTGAGGTGACGCCCCCGGCCTCCGATCTTGTGCAACGGCTCGAACGGGTCACTTTTTCCCAAGACGAACCGCTTGCGAATGCCAGCATCCTCTCGCAATACGCCGTCTTCCAGATGGCACGGGAGCAGGGGCTCAAGGTGATGGTGGACGGCCAGGGCGGGGATGAATTGCTGGCCAGCTACCCGCAGTTCTTCGGTCCCCATCTCCTCGGGATGCTCAGGCGGCTGAAAATCTGGACCGTTTTCAACGAGGCCCGGCATTTCCGCGAGGATCATGACTGGCGGTGGGCTGACACCCTGCGCAGCATGGCACTTTGGTTCACCCCCCGGACGGTGTTTCGCATTGCCAAGCGGTTGGTGGTAAATCCCCTCGAAAACAACCCTTGGGCGACAAAGGGATTCCTCCTCGGCGAAGGAATTCCCATGCCGCCGTGGCAAAGGCCCGAACGCGCGGAGACACGCGCCACGACGCGCTCGATGTCGCTGCTGATGATCCAGAGGCTCACGCTGCCCATGCTCCTGCACTGGGAGGACCGCAACTCGATGGCCCATGGCGTCGAGTCCCGGGTCCCCTTCCTCGACCACGAACTCGTCGAGATGACCCTCGCCCTGCCCGACGAATTCAAAATCCGGAACGGAGTGACCAAGCGCATCCTGAAGTCCGCGCTGCGGGACATCGTTCCACCCTCGGTGGTGGCGCGCCGCGACAAACTGGGATTCGCCACACCCGAAGAACGATGGCTGCGCCAATCTTCCGATGCGGCCTGCGCACTCACCCTCGAGGCGGCGGCCAACCATCCGGAGATTTTGAATGAAGCGGGCCTGCGGCGGATGTGGCAGGACTTTTCCGCCGGAGGGGTCCACTGCCCGACGCTCTGGCGCGTCACGGCATTTGCCGCATGGACGAGGGTGTTTGGGGTGGGGTGAGGGAGGAGGAGTTTTCAGGGTTCAGTGTTCAGTGTTCGGTTTTCAGTTTTGAAAGCCTGACTGTTCGGGCTTCGCACGATCCGTTGCAGCGGTTTTCAGAAGGAACACTGGTGTGCTGTCATCCAAATAGCTTGATGTTTGTTGGCTGCAAAATGGCCCGCCGCCAAGGCGCGACGAAGGAGCATATCCGTTGCGATACGTGACTGAGGAGCAACGCGGGTGCCGGGCCATTTTCCAGCTAACCCTTCGGGCCGTGAGGAATTTGCCGATTTTCCGCGTTGCTCGCTCGACCAGTGTGGCTCCACACAGGTGCTTCGCTCGCGCCTTGAAAATCGGCAAATTTCTCTTCGGCAAACATCAAGCTATTTGGATGACAGCACACTAGGAATCCGGGAGTTAAGGAAGACGGACTTTTCCCCTCCACCACCACATTCCTTTAGTCCGTATCTCTTTCGAGCAAGTCGTCGTTCCGAAAAAGTTTTTCATCCCGCATGGCGTAAACAATGTAAACAACCCCATTCTGTGTTCGATAAAAGATGCGGACTGGTGGAATGACCAGTTGGCGATACGGTGTGCCCCTGAGTTCGGCGGGCACTGATCCGCTCTTTGGGTGGGTTGCAAGTTGTTCGATTCGATCAAATACCCGCTGAACGAATTGGCGCGCCGCGAGTGGCTTATCGAGGGAAATATAATCCGCGATCGCGTCTAGGTCTTGGAGCGCGGGCTCAGTCCAGATTATGCGAGCCATCGCGCCATCCTCTGCCTTGCCTCCTTGTGGGGAACAACGCGCTTCTCCAGAATGGCTTTCTCGCCGCGGGCGATACCCTCAAGGAGCGTCAGTCTCTTTTGTATGCCCTCATACATTCGCACATCAATGAGATATGCGGCAGGGAGTCCATGCTGGGTGATCAGCACGGGCTCCTGGTCACTGGCAAGCCGGGAAATAACGTCGGTCGCCTTGCGCTTGAGGGTTGTGACAAGTTCGGTTCGCATGGAGTGATACTAAAGTGGCACTCACGATTCCGCAAGGACTTTCAACGTTTCAGCAGCGGCGAGGGACCGAAGGCGGCGAGGGAGGCTGCGGGGGCCTCGGGCTCGAGGCCCAGAAACGGGCGGTCCCCCATGAGCGCGGCCCAGCCGCTGAAAGAGCTGATGGCCGGGCCGGTGACCGCGTCGCAAAAGGACAGTGCCGCAAGGTCACCGGTCGCGGGGAGGCCGGAACAGACAACCTCCAGCCCCGGAAATTCCCCGGGATGACGGGGTTCATCCGAGCAGACCACGAAGGCGACGCGGCGGCTCCCGGCGGATGCCGCGATTTCCTTCATCCGTGCCGCATAGGATTCGATGCTGAAAAAGTAGCGTCCTCCGAGGTGGTCACGGAAGTCCGTGCGCCGCACATGCACGCCCACCACGATGTCGGCCTTCCGGCGGGCCGCCTCGACGACTGCCCGGGCCGCGCGTTCCACAGGGGCGGCGGGATGGAAATACTTCCGGGCGACGGGAAGGAAGTCCGGCAGGGCGTCCCAGTCGCGGTATTGCCAGCCCGTGCGCAAAAAAACAAACCGCCGACTTCGGGCGAGGTCGAGGAAATCAGCGGAGGCGAGGTCGAATTCCCGGTCATTCGGACAATCCAGGCACACGCCATCCAGGGCGGCAGCGAGGGCGGGCAGCCGGGTTGGCAGCCAGGCCAGCGTGTGGGCTGCCAGCGGTGGGAGCCACCGGAAGGATTCCCGGCGGGGGAAAAGGCAGAAGGGATTGCGCCGCGTGCCGGCGAAATCCTCCGCATGGCCGGCGAAGGAGGGAATGGCCACGGGAACGCCCGCGCGATGACTGAAGGCACCCAGATGCAGGAACATTTCCAGCCGGTTTCCCAACCGGAACCCGCCTCCGCAGGGGGCGACGATCATGGGAGGACGCCCCGGTAGAGCGACACGACACGGGCAGCCACATGCGCGGGATCGTGGCGTTCGGCGAGTGCGGACTTCGCCGCCGCGCCGAGGCTGGCGCGCAGGGCGGGGTCTCCGGCCAGCCGCTCGACGGCCGCGCGGATGCCCGACACATCTTCCTGTGTGAACAACAGGCCGCTCACCCCGTTCTGCAGGGTCTTCGATGCCGCCGGGTCCGGCAGGGTGGCCACCAACGGTTTGCCGGAAAGTCCGGCTTCATAGGCCGCCCGGCCCACTCCGCCCAACCCCCCGCCAAACAGGCAGAGCGCCACATCAAAGGCCGCATAGACCAGTGCCAGTCGGCTTTCGTATCCTGCAAGAACCACCCTCCCGGCAAGCGAGCGCGAGCGGATGGCCTCGGCAAGCTGCGGTCCGCATCCGACCGCGGCGGCGGTGTCCCCAACCAGAACAAAACGGACATCCGGCAACGTCTCCCGCGTGGCCTCCGCCAGATGCAAAATGTCCCAAATCCCCTTCTCCGGATGGAGGGACGCCGCCTGCCCGACCACCACTTCGCCGGACCGCACCCCCCACGCGGCACGCAGGGCCTCCACGTCGGACGGGTCCGGATTGGGACCCAGGGAGATCGGATTATGAACCACCTCGCATTTTTCCCGGCAGACGGATGGCAGGCTGTCGCGCACCTCGTCGTCAATTGCCAGGAAGCGGGCCGATTTCAGACGCCCCGTGACCTCCAGAAACCACCGCTCAAACGGCCGCAACTGACACGCGGTGCGGGCATGAATGAACACCGGCACGCCCGCCCAGGCCGCCCCCCAGGCATCGGCCAGCAGGGTGGTCTCGTTGATATGGACAAGATCGATCCCCCATCGGCGGCACAGCCCCCGGACACGGGCCGCGCTGTAAGGCGCCTTCACCAACTGCCACGCAAATTGCGGAAAGGGCAGCCCCTGCCCATACATCGTCGTCATCGTCTGCGAAATGAAGCGTCCATGCACCACCGGGCGGGATCCCACCCCCAGGATCCCATCCACCTCCGAACCCTTCCGCAGCAAAAAATGCGGCTCCACCGCATCGGGAAGGTTCTTCACCAGCGTCCCCAAGCTGATCCCCGCCCCGCTTTTTTTGATGGTGTGATTGATGAAAAGGACGCGCATGGCGAAACCCGGGACATTTCCGCATCACCGAAGAAAAAAGCAAATACGGAAAACGGGAGGGGATGATTTTTTCAGGGGATGGCATGGGAAAATCTACGGCAGATCACTCCGGCGATTGCGCTTTGAAGCCACAGGTTGTTAACTTGCGGCGTGGCAGAACCCGTACCCGAATACACGGCCCTGCATCCGGTCGTCCTCCGTCGGCTGGGCCAGCTCTCGCGGGCATTTTTTTTTGATCCCCATCGTCGGGAGGCGCGTCTTCTTGCCATTACCATGCTTGGGCTCTGTCTCGCAGTTGGCGTGGTCCAGGTGCTTGTGAGCTTCGCCGGACGCAATTTTATCACGTCGCTCGTCCAGCGGGATTCCGCAGGATTTTACAAAAACCTTTGGCTTTATCTTGGCGTCTTTGCCATCGCGGTTCCCATTGGGGTCTTCTACCGGTATACCGGCGAGAGGCTCTCACTTTTATGGCGGCAGTGGATGACCCGCCTGTTGGTCAAACGCTACTTTTTTAACCGCGCCTATTATCGCCTGCGCACATCGCACCGCGTGGACAACCCGGATCAACGAATTTCGGAGGATGTCAAATCGTTCACCACCGGGGTTCTCGGCTATTTTCTCACCCTGATCAATTCCGGCGTCACGCTCGCGGCGTTTCTCGGGGTTTTGTGGACGATTTCGTGGACGTTGCCCGTCTCGTTGTTCCTCTACGCGACGCTCGGCACCGGGCTCTCGATTTGGATCGGGCACCGCCTTGTCAGCCTGAATTTTCATCAATACCGAAAGGAGGCGGACTTCCGCTACGCCCTCATCCGGGTGCGGGACAATGCGGAGAGCATCGCCTTTTTCCGCGGGGAAAAACGTGAGCACCGCGACCTGATGACACGATTTGCGGAGGTGGTGGGCAACACTCTGCGCATCATCGGATGGAACCGGACGCTCGGATTCTTCACGAACAGCTACAACTACGTGTCTCTGGTCATCCCGACTCTCATCGTGGGGCCGATGTATATCCTTGGCCAAGTCGAGTTCGGGGTCGTCACACAGGCCCAGAGCGCCTTTGCCCAGGTGCTCATGGCCTTGAGCGTGATCATTCTGCAGTTTGAAGGGTTGAGCGCCTTTGCGGCCGGCATCAAGCGCCTTGGCGATCTCTGGGATGAACTCGATGACTTCGATACCGAGGACGCGCTGATGGAGAAGGGCCGACAAATCGAAATTGCGGAAAACGCCGCGCATCTCAAGCTGACAAATCTCACGGTGCAGACTCCCGACGGAGCGAAAACGCTGACCCGCAACCTGAACTTTACCCTGCCGCCAGGGGAGAGTGTGCTTGTCATGGGGCCGAGCGGCACCGGGAAAAGTTCCCTGCTCCGGACGATTGCGGGATTGTGGGCAAATGGCGGTGGGACGATCGAGCGCCCCAAGCTCAACAGCCTCATTTTCCTCTCCCAGCGCCCCTATATGGTTCAGGGCAGTCTGCGCGCCCAGCTGGTCTATCCACAAAGCGAGGAAGGGGCGGATGACCAACTGATCCGGCAGGCTCTTGGAAAGGTGAATTTTATCGAGGTGCTGAATCGTGTGGACGGGGATTTCAACCGTGTCGTCGATTGGACAAACGTCCTTTCCCTCGGGGAACAACAACGCGTCTCCTTCGCGCGGATCTTCCTCCGCAAACCTCTCCTGGCCTTTTTGGATGAAGCCACCAGCTCGCTCGATGAGGAGAGCGAACGTCATCTCTACCTGCGTCTCCGTGAACTCGGCATCTCATTTGTCAGCATCGGCCACAGGAGCACCCTCAAGGCCTTCCACGACCATCTCATCCTCCTGAAAAAGGACGGCTCCGCTGAAATCTCCTGCCTGAACACAAAACCCAAACCCCTCCGCCCTGGCCCCGAAGCCTGACCGCAGGGACTCACCCGACAAATATCAACCGGAGTCCGCCGACCAGCGAGAACGCGATCATCAGCCATTCGAAGGCATCCTGGGGGATCTTTCCCAGAAAAAATCGGCCGGCAAGCACGCCCACGAGGATTCCGGGAACAAGAAGGGCATTCAGCCACAGCGAGGAAAAATTGATGAGACCGAGCGAGGCGCTGAAGGGAACCTTGATCACGTTCACGATGAGAAAATACCAGGCGGCCGTCCCGACAAATTCGTATTTCGGCAACCGGCAGGCCAGCAGGTAAATGGTCATGACCGCCCCGGCGGCGTTGGCGAGCATGGTGGTTACCCCGGCGATCCAGCCGAGCGGCCAGACGATCGAAGGGTGCTCCGCCGCGCTCGCCGAGAGGCGGCCGGAGAGTTTTTGGATCACGGTCAGGACGATCAGCGCGAGAACCACCCACCCGATCAGCGGCCCGAACACCCGGTCGGAAATCCGTGGCATCAAAAGCCAGCCTGACACAACCCCCACGACGGCCGGAGGCAGCAATTTTTTCAAGTGTCGCCAGACCGTGAATTTCTGGAAGCTGCGGACGGCAAAGACATCCGCCACGATCAGGAGGGGCAGAACGGCTCCCGTGGATTCCTTCGCGGGCAACACCTGGGCCATGAGAAGAACGGCCAGCATCCCAACGCCCCCAAAACCGGTTTTGCTCAGTCC
Organism: Chthoniobacterales bacterium; assembly: GCA_014879575.1. Lineage (GTDB taxonomy): Bacteria > Verrucomicrobiota > Verrucomicrobiia > Chthoniobacterales > Terrimicrobiaceae > QYQL01. The sequence continues at coordinate 111,050 of JACSRU010000115.1, read as the reverse complement.
GATGCAGATCGCCGCGCCGTAGGCGAAGATCCATTGCCAGGATGATTCCAACATGGTGGTGCAGACTGTCCGGATTCCCGGTCGCTGTCCATCCCGGGCATCAAACATTGATCCACCCGATGGAGCCCGCCTATTTCCCGGGGGAAGGGATTGCCGGATCCCGCCGGTCAAGCCGACTCCGTGCAGTGGCTTCCCAAACACCTGAAATTTTCCCGGTTGGCGGGAAGTCTGTGAGGTGATCGAGGTGGACATCGGGACGGAGGGGGGAATCGGCCGACGAAAAGTTCGCACAAATCCTGCTGGATGCCCGTGAGTGGGGGCGGTAATAGTTTCGGGGTGAGCTACCGTGTTTTTGCCAGAAAATACCGTCCCCAGACGTTTGCCGAGGTTGTCGGCCAGGATCATATCACCCGAACGCTCCAGAATGCGGTATCGGCCAACCGGCTTGCGCAGGCCTATCTTTTTGTCGGACCGCGCGGAATCGGCAAGACCTCGACGGCGCGGATTCTCGCCAAGGCGCTCAATTGCGTGAACGGTCCGACGACGACGCCCTGCGGCGCGTGCGATGCCTGTCGGGAAATCGCCGACGGGCGCAGCCTGGATGTGATCGAGATTGACGGCGCGAGCACCAACGGAGTCGAAAACATCCGCGACCTCCGCGAAAACGCCGCCTATGCGCCAGCGCGCGGGCCTTTCAAGATCTATCTCATCGACGAGGTCCACATGTTGAGCACGGCAGCCTTCAATGCCCTGCTCAAAACCCTCGAGGAGCCGCCTCCACACGTGAAATTTATTTTTGCCACGACCGAGGCCCAGAAGTTGCCAGCCACGATCACGAGCCGGTGTCAGCGCTTCGATCTCCGCCGGATTCCCACGGAGCTGATCGCCTCGCATCTGGCCTACATCGCGCAGGCCGAGAACATTTCCCTCGATCCCGCCGCCGCCGAGACGATTGCCCGCGGCGCAGAAGGCGGATTGCGCGACGCCGAGAGCATGCTCGACCAGATGGTCGCGTTCTGCCAGGAGAAGATTCAGGCCCAGGACGTGATGGATGTTTTCGGCTTTACGTCCAAGGAGACGGTTGCCGGGCTTGCCAATCACCTTTTCGCAAGGGATGCGGCCGGTGCGCTGGGTCTCGTGGCCGAGCAGTCGGATGCCGGCAAGGATCTCTCCCGGCTCACGGCGGATCTTATCGCCCATCTCCGGGATCTGCTCGTTGCTGCGGCCACCGGCCAGACTTCCCAGGTCCCGCAGGGAAAACTGTTGGATCTCGTGGACCATTTTGGCGAGGCGGAAGACCGGATGAAGTGGGTCGCCGACAAAAAACTCCAGCTTGATGTCGCGGTCATCAAGGCATTGCACCTTCTGGATGAGACAAGCCTCACGGATGTGATCGAGACCCTGACGAGTCTCAGCGGCGGGGAAGGGGTCCTCCCGAAGTCGTCGGTCCCGGCGACTCCTCCGCAAATCAAAGCTCCTGCACCCGCGCCGGCGCCTCCCACGCCTCCGCCCGCGCCCGTCGCGCGAGTTGCTCCCGAGCAAAAACCCCCACAGGCACCTCCGCCCCCGACCACCCCCGCACCGGATCCGGAGGAAGCCGGAGTTTCGGCAGCCATGATTTGGGAGAAAACCGCGGGGGAGCTGGCGAAGAACTCCCTCATCCGCTACGGATGGCTCCGGGACGGGCTCTTCGAACGGTTTGAAGGAGGAAAACTTTTCGTCCGTTTCCCCGCCGCCTCCAAGGAACACTCGGAGAGTTTCTGGATGGAAACGGGTCTCAAGGAGATAGAATCCATACTCACCAAGGCTTTGTCTCGAACGGCCAAATTGGTCTTCGAGTGGGATGACTCGCTCGCGCAACCATCCGAACCGGAACCGATCCCCGAGGCGCCTGCCGAACCCGCCAAACCCGCGGCCGTGGAACCACAGAAGCCGCCGAAAGATCCGAGCGAGGATTTCAAAAACGATCCCTTTATCAAGAAAGCCCTCGAAGTTTTCAAAAGCTCCCTGCAAAATCCCGCCGTATGAATATTGCCAAAATGATGAAGGAAGCCCAGCGCATGCAGGAACGCATGGCGCAGGTCCAGGATGAACTCGCCGCACGCACTCTCGAAGTCAACGCCGGCGGGGGGAAAATCAAAGTCACCGCCACGGGGGCAGGGGACATTGTTTCGATAAAAATCGACCCGCAGGTCGTGGATCCGCAGGATGTGGAGTTTCTCGAGGATCTCATTCTCTCCGGAGTCAAACAGGCTCTCGAAGAAGCCAAGGCACTTGCGGGGAATGAGATGGGACGCCTCACGGGAGGGCTCAAGATCCCCGGCCTCTGAAGTCCCTCCGGGAATGAAAAGTCGCCTGCATGGAGTTTTGATGAGTTTCCTCCTGCTGGGGCGGCTGGCACTCGGGCAGATTCCCGAAGCCGAGGTTTCGTCGCCTCCCGGGCTGGCTCCGGCACCGACATCTGCGTTGTCCAGGCACATCGCGTTTGTCTTTGAGGACGGCCCCTCGCCCTACGTCACGCCCCTCCTGCTGGATGCGCTGAAGAAACATGGCATGAAGGCGACGTTTGCTGTGAGCGGGCAGAACCTGGAATCCAATCCGGGACTTGCGCGGCGGATTGTTTCCGAAGGCCATGAGATCGCCAACCACACGTATTCGTTGCCCAACCTCAAAAAACTGAGCCCGGCGGACATCGCGCGGGAAATTCGGGCGGCCGACGAAGCCATCGTGCGCGTGGCAGGCGTAAAGCCCAGGTATTTTCGTGCGACCAACGGCGAGCTGGACGAATCCCTGCGCGGTCTGGTTCAAAAGGAAGGATACGAAGTGCTGGATTCCACATTGGATTCCGGCGACTGGCGCAATCCGAGCCAGGCAAAACTTCTGCGGGTGATTCTCGATGGGGTGAAGCCGGGTTCCGTGATTCTGGCTCATGAAAGTTTTCAAAAATCCGCCAAGCAAATGCCAGTGGTATTCGATGCCCTGGTCAAACGCGGATACGTTCTCTGCACGGCCAGCGAGTTGCGCCCGCCAGGTTCCCCGGCACAGGCCCAACCCGCGCCACCAGCGGAACCTCCCTCGCAAGCCGACTCCCCCTTGCAGGCGGAGCCCCTGCCGCCGGTCGAGTTCCTGCCGCAGACCCAACCCACGCCCCAGGTTGAGTTTCTCCCTCTGGTTCAGCCCGCGCCCCAAGCCGTGACTCCGCCCTGACTTGGTGGCCTGTCCGCGCCGCGTTGTCTCAAGGCTTCTTCAGGAATGCCGGGGGGATTTTTTCATGCTTCCATGCCTCAACTACCTCCGGATTGTCGGAGTTTCCGGATGAGCCGCGCATAGGTCAGCGACGGATTGTCGCCCAGGTGATCCACTGCCCGCCGCTGGAGGCCGGCCGCGTAATCGATTTGGAACAATCCGAACCGCGGGGAGAATGACCCCCATTCATAGTTGTCCGTGAGCGACCAGTGGAGGTAGCCCAGGAGGGGGATTTGTGCGTCCAGCATTCTGCGCATCTCGTCAAAGTGGGCACAGAGAAATTCGCTGCGCGTGATCCGATCCCTGCGCTGCGGCCCCGGCTGATTGCCCGCAGTCAACCGCAGTGCCATGCCATTCTCCGCAATCAAAATTCCCTTTCCCGGAAAGGAGCGCGCGTAGTGTGCGCAGAATGCGTGGAGTCCTTCCGGCAGAATGTGCCAGTCCCACCACTTGCTGGAAAGTCCATCCATCAGGCGTCCGTGCAGGCTGCGCTGCGGAAACTCCAGATCCCGGAATGACGGAATCCGAAAAATGTGGATGAGAAAAGGATCGTAGTAGTCCAGGCCAAGGTAATCGAGGAACACATCCCGCTTCGAACGCCCGGCTTCCGCCAGAAAGTAATCAAACGCTTCGACCGTGGCGGCCCGGCGGACGAGGAAGTTGGCCGTCACCTGAAGGGCCTGACCAGCCCAGGTCAGCGGATCAGCGCGCACCGGAAGATGCGCGTCGCGCAGCGCGTCCGCCAAGGCATTGGCGCGCCCGCCCAAATGCTCCCGTAACGCGGACGGCGAAATCCGATGCTCGCGAAAACACAAAAGATCGAGGAGCATTTGCTCCGACCAGTAAACATCGCTGCAAAACGTGTTCATGGTCACACGCGGCGAGGGCCAGCCCCGCGACTCATGGAGGTCGTGGATGGCATTGTAAGCGCGAACATGCGCCGCCAGCAGACGGTTATACGCCCGGAGCCCGACCTGGATTCCCCCCTCGGACCCACCGGGGAAATGGCGGTTCAGGTAGGTGTTCAAGACGAGCATGTTCGGTTCGTTGAGCGTCACATACCAGTGAATCGGAGCCTGAGCGAACCGCTCGCAGAGCTGGTCGTTCAGGCGGGCCAGGGTCGTGACAACAAACTTTTCGAAGAGGGCCGGGGTTGTGTCTTCGAGCCAGGCGTCGCACCCCAACCAGGCCGGATGCGTGAAGTGATGGAGCGTGACGACCGGCTCCATGCCGGCGAGCCTGCAGGCCGCAATGCGCTCCGCGTAAGCATCAATGGCTGCCTGATCGAAGTCCGGCGGCGTCGTGACGGCCTCCGCCGAATCCGACGGCTGCACGCGCGTCCACTCGATGCTCAGGCGAAAGGCATTGAGCCCGATGTCGCGGCAGAGCGCATAATCCTCCCGGTAGCGATTCCAGAAATCGGTCGCGACTCCCGTGACGGCGACCCTTCCACAGGCCTCATGGTTGGCCCAGTTGTTGTGAGGTTGTCCAGTGCCATTGTAGCCGCCCTCGCACTGGTAGCCCGCCGTGGCGACACCGACCAGAAAGTCCGGGGACAGGCGGGGAGGGTTGTCGGTTCCAGAGGGGCCGGGTACGATCATGGCGGGAGGCAACGGGCGAACCCGCTATGTGGCCGCGATGCGCTTGCGGAGTGCCTTCTCCCGGCGTTTGGAGATTTTGACCGGCGGGCGCCCGGGCGTCTTGAGGACAATGTCGGCAATGTCTCGGGCGGCGGACGGACGACCAAGCGCCCGGGCGTTTTCCGACATGGCGCGGATCCGTGCCGGGTTCTCGAGAAGCTTTTTCAGCTTGTGGCCAACGAGTGTCACCTCGGTGCATTTGACAGCGGCGCCGAGCTCGAGAAGCACATCGGAATTTCGTTCCTCCTGTCCGCCGATTGGGTCGAGGATTACCATCGGCAGTCCGCGCGCGAGAGCCTCGGCCGTTGTCATGCCGCCGGGCTTGCTGAGGAGGATTGTGGACGCGGCCATAAGATCCGGCATTTCCGTGGTATAGCCGAAAACCCGGAAATCCCCGGGCCGCTCGCGCACCAACTGGCTCACCTCCTCATGGAGTTCGGCGTTCTTTCCGCAGACAATCAGAGCTTGGAAATCGCTGTCGAGCTGGAGGAGGCGCCTCACGACGGCTGTGGCCGGACTCAGACCCAGTGCGCCGCCCGCAACAAGGAGAGTCGGACGTCCGGGCCGCAGGCCATGCCGCGTGAGCACGGATGCCGCGTCCACCGGTTTCTCGAATTCCGGCTCGACAGGGATTCCCGTCACCTCGATGTGGTCCCCCGGAAGTCCGAGCGCCTCCATGTGGATCTTGTCCTCCTCCTGCGCCACGAAATACCAGTCGAAGGCCCGCGTGATCCAAAACGCATGGAAGTGGAAGTCCGTAACGACGATCCCCAGGCGCGCATCCAGTTTTCCATTTCCAATCAGCCAGGAGAGAACTCCGGCCGGCATGAAGTGCGTGCAGAGAATGATGTCCGGACGAAACTCCCGGACCAGATTCATCAGCGGAAGGGCCTGCGGAATGTCGAGAGCCAGACGTCCCTTGTCCGAGACCCAGGGGTCGTCGCTCGATTCATACCACCAGCCCAAAAATTCCGGCAGCATCGAAGAGAGTTTTGAGTAGAGCGTGGAATAGAGTTGCTTGTGGAGCACGTTCGTGTGGTCCAGCGAATCATCGGAGAGCACCTCATCGACATCCGGACGGCCCTTCATCACCCGGGCAAGCGCATCGGCTGCCTTAACGTGGCCGGAACCGACCGAAGCCGAAAGAATAAGAACCCGCTTGCCCATGAATAGGCGAAAGCCTGCCGAAAAAACCGCCGTTCCTCAAGTCCCATCCGAACGCACGGCACGCGGAGCGCAAAGAATTTGGCCGCAACAGAAAATGCCTCGCGTGAGGCATATCCTGTCTGGTCGGAGGGGAGTGGGGATGGGGAAGAACCACACTTTGCGAGCCGTCTGTTGCGGAGGCGCACGGGGTGACGGCGGGGAAAATTCGCGGTTTGGGGTTTACGCGGTCAGTTTTTTCGCCTTGGCTTGGGAATTGTCCATGACCGAACACCCGCGCGATTTCCCGAGGAGATTTTTCATCCGGTGAAGACGGATTCGCCGTCGGCTTCGAGTGGGCGTCTCGCAGCGGAACCGCTGAACAACCGGGGACGTTTTTTGGCCGCCTGCCGGTGTCTTCCGGTGGATCGCACGCCGGTCTGGCTGATGCGGCAGGCCGGCCGCGCGTTGCCGGAATACCGGGCACTCAAGGAAAAGCATCCGTTTCTCGAACTTGTGCGGACGCCGGAACTGGCCGCAGAGGCGACGCTGCAGCCGATCCGGCGTTTTGATTTTGACGCGGCGGTTTTGTTTAGCGACATCCTCGTCGTGCCCGAGGCGATGGGCCAGGCGTATCACTTCCGTGAAAAGGGCGGGGGCATTGAAATGGAATTTGCGGTGAAATCGGCGGGAGACATCCGGCGATTGGATGCGCGGAATGCCGTCGAGCGGCTGCAATACGTCGCGGCCGCTCTTTCGCTCATCAAGCCGGAACTGGGCGGGCGCACGGCTTTGCTTGGCTTCGCCGGATCTCCCTGGACACTTGCCCGCTACATGGTCGATGGATCCAGCTTCGGCGAGGCGCACCGCGCGAAGGAGCTTTTTTATTCCGAGCCGCTCCTGTTCGGGGAGTTGATGGAGAAGCTCGTTGCGGTCCTTGTGGATTTTTTGCGTCTGCAGATCGCCGCCGGTGCCGAGGCGGTGCAGATCTTTGACAGCCACGGGGATTTTCTCTCCGACGATGCGTATGAGGCGGCCTCCGGACGCTGGATGCGCGAAATCATTGCCGCCTTGGCGGGAGCGGTCCCGGTGATTGTTTTTACCAAGGGCGCATCCGCACGACTGCCGGAACTCGCAAGCACTGGCGCAAATGTCCTGAGCGTGGACTGGACGCAGCCCCTGGCGGCCGTCCGCCGTCAGTTGCCCGCAGCTGTCGGTGTCCAGGGAAACCTCGACCCTTTTTTGCTCACCACCACCCCGGAAATTGTGGCCGCCGAGACCGCCCGGATTCTTCGCGAAATGAAAGGACTTCCCGGTCATGTCTTCAACCTCGGGCACGGAGTGACGCCCGCCGCCAAGTTGGAATGCCTCCAGGCCCTGGTGGATACCGTGCGGGATTTTTCCCTCCAAACATGAACCCGCTATCCGTCGATCTCGAGTTGGTGAAAAAATACAACGTCGCCGGTCCGCGCTATACAAGCTATCCGCCGACCACGAAATTCACGGAGGATTTTTCCCGGGAAGAACTTGAGGCGCGCATCGAGGCGAACAATCGCAGCGCCCGCGACCTCTCGATTTACGTTCATATTCCGTTCTGCGAAACGCTTTGCTGGTTTTGCGGCTGCACGACCGTGATCACACGGAACCATGCCCAAGGGACGGATTACATCGGTTTTCTCGAGCGGGAAATCGCGGGCATGACATCCCGGTTGAATCCCGCGCGCAAGGTTGTGCAGCTCCACTTCGGCGGAGGCTCGCCCACATTTTTGCGTCCGGACGAAATCCGGAGACTCGGCGGGATTCTCCGTCGGCACCTGGATTTCTCCCCGGATATCGAGGCGAGCGTGGAGGTTGATCCCCGCCGCCTCACACGCGACCACCTGGTGGCGCTTCGCGAGGTCGGATTCAATCGGGCCTCGATGGGTGTGCAGGATTTTCACCCCCGGGTGCAGGAGGCGATCCATCGGATTCAACCCCGGGAAATGACGCAGCAGGCACTGGATTGGATGCGCGAACTCGGCTTCCGCTCGATCAATCTCGACCTCATTTACGGACTTCCGCACCAGACCCCGGAAACTTTCCGCGAAACACTGGACGTGGTTCTGGACATGCAGCCGGACCGTCTGGCCGTGTTCAGCTACGCGCATGTGCCGTGGATCAAGCCCGCCCAAAAAATCCTTGAGGCGAAAATCCTGCCCGCTCCGGAAACCAAGCTCCAACTGCTCAAGATGGTCATCGAAAAACTCACGGCCAACGGGAGGTATGTCTATATCGGGATGGACCATTTTGCGCGTCCGGACGACGAGCTCGCGCTCGCCCAGAGCAACAAACAGCTCCAAAGAAATTTTCAGGGCTACAGCACCTGTTCGGGTTCGGACATCTATTCCTTCGGCATGTCCGCCATTTCCCAAATCCCCGACGCCTACTGGCAAAATGAAAAAGACCTCCCAAAGTATCGGGAAGCGGTGGAGGCCGGGAAGCCGCCGTGGCAGCGCGGGTGTTTCGTCACGGGAGAGGACAAGATCCGGCGCGAAACGATTCGTCGCATCCTGTGCGATCTGTCCCTCGATTTTACAGAATTGTCGCGGGAGCTGGGCTTGGATTTCGCGGGCCACTTCGCGAAGGAACTGGAGGCCCTCGAGCCCTTTCAGGCCGACGGGCTCGTGCGGCGCGCGCCGGGCGGCCTTGTCGTCACCGACAGCGGACGGCTCTTCATCCGGAATATCGCGATGTGTTTTGACAACCTGCTTGCTCCCGTCGGCGAAAAACAGCACTCGAAGACCGTCTGATGCAATCCGTCGCAATCATCGGAGCGGGCATCACGGGATTGACCGCAGCGTTCAGACTCCGGCGGGCGGGATTTCCCGTGACGCTCTACGAGGCGAGCCCCCGGATCGGCGGCGTGATCCAATCGCTGCGCAAGGACGGCTACCTTGCGGAGTTCGGGCCAAACACGATCCTTGAGACCTCGCCAAAAATCACTCAACTTGTCCGCGATGCGGGACTCGAATCCCGCCGGATCTTTCCCGCGCCGGAGGCCGGCGCGCGCTACGTGGTCCGCTACGGGCGGCCCATGGCAATGCCCGGATCGCCGCTGGAATTTTTCACGACCGAACTTTTCACGTTTCGCGCCAAGCTGGCCGTGCTGCGCGAACCCTTTGTGCCGCCCCGGCGGGATGGCGCCGAGGAGAGCATTGCGGCGTTTGTCCGGCGGCGGTTGGGCCAGGAATTCCTCGACCATGCCATTGATGCCATGGTGGCCGGCGTCTATGCGGGCGATCCTGCCAACCTGTCGCTCCAGCAGGCGTTTCCCAAGCTCGCCGCCCTGGAAGCCCGATACGGCTCGCTTGTCAAAGGTCAGATTCTCGGAGCCCGGGAGCGGAGGAAACGTCGGGAAGTCGCCAAGGACCGCGCGCCGAAATTTTCGTTCGACGAGGGGTTGCAGACGCTTCCCGATGCCTTGGGGGAACAACTGGGGGACGCGGTCAAGCGGCGCACCTCTGTCAAACGGCTCACGAGGGATGGCGGGGGATGGACGCTCGCCCTCAGCCATCCCGACGGGGATTTTTCGGCCAGACACGACGTCGTTGTTTACGCGGGCACCGCCCATCAACTCGCCGGATTGCCGATCGGGTCGTCGGGAAGGCTGCTGGATCTGTCGTCATTTTCCGGAGTGCGGCATCCACCGGTGGCGAGTGTGGTGCTTGGTTTCCGGCGTGAGGATGTGCGGCATCCCTGTCAGGGATTCGGGGCGTTGATCCCGAAAGTCGAGGGCTTCAGCATTCTCGGCACGATCTTTTCCTCCTCCCTGTTTCCAAACCGTGCGCCAGCCGGCCATCTCACGCTCACGAGCTATGTCGGCGGGGAGCGCCACCCGGAACTGGCGGCACTGCCCGAGCCGGAATTGGTGGAAGTCACACTTCGGGATTTGAAAAAGTTGTTCGGCGTGAACGGACGCCCGACCTTCCAGCATTGCGCGCTCTATGCGCGGGCCATCCCGCAATACAACCTTGGCTATGGCCGCTACCGAAAGCTTCTGGACGCCACCGAGGCGGAAGCTCCCGGTCTCTACTTTGCGGGCCACTACCGCGACGGGATCTCGCTCGGCGACTCGATAATTTCCGGCTGCCAGGTCGCGGAACGGATTGAAAAAGCCTCCGCATCCGGTCAGTCTGCCCCCGCATGAGCAAGCAGGGCGTGTTGTTGGTAAACCTTGGATCACCGGATTCCACCTCCGTGGGCGATGTGCGGAAGTATCTCCGCGAGTTTCTCATGGATCCGCGCGTGCTCGACTCCCCGTGGCTGATCCGTTGGTGGGTGGTCCATCTCGCCATCCTTCCCGCCCGCTCGGCACAATCCGCCGAAGCCTACGAAAAAATTTGGACGAACGAAGGCTCGCCCCTCGTGGTCACAAGCCGCAACGTGCAGCGTGAAATGCAGCGTCGTTTTGGAGAGAACGTCGTGGTCGAACTGGCCATGCGCTACCAGAACCCCTCCCTCGCCTCCGCGATCGGGCGCCTGCGGGATGAGGGGGTCACCGACCTCTTTGTCCTCCCGCTCTTTCCGCACTATGCCATGTCCAGCTTTGAGACGGCCGTGGTCCGGGCAAAAGAAGTCGCGTCCCAACGGGCTCCCGGCATGAAGCTGACCAACGCGGAGCCCTATCCTGCGGATCCGGACTATATCGCGGCGCTGGCCGCCAGCGCAGCGGATCATCTTGCCGCCGACTATGACCATCTGCTGTTCAGTTTTCATGGCCTGCCCGAGCGCCATCTGCGCAAAGCAGATCCCAGTGGCACCCATTGTCTGGCGACACCCAACTGCTGCGAAACCGCATCGCCCGCACACGCCACCTGTTACCGCGCCCAATGCTTTGCGACAGTCCGCGCCTTTGTCGAAGCAACCGGACTGCCTCCGCAAAAGTATTCGGTCGCCTTCCAGTCCCGCCTCGGTCGGGATCCCTGGCTGAAGCCCTATACCGATTTGGAAATCACCCGCCTCGCGGAAACCGGCGTGAAAAAGTTGCTCGTGATCTGCCCGGCCTTCGTCGCCGACTGCCTCGAAACCCTCGAAGAAATTGCCATGCGCGGACGCGACATCTTCCTGGAGGCCGGTGGACGGGAATTCGACCTCATCCCCTGCCTGAACGAACATCCCCGGTGGCTGGACGCCCTTGAGAATCTTCTCCGGCGGGGCCTTGGACCCTGTCGCTCGTAGGGTTGGTGCCCGGCAGCCTTGTGGAATTGGCCCGGGGAGAGGGAAAGTCCCCAGGCAGGCCAAATTTCCTGATAGGGGGGCTTCCTCCTTCGCACTCGTGAAATAATCTGGAATCCTTCTTGCACCCCGCCCGGGACCGTTCATAGTGAACAGTTCCAGTTTTTCAAGTCATGAGCATCATTGAGAAGATCGAAAGCGAACAGTTGAAGAAAGAAGTCGCCGCCTTCAAAGTTGGCGACACCGTCAAGGTCCACACCCGCGTTATCGAGGGGGACAAGGAGCGCATCCAAATTTATTCCGGCATTGTGATCGGACGCAAGGGGACCGGCCTCAACGCGAATTTCACTGTCCGCCGTGTCTCCTACGGCGAAGGGGTTGAGCGGGTTTTTCCGCTTCATTCGCCACGCATCGCGAAAATCGAGGTCGAGCGGGAAGGCTCTGTGCGTCGTTCCAAGCTGAACTATCTGCGCAGCCGCAAGGGCAAATCGGCCACGACGGTCAAGGAAAAGTCTGATCGGGCGTAAATGCCCTGCTCCTTCGAGCAGGAGGAGCTTCTGGTCCGGCGCGGAATCCCTTCCGTGGCGGGCATTGATGAAGCCGGGCGGGGGCCCTTGGCGGGCCCCGTGGTTGCGGCGGCTGTTGTTTTGCCGCCGGGTTTCCATCTGCCGGGATTGGATGATTCCAAGAAATTATCGGCGACAAAGCGGGACATGCTCTATGTCGCGTTGACGGGATCGCCGGGGGTGCGCTGGGCCTCCGCCCACCTGGACAACAACGAGGTGGATCGCTGGAACATCCTGCGAGCGACTCACCGGGCCATGCGCCAGGCCTTCCTTTCGCTCAAGCCCCTCCCCGAACACGCTCTCATTGACGGTCTGCCTGTCCCGGATTTTCCCTGCCCTCAAACCGCGCTGGTCGGCGGGGATGCGCTCAGTCTGAGCATTGCCGCCGCCAGTATCATTGCCAAGGTCGAGCGGGACCGGGCGATGGATGCGCTGGATGCGAAGTATCCCGAATATGGATTTTCCGCACACAAAGGCTATCCAACACCCGCTCACCTTGCCAAACTCCGCGAGCATGGCCCCTGCCCGATTCATCGCCGAAGTTTTTCGCCGGTTGCACAGGCGGAACTCTTCTGAAGCACCCCACATCCGTCTGGGGCGGATGGGCGAGGAAATTGCCGTCCGCCACCTGCGCCGACACGGCTACAAGATCCTCCGAAGAAATTTTCGTGCCCCGCGAGGCGGGGAGGTTGACATCGTCTGCCGCCAGGGAAAGGAACTCGTCTTTGTCGAAGTAAAGACCCGATCCTCGGAGGAGTTCGGCCGTCCGTTGGATGCCGTTGATCAAAAAAAACGACGTCTCATTATCCGCGGAGCGATGAAATGGCTGCGTCTCCTCGACATGCCGGACATCACCTTTCGTTTCGATGTGGTCGAAGTCCTGACCGGCCCCTCCGGCGAGGTGAGAGTCATCGAGAACGCCTTTCAGCTTCCGGACAATTATTCCTACTGAACCGTTCGACTGGAGAGGAACAAGGGGTCAGGCATGACATATTAATATTTTCTCGAAACGTGCCAGAGAAATGGCCGTGAGGCGCACCTTGTTCCGGATTTTTTCGGTTTGATCCCGCGCGATAGCGGGTAGAGTGTCTTTTTCTTCATGATTTCATCCATCGAAAAGCAACTTCGCGAACTTCTGGCCGAACGCATTCTCATCCTAGACGGAGCGATGGGAACAATGGTTCAGAGATACAAGCTCCAGGAGGCGGACTACCGGGGCGAACGATTTGCCGATTGGAAGGGGCAGGATCTCAAGGGAAACAACGACCTCCTGGTGCTCACGCGTCCGGAGGTTATCCGTGAAATCCACAGCAAATACATTGCCGCCGGGGCGGACATCATCGAGACCAATACCTTCAGCGGGACGGTCATTGCGCAGGCGGATTACGGGCTTGAGGCGTTTGTTCCCGAGTTGAACCGCGAGGCGGCGAAGCTGGCGCGGCAGGCGGCGGATGCCTGCACCGACCGGCGGGTTTTCGTGGCCGGGGCGATTGGGCCGCTCAACCGGACCCTCTCGATCTCGCGCGATGTAAACGATCCGGGCAAACGGGAAGTCACCTTCCAGCAAGTCGCGGCAGCCTATCTGGAGCAGGTGGAACACCTCGTGGCCGGGGGGGTGGACATTCTCCTCGTCGAGACGATTTTTGACACGCTCAACGCCAAGGCCGCGCTCTTTGCGATCACGGAGTTTTTCACCAGGCACCCGGTGCTCCCGGTGATGGTCTCGGGCACGATCACCGACCTGAGCGGCCGCACGCTCACCGGGCAAACCGTCGAGGCGTTTTTGAATTCGATGTCCCACTTTCCGCTCCTCTCGATCGGTCTGAATTGCGCGCTCGGCCCCCGCGAAATGCGTCCGTATATCGAGGAACTCTCGCGGATTGCCCCCTTCCACGTGAGCACGTATCCGAATGCCGGGCTGCCGGATCCGCTTTCCGAGACGGGATTCCCGGAGACCCCGGAGTCCCTGGCTCCGCAAATCCTCGACTGGGCGCAACAGGGCTGGCTCAACATCGTGGGGGGCTGTTGTGGAACCACGCCGGATCACATCCGCGCCATGGCAGATGCCGTGAAGGAGATGCCCCCAAGAAAAATCCCGGATCGCGAAACAACCCTCCGCCTTAGCGGACTGGAGCCCTTTACCGCGCGACCGGAAATCGCCTTCATCAATGTTGGCGAACGCACGAACATCACCGGTTCCCCAAAATTTTCCAAACTGATCCTTGCGGGGAACTACGACGAGGCGGTCGCCGTCGCGCGCCAGCAAGTCGAAGCCGGAGCACAAGTCATCGATGTCAACATGGATGAAGGCATGCTCGACGGGGTGGCTGCCATGACGAAATTTCTGAACCTCATCGCCAGCGAGCCGGATATCTCACGGGTTCCGGTGATGATTGACTCCTCGAAATGGGAGGTTCTCGAAGCCGGTCTGCGGTGCGTGCAGGGCAAGGGGATCGTCAATTCCATCTCGCTCAAATCCGGCGAGGAGGAATTCCGCCAACAAGCCACCCTGGTCCGCCGGTATGGGGCGGCGGCTGTCGTCATGGCGTTTGACGAGAACGGGCAGGCCGACAACTACGAGCGGCGAATCGCCATCTGCGAGCGGGCCTACCGGATCCTGGTGGACGAGGTGGGCTTTCCGCCCGAGGACATCATCTTCGATCCGAACGTCCTCACCGTCGCCACCGGCATTGAGGAACACGCGAACTACGCCAAGGATTTCATCGAGGCCACGCGCTGGATCAAGGCCAATCTTCCCCATGCGCGGGTGAGCGGCGGCATCAGCAACGTCTCATTCTCCTTCCGGGGCAACAACCCCGTGCGCGAAGCCATGCATGCGGTTTTTCTCTACCATGCGATCCAGGCCGGGCTCGACATGGGCATCGTGAACGCCGGGATGCTGGGCGTTTACGAGGAGATTCCCGCAGATCTGCGCGACCTGATCGAGGACGTCCTCCTCAATCGCCGCCCCGATGCCACGGAACACCTCGTCACGTTTGCGGACACGATCAAGGCCCGTGCCAGCGGCGGATCCGCGCCGACGGCGGATCTCACCTGGCGCGAGGGCACGGTCGAGGAGCGCCTCAAACACGCACTGATCAAGGGCATCGTGGATTTTGTGGATGTCGATACGGAAGAAGCATTCGCCAAATACAAACGCGGTCTGCTTGTGATCGAGGGACCGCTCATGGATGGAATGAAGGTGGTGGGAGATCTCTTTGGTGCCGGAAAAATGTTTCTGCCCCAGGTCGTGAAGAGCGCGCGCGTGATGAAAAAGTCGGTCGCATGGCTCACACCCCACATGGAGGCCGAGCGGGCGGCGAATCCGGATGCCCGCTCGCAGGGCCGAATCCTCATGGCCACGGTCAAGGGCGATGTACACGATATCGGCAAGAACATCGTCGGCGTCGTCCTGGCCTGCAACAACTACGAAGTCATTGACATGGGGGTGATGGTGCCCTGCGAGAAAATCCTCGCCACGGCCCGCGAGAAAAACTGCGATATCATCGGTCTCTCCGGACTCATCACCCCGTCCCTGGATGAAATGATCCATGTCGCGAGGGAGATGCAGCGCGAGGGATTCTCACTTCCCCTGATGATCGGCGGAGCCACGACCAGCCGGGCCCATACGGCCGTGAAAGTGGCCCAACACTACGCACCGGGGGTCGTCCATGTCCTCGATGCCTCCCGCTCGGTCAACGTCGTCAGTGCCCTGCTCAGTCCGGAAAAAAAGCCGGAGTTCCTCGAAAAACTTGCGGGGGATTACGAAAAGCTCCGCCAGGTTCACGCGGGCAAACAATCTGAGCGTCCCCAGCTCAGCTTCCCGGACGCCGTAAACAACAAATTCCAGGCCGATTGGTCGGATATCGCCCAGCCGTCCCGCCTCGGCGTGATTCCGCTGGATATCCCGCCGGACGAACTTGTTTCCTATTTCGACTGGTCTCCCTTTTTCCATGCCTGGGAGTTGCGCGGACGCTTTCCCGCCCTCCTGGATGATCCGAATATCGGCCCGGAAGCCCGGAAGCTTTATGACGATGCCCGGAGGCTCCTCGAGGAAATCGTCTCCAAAAATCTTTTCCGTCCGCGCGGGGTTCTGGGATTCTGGCGCGCCGCCAGCACAGGGGAGGACATCCAGCTTTTTGGGGAATCCGGACAGCCGATCGAGGTTCTCCACGCCCTCCGGCAACAACTGAAAAAGCCTGCTGGCCAGCCGAACTTCTCCATCGCGGACTTCATCGCCCCGGACTCTGTCGGCAAGCCGGATCACATCGCCGCCTTTGCCGTCACGGCCGGCCCCGAAGTGCATGATGTCGCCGGCCTTTACGAGAAAAACCACGACGATTACCTCTCGATCATGACCAAGGCACTCGGCGACCGTTTTGCCGAAGCGTATGCGGAGTGTCTCCACAAAAAAGCCCGGGATCTCTGGGGATTTGGCGCGACAGAAAACCTGACCTCCGAGGAAATGATCCGCGAGAAATACCGGGGCATTCGTCCCGCCCCCGGATACCCCGCCCAACCGGACCACACGGAGAAGTGGGCGCTCTGGAGGCTCCTCGATGTCGAACGCCACACGGGAATCCAACTTACGGAGAGTCTGGCCATGTTCCCGGGGAGCAGCGTGAGCGGACTCATTTTTTCCCATCCGCAGGCAAAATATTTTGCCGTCGGAAAAATTGGGCGCGACCAGGTCGAGAGCTACGCTTCGCGCAAGGGTCTGTCTGTTCTGGAAATGGAAAGATGGCTGCGTCCCTACCTCAACTACGATCCCGAGTGATTTCGGAGGCCACGAAATAGAACCGGCGACGGTCCGGGTTTTTTATTCAGCGGTCAGAAAGCGGAAGGCGCGATCCGGGAAGCCCGGCAGAGACTCATGCCCGAAATCGGGATAGATCACCGATTCTTTTTCCGTGGAGAGATTGTTGAAGACGGCAAACTGACTCGATGGCGGACAGATCGTATCCATCAGGGTCAGTGCCATGAGGACGCGCGCCTGAATGCGGGGCGCCAGGTGGTGGACATCAATATAGCCCAGAGTGCGAAAAATCTCCTCCTCGCGTTCATGGAGCGGATCAAACCACCTGAGGTAGTCCCGGAGTTCGAGATAGGCATCCTTGGCGAGGTCCATCTCCCACACGCGCCTGTAGTCAGAAAGAAATGGGAATATGGAGACGCAGCGACGGATGCGGGGTTCGAGGGCGGCACAGGCGATCGAGAGACCGCCACCCTGTGAGCCTCCCATGCAGAAGAGTTCGTTGACTTCGGAAAATCCGGACACAACGCGCGCAAGCTGCACGGTATCGAGGAAAATCTGCCGGAACAGGAGTTTGTCCGGCGACTCATCCAGGCCGCGGATAATATGACCGCGAAAGGTATTGCCCCGGACGCCGCCGGGATCCTGGCTCCGACCGCCCTGACCTCGACAGTCCAACGCCGCGACCGCCATGCCCTGCCCGACGAAGGAAAGTTTGTCCTGCCAGTCGCCGCTTTGGCCGGAATAGCCGTGGAAAAGGAGAAGTCCGGGACCGGGCTTTGCCGGCTGCCGGGGCCGCAGGTATTTCGCGTAGATCCGCGCTCCGCCCACGCTCTGAAAATAAAGATCAAATGTTTCGACTCCCCTCGCTCCCAGGGCATCGCAGGGAATCAGCTCCGGATCGGGGGCGATCGAATCCAACTCCGCCAGCGCGCGAGCCCAGTATTCATCGAAATCCGCAGGTTTCGGATTGATCCCAAGGTAGGTGCGGAGTTCGCTGAGCGGTTTGTCGAGAGCCGGCATGATTCAGGGCAGGATATCTAAAATGGGCTTGGGAAAGATTCCCACAATCAGGATGAGCGCAGCCAGAAACGCGGCGGCAAAGCGGCCGAGGGGAGAAAACTCCACGGGCGCGGCATCCACAGGCACCGGTTGCCAATACATCGCGCGGACGACTTTCAGATAGTAGTAGAACCCACAGGCCACGGTCACGACTCCGATGGCGACCAGGAAGTATTGTTGTTCCTGCATTGCGGCCTCGAAGATGAAAAATTTCCCGAGGAAGCCGACGGTGAACGGCAGACCGGCCAGCGAGAGCATCGCGAGGAGCATGGCCAGAGCCAGACCGGGGGATCGGCGTCCCAATCCATTAAAATGCGCAATATCGTCGCCCCCGGCGGCCTTCGCGACCGGAATGAGAATCAGAAACGCCAGGAAGGTCATCAGGAGATAGCCGACCAGATAAAAAACAATCGCCCTCCCGGCCAGCGGAGAGCCGACGCTCGCAACGCCCATGAGCAAATATCCGGCGTGCGCAATACTCGAGTATCCCAGAAGCCGTTTGAGATTTGTCTGGGGCATGGCTGCGAGATTTCCGTAAATCAAGGTGATCCCGGCAAGAACCTGCAGCACCGTAATGACCCGGGTCTCGATTTCCGGAACCGTGAGAAACGGCCCCAGCACACGCATCAATACCACGAAACCCGCCGCCTTGGACCCCACGGAAAGAAAGGCGGTCACAGGAGTTGGCGCACCATGATAGACGTCCGGAACCCAGAATTGAAAAGGAGCCGCCGCCACCTTGAAGCCGAGAGCCACCAACACCAGGCCCAGGCCAAATAGCAATGCCGTCTGACTGGACTGCGGGATGGCGGGAATACCGGCAAATGCGCCGGCAATCGCCGAGAGTCCGGTCTGCCCGGACAATCCGTAGATCCAGGTGATCCCGTAAACAAGGAACCCGGTGGAGAGGGCGCCGAGAATCAGGAATTTGGTTCCGGCCTCGAGGCTCGCCGGACATTTCCTCAGATAGGCGACCTGGATATAGAAGGAGATCGTCACCAGTTCAAGGGCGCAAAAAATCATGATGAAGTCCGCGGCGGACGCCATCCACATCAGGCCCGCGCATGTAAAGACGGGCAGGATAAAAAACTCGCCGAGACCCGCGCCGGGTTTCGAGCCGGGGATCGCCCGCTCCACGACCGGCGCATATTCGATCGCCAGGACGAGTGTCAGCATGGTGGCCACGAGCGCGAATTGTTTGAAGAAAATGCCCAGCGGATCGGCAAGATAGAAACCGGCGGGGCTTGCCCAGAGCAGTGCGGGCCGCAAAAAGAAGGTGGCAACAAGGAATCCCCCCAGCCAGACGAGGGCAATGTGGGCGAGCTTGCGTTTGTCCATGTCCGGAAAAAACGCATCCGCCAGCAGCAGGACGACCCCGAGAAACAGCACGCAAAATTCGATGGGAAAGCTGGGCGTCATAACCAGAGAGAGGTGCTCGCGAGGAGTCTGATGAGAAGATTGGGAAAGAATCCGGTAACCAGCATCACCACGAGGAGCGTGACAATGGCGACCCGCGGCACCCCGGAAATCTCCGGCAGCCCCTTCCATCGGTCACTCACCGGACCAAAGAAAATGCGGCGGTAGGCACGGAGCATATAAATGGCGGAAATCACCACGCCCCACACCGCGCATACGGTGGCGATTTGAAAGTTGTTGAGCGCAAAGATTTCCACTCCGTTCACGGAATCCATGAGCGGTTCGCCCCCGGCAAATGCGCCAAAAAAGACAAGCAACTCGCCGGGGAACCCCACGAAACCGGGAAGCCCAATGGCGGCGAAGGAGGCGAATCCGAAGAGAAGTCCGAAGAACGGCATCGGCTTGGCAAGCCCCCCGAACTCCGCGAGATCGAGGGTTCCGGTTCTCTCGCGCAATTCCCCGCTCAGCGCGAAAAGTGCGGCAATCGAAAGGCCGTGCGCAAACAGAAGCAGGGAGGCTCCGGTGATGCTGAAGACATTGAGGGCGGCAAATCCGAGGAAGATGTAGCCCATGTGCATGACGCTCGAGTAGCCGAGCATCCAGTCCAGCTTCCGCTGCGAGATCGTGACATAGCCGACATACAGGAGATTTCCCACAAGGAGGATGAGCAGAAGGTTGGCAAATTGCGTCACCGCCTCGGGAAGAATCGGAGAGGCGATGCGAATCAAACCATAGAGACCGAATTTTTTCAGGACGCCCGCGTGGAGCATGGCTGCCGGCGGAGGGGCGCTGGCGTAGGCCTGTGGCGCCCAGGTGTGAAAGGGAAACAGGGAGACCAAGATTCCAAAACCCAGCAGGAGCAGCAGGTAAACCCATGTCCCATCCCCGAGCACTCCGAGACCGGCCATGCTGATGACCGAGCGCAGATCGAACGTCCGCGAGCCTTCGGGCTGGATCAGATAAAGACCAATCAAGCCCAGCAAAAGGACAAAGCTGCCGAGCGCAAGGTAAATAGTCGCCTTCCAGGCCGCAGCCTGGCGGTCGCCGGAGCCCCAGATACCGATCAGCAGGAATGTCGGAATCAGCGCCAGCTCGTGGAACATGTAAAAGAAAAAGAGGTCAATGGAGGCAAAGGCACCGAGACCCCCGGCTGAGATAAAGAGCAGCGAGGCGTAAAACCAACCGGCATTTTTATCGGGCGTGCGGGCCACCGCCACCGCCGCCACCGTCACCAAGGCCGTGAGCAGGAGCATGATCAGGCTCAGGCCGTCCGCCCCCAGGGTCAGGGCAATCCCCAGGGAGGGAATCACAGGCGTTGAAGAGACGAACTGGTAGGAAGCATCTCCCGTCTGGAAAACCGCGAACAGTGCCAGGACGAAGACCAGGTTAACGAGGGAGGCAATGAGCGCGGTCCTCCGGGCCGACGAGCCGACAAAGATAAAGGCACTGGCCACCAGCGGGACGAGGATCAGAAAAAGGAGTGGGCTCACCTGAGTCATCGGAAAATTAAAAAGTGGACAAGCCCGATGACCCCGAGACCGAAGAAAAAGGCGTAGGCCTGAATGTTTCCGATTTGGAA
Source organism: Chthoniobacterales bacterium (assembly GCA_014879575.1). Taxonomy (GTDB): domain Bacteria; phylum Verrucomicrobiota; class Verrucomicrobiia; order Chthoniobacterales; family Terrimicrobiaceae; genus QYQL01. Next base: position 90,431 of record JACSRU010000115.1, on the reverse strand, counting down.
AAACCGGAGCACAAACCCGCTGCCCCAGACGATTTTACTCGGGATCTGGACAATGAACAAATCCACAATCCAACGATCGGCCCAGGAAAGAACCGCCGCTCCCCTCCCCTGGATGTTTTTTACAAGCCAGTCGTAAAGGTTGTCGATGTAGAGTCGGTTCGCGAAGAGCGGGATGAAAATCGGGTCCTTTTCCGCATTGCGATAAAGCAGAAACGCCGAGACGACGCCGACTGCAAAAAGGAAGAGCAAAACCGGGTGGAGGAGATGCGGGACGGCGGTCGGTTCCTCGACATGGAAGAACAGCTTTTCGATGAACGGATAGCCCGCGATGAACGATGGCAGGGCGAGACAGGCCAGGGGCACAAGCATCACGAGCGGGGATTCCACCGCGTGCTTTGCCTGGTCACCGCGGGGTTTGCCGAGAAAGACAACCGTCAGAAGCCGAACCGTGTAAAATGCCGTCAACCCGGCCGTGGCGACGGAGAGCCATCCGAGGAGCGGATACTTCACCACCGCCCAGGCGATGATCAAATCCTTGCTGTAGTAACCGCTGAAAAATGGACAGCCCGAGAGCGCCAGACCTCCGATGCACATGATCAAAAACGTGACTGGCATCTTGTTTTTCAGTGCCCCCATTTTCCAGATGTCCTGCTCGTGATGCATTCCGACGATTACCGAACCGGCGCACAGGAAGAGCAGACACTTGAAGAACGCATGCGTGAAGAGGTGGAACATCGACACGTCCGCGGAACTGGCAGAGGCCATGCCAAGGACCATGTAACCGAGCTGCGAGATGGTGGAGTAGGCAAGAATCCTCTTGATGTCATTCTGTTGGGTGGCCATGAGGGCCGCCGCAAAACAGGTGATGCCACCAATCCAGGCGATGACATCCAGCGCATGCGGGGCGGCCTCCAGGATCGGAAAAATCCGGGCGAGCAGATAGACGCCCGCCGCCACCATCGTTGCCGCATGGAGCAACGAGGAGACCGGCGTCGGGCCCTCCATGGAATTCGGAAGCCACACATGCAGGGGCATCTGCGCGGATTTCCCCACCGTTCCGCAAAAAATCAAAAGACAGGCAACCGTCAGGTAGATCGGATTCGCCGCAAAGAGCGCGATCCCCTTGCCGGAGGTCAGATCCCCAAACATGAGGGTCCCGGTGGCGGCCCAGAGGAAGAGAATCCCAAGCAAAAATCCAAAGTCACCGACACGGTTGACGATGAAGGCCTGCTTGCAGGCATCCGCGGCGGAATCCTTCCGGAAGTAGTGTCCGATCAGGATGTAGGAACTCAGGCCGACGAGTTCCCAGAAGATGAACATCATCACGAAATTGTCCGCAAGGACGATCCCGAGCATCGAGAAGAGGAACAGGGACAGCCCGGCAAAATATCTCCAGTAGCCCTCCTCGGTCTTCATATACCCGATGGAGTAGGTGAAGACCAGCGTCGCAATCGTCGTGACCACGACAAGCATCAGCTTGCTGAGGTGATCAACCGTGACACCGATCGGGATCGAAAGATTCATCTGGAGCCAGGAGTCTCCGATCGCGATCCAGGGGAAACGCAGGACCTCCTCCGGATCGGGCTGCAAAAACAGCCACCAACTCAGGAGGCAGCCGACGGCGGCGGACCCGATCGCCAGCCCGGCACTGAGCGGCTTGGAGTGCCTTCCAACAAAGAGAATCACTGCCGCCGCAGCGAGTGGCGTGAAAAGGATGATCCAGGGCGCAATCAGTGTGTTCATCAAAACTTCAGGGTGTCGAGATCCTCGACGTGGACGGTTTGTTTGGCACGAAACAGGGCCACGATGATTGCCAGCCCGACCGCCACCTCGGCCGCCGCAACCGTAATGATGAAAAAGACGAGCACCTGGGCATTGTAGCCCGGAAGTCCGTCAAGACCCGGATGAAAGCGCGAAAAGGCCACCAAGGAAAGGTTGGCGGCGTTGAGCATCAACTCCAACCCCATGAAAATAATGAGGATGTTGCGCCGCAAAAGCACCCCAAGCAGGCCGATCGAGAACAGGGCACCGCTGACATAGAGGTAATGGGCAAGTGTCGGCATTTCCAGATCTAGAAAAGGGAGTGGCAGGAAGGACGGAATCCGAAGGGAAACCGCTCTCCCGGCGTGCGTGACATCGGGCTCCCTGGTTTCATTTGAGTTCCCTCCGGCTGAGCACAACCACTCCGATGGTGGCGACGAGGAGGAGGACTCCGATAATCTGGAAAGGAAGATTAAAGTTCCGAAAGAGGGCCACGCCGACCTGGGCGACATCGTTGAGGCCTGGCAGGATTTCCGGCTTGGTGTTCGTGGCTCCCGGAAGCGAGGAGATCACCCGGGCTATTGCAACAAGAAACCCCGCGAGCACAATCCCCCCACCGGCCCACGCCGCCAGCTTGACCGGACGCCGTTCCTCCGTGCGAAGGTCCAGAAGCATGATGATGAACAGAAAGAGCACCATCACGGCGCCGGCATACACGAGCACCTGCACCACCGCGATAAAAAAGGCGTCCAGCGTGACGAAGAGCGCAGCCAGCCCCACAAAGGACATCACCAAACTCATTGCGCTCGAAACGGGACTCCGGAAAACCACCACCCCCACGGCAAAAAGGAGTGTCAGGATGGCGAATATCCAAAAGAGTGCGAGCGACATGATCAATCGGCGGTTTTTTTAACAGGCGGATCCGGAGACGGCTACTTTTTTTCGTTCCACTTGTTGACCAGCCCGGGCATCAGCCCCCCCAGTTCGTAAAGTTTTGCCTTGTTATGATTCATATCCGCGCGCGAGTAGCCGGTGATCGAGTAGTCCTTGCGCAGGAAAATCGCCTGTTCCGGGCAGACCTCCTGGCAGAGCCCGCAGTAGATGCAGCGGATCATGTCGATATCAAATTCCTTCGGACGCTTCTCGACCTTGCCCCAGCGTTCGTCAACCGGGATTTCCTCCGGCTTGATCGTAATGGCCCGTGGCGGACAGATAAACTCGCAAAGCTGGCAGGCCACACAGCGCTCCCGGCCCCACTCGTCAGTGACCAGTGTGGGAGCCCCGCGATACCACTCCGGGAGGCTCTCGTCCCACTTCTGCTCGGGGTATTGCATCGTGACCTTTGTGCGTCCGGTCAGCCGGTTCACAAGGTGCTTGAGCGTGATCAGCAACCCGGCCGCAATCGCGGGGAGGTAGAGCCGCTCAGAGAGCGTGAGTTTGGGACGTTCGACAGCAAGAGCCATACAGGTTGGGAAATTTGGTAACAAGGTTCTCCGCGCCTGACAACTGCGGACTCAATTTTCTCTGGGGGGGGGTTTCCCGGTCATCGGCCCCGAGGCTTCTTTGGGACAGGCACTTTCCTGGCATCCGGGACCTCCGGGGCACCGGGGGGAGCAAGGAGGAGACTGACAAATCGGTGCCCGGATTCCGTGAGCCTCGGCTGTCCGGCCGGGCCGCCCACCAGCCCGCGAGTGGCCTGCGAGTAGGTGGTCCCGGGCGTTTCCCTGGCCCAGACAACTTTCGGCTCGCTCACCGGGCCTGGGGAGGCCACCGCGCGAATCGGAAACCCTGTGCCTGTAAACGCGATTGTCCACGCGTCCGGGTTGGCGATTTCTCCCGCCACCAGCCAGGGATATCTCCGCAGAAGGGACAGATCCGGGGAACTCGGGATCGTAAGTTTGAAGACCGGCTCCAGGCCGCCGAGGAATCTCGTAAGTTGAAATCCGGGATCCCGTGCAGCGGCGACAAGGATGTCGGAGGGATTGGTTCCACAGAGATTCATGCCGTTGAAGAGTCCGTGCCGGTTCGGATCCCCCGCCGAACGCGCCCCGAACCAGGCTTCAAAATTCTCGCTGAGAAGGAGGGCGATCTCGAAATGCACGTGGGATCGCTCCCGGTCAATGCCCGCTCCGGAAAATCCCAGGCGTCCGATGACATCCCCCTGCCGGACCATCTGGCCGGGGACAACCGCGGCGGAAGCCAGATGCGCGTAAAGCGTGTAAATCGGCGAGCCTTCGATGAGATGTTCCATGACAATATACCGGCCGTAGTTCGAGGCGCGCGGCTCCGGGCTCACGTGAACGACCCGGCCATCCGCAGAGGCCAGCACATCATCCAACGGCGTCCCGGCGGCATCACGCCGAAGGGGCAGAATGTCAACCCCCTCGTGCAGCGAGGTATAGATTACGCCCTGGGTCGTCCGTTGCGGCCCCCGGACGAAACCGAATTGCCCGCCCTCCCACGGATGGCTGACATTCCCCTCAAAATTTCTTTCCACATACATGTAGAAATCCTGCGGGCGGCCTTCGAGCAGCGCGCGGTTTTGTGTGGGGAAGTCGAAAAGCGCGGCCTCGGCACCGGACAGGGTGACGAGTGCCGCAAGCAGACGCGGGATCATTTCTTTTTCTCCTTGGGCGGCTTCTTCCCGAATTCCTTCTCCCGACCAATGACGGGATATTTTGCTTCCAACATCTCGATTTCGTTGGGGAGGAGCCCCCCCGGCACATAGAGAATGCCGTCCTGAACTCGCTGCTCAACCTGCAAGGCGGCCGCCACCCGGCCGTTCACCACGACCACAGCCAGCTTCCCGCGATCCTCCGTGGTGAATTGTTCCAGCTTGTCGGCCCCATGCGGATCCAGAAGAAAATACGCGCCAATCATCCCGTCGCGACCGGGGAAGGGATAGAAGGCGCGAATGTCCCGCTCGGTCACGATCGGCACCTTGCGCATAAAAACTTTTTTGGGGGGATTTGTCAGTTCGATCGGCGTGACAAACGACTCGCCTTCCTTTTCATTCCCCTCGCAGAAAAGTCTCAGGCTGACGGGAGCGGGCTTCTTTCCCCAGGCAAAAGCGGCAAGGGGGAAAAGCAGGATGAGGACGGCGAAAAGGCGGAGAAAGATGCGCATGTCCCCCCATGTTATGGGAAGCAAATGGATTTGCAACCGTTCCAACAGTGCGATAGGGCTTGCGGACATGAAACGCGTCCTGCTCATTTTCCTGGCTTCCGGACTGGCTCCCCTCCTGGCTCAGGAGAGGCTCAAGCCCGCCTCCGTGGACACGGCAACCGCCTTTGCCATCGCCAACCCCGACGAGAATAGCCCGTTTTTTCTGAGTCCCGGGGTCTCCCCCGCCACGTATCAGATCGAATATGCCGGCAGCGACCCGAAGGATGAGATCGCGGAGTATCCCCAGAACAGGAACTCCGAGGGAAGTGCCGCCACCCAAATCAAAAAATTTTTCGGCGGCATGTTTTCTTCCGTAAACCTCGGCCCGATCCGCACACCCCCGACCACGGAAAATCTGCAGGTCGATCCGTCCTCCTTCTCCCTCCAAGACCGCCGGGAGGTCAATGTGACCTACTCGATCCGCAACAACACAAAAAAACTCTCCCGCCTGGAATATCCCACGACCCAGAGGATTGACATTCTGACCTACGATTCGAAGGGAATCGTGGTGGACCGCTGGTCCGACGACCGGGCCTTCCAGCCCGAGGAGGGGATCGTGATCATCAACCCGAAGGAACGGATCGAATATCAGGAAAAAATTCCCACCCGCGAAATGAAGGCCGGCGAAACTTACCGCATCGAAACCTTCACGACAGGGTCGGAAAAATTCCAGTCCACAAAGCCGATCACCCCACAATAAGGTTCGCCGCATGAGGAAGTCGTCGCGCGACCAACCCGCTTCCGCACCGCGAAGGCGGACCCTTGCGGATCTTGCCCGGGAACTCGGGGTGGACACCTCGACGATCTCGCTGGCGTTGCGGGACAGCCCGAAGGTCTCGGCGGGCATGAAGGCGAAGATTCGGGCACTGGCAAGCAAACGGCGCTATGTGCCCAACGCGCATGCCCGGGCACTGGCGGGAGGACGCAGTGCGCTTTTGGGGGTCATTCTGCCCTGTTCGGGCATTCCGTTTTACTCCATGATGCTGGATCTGCTGTATGAACAGGCGGCGAAGCGGTCCCTGCGGGTGGAGGCGCAGTTTCATCAGTGGGACGAAAAGCTCGAGGCCTCTTCGTTCCGCACCATGACCGCCCACCGGGCGGAGGGGATCGTTTCGTTTTCTCCGCCCATGAATCCGCTGGGGGAATTTCAGGAAGATCTGTTCAGCGACACCGGCATCCCCACCAGCTTTTGGGGGCCACTGCCGAAGGGTCTGCCCAATCCGTCAGGAGCCCTCCGGGGATTTGTCACGGTGAATGTCCGCAAGGGCGCCCGCATGGCGGCGGAGCATTTGCTTGGTCTTGGGCACCGTCGCATTGCCCTGATGCCCTACCATCGCGGCTCCTGGCTGAGCCGGGAGGCACGGAGCGGAATTGAGGAGGCCATGCAACTCCACCCCGGAGCCGAGCTGGTCCCGGTGAGCCTGCCAAAGACGTTTTCGACGGAGGCCGTCGGTGCGGAAAAAACCTTTGCGGGGGGGCTTTGCGTGGCCGGGGAGTTTCTCCGCCTCGATCCCCTGCCCACAGCGGCCATCACCACGGACGACACGCATGCCCACGTCCTCATGTCTGCCCTCGCAAGCCGGGGACTGCGCGTGCCGGAGAACCTGTCCGTCGTGTGCTCGGGAAACACCTACTATGCCCGCTACGGTGCCGTGCCCCTCAGCTGCGTCTCCATGCCCCTGGCGGAAATCGCGGAAAAATTGGTCGCACTGGTCACAGAGCCCACCGGAGACAACCCGGCTTCGGAACATGTCTTCCAACCGGAGTTCATCCCCCGGATGTCCACGGCGGTTCTCACCGCAAAGTGACGCGCGGAACGAGGGCCCGGCGGAATCCGACGGATCGAACCGATCCGACAGATTTTTCGGATCAAGAGTCAATCGCTTGACTCTTTCGGTGGGCTCCTTATTCTCTGCTGCGATTTTGGAGGCGATGTTTTTATGAGGTTTGTTTTGTCCGAGCCGGTCCAGCCTGCGGAGGAGGAGTGGCGATTTGTTGAGGATTTGAAGACACCGCTGTGGGAATCGCTGCGGTGGCAGAGGAAGCCGCTTCGTCATGGGGAGGTTTCGCTCAGGGGCGGCGTGTGTGTGCAGTCGTCCTTTCCCGATCCGGGCGGAGTGTTGGAGACGGCCTTTGATGATCTCCGGCAGTTTTTTACCGCAGGGCGCATTTCCTGCAAGGGAGAGTATTCGATCCATGTGAGGCCTGGAGAAACGGAAGCCCTCGAGGCCTACCGTCTGGAGGTGCGGCGGGACGGCTGCACGATTGTGGCGGGGGACAGCGAGGGAGTGCGACGGGGTCTATTCTTTTTGCAGGATGAAATCCTGCGCACCGGCGGTCCGTTTTTACCGCTGGGGGTCACCGCACGGAAGCCACAAATCCGCACGCGGCTCTCGCGTTGTTTCTTTGGGCCGATCAATCGCCCGCCGAAGAAGCGCGATGAATTGGCGGATGACGTGGACTACTATCCGGACGCCTACCTGAACCGCCTGGCACACGAGAGCGTCAACGCCCTGTGGCTGACGGTCAACTTCCGCGACCTGTGCCCGTCGCGGTTTTTCCCGGATCATGGTCGGGATAGCGGGCGGCGTCTGGCCAAGCTCCGCCGGGTGGTGCAGAAATGCGCGCGCCACGGCATCCGGATTTATGCGTTTTGCATCGAACCGAAGGGGTTCGGCAATGTTCCGGAATATCTGAACTCGCAGGAAGACCTCGCCCGCCACCCCGAGTTGGGCGGGCATCGTCAGGGCGACACCACGTTTTTCTGTCCAAGCAGTCCGGAGGCGCAGGAATACCTGGAGACCTCGGCGTATCACCTCTTTTCCCAGGTGCCGGGGTTGGGCGGACTGATGGGCATCAACCTGGGGGAACGTCCGACGCATTGCCGCTCGGCGATGCTCTGGGATTTCTCCGAAAACAACTGTCCGCGGTGCTCGAAGCGCGAGCCGTGGCAGACATTTCACGACACCCTTTCTCCCCTGCGGCGGGGGATGAATCGCGCGAATCCCGAGGCGGAACTGATTTCGTGGCTGTATGTCCCCTACATCCCCGACCGCTCCGAACGCCGGATCGCCGAGGCGGAGAAAATGATCCGACAGGTCGCCGCGCATTTTCCGGAGAACGTTACCTTCCAATACAACTTCGAGTCCATGGGAACGCTCGAACAGCTCGGAAAGACGCGCCGGGTGCGCGATTACTCGCTCGCCTATGTCGGCCCGAGCTGCATTTTTGCGAATTGCGCGAAGGCTTTGAAAACGCGAGGCGCACGCCTGTCGGCGAAGCTGCAAGTGGGATGCTCGCACGAAGTCGCCACCGTTCCCTTCGTGCCCGCGCCGGGAAATTTGTTCCGGAAGTATCGGACCATGCACGAGTTGGGAGTCAGCGGCGCCATGCACTCCTGGTATTTCGGGAGCTATCCGTCCCTGATGACGAAGGCCGCTGGCGAGCTCTCGTTTGCACCATTTCCGCAAACCGAGAAGGCTTTTCTCCAAAGGCTGGCAGAGATTGGTTGGGGGGAAGATGGGTCTGTCGTAGCCGAAGCGTGGCGGCTCTTCAGCAAGGCCTACCGGTATTTCCCGGCAAATCTGGCGTTCGCCTGGTATGGTCCGGTTCATGACGCCGTTGTGTGGCCTCTGCATCTGAATCCCGTCAATACCCCGATGGCTCCGAGTTGGCTCCTCGGCTATCCGCCCAGCGGGGACCGTATGGGCGAATGCGTCGGCTTTGAACATACCCTGGGCGAAGCGATCTCTCTTTGTGAGAAAATGCTCCGCACATGGAGCGCAGGGATCCTTCTCCTTGAGCCGCTCTTGAATAAATATCGTCGGCAAAAAGATCGCGTTTGGGAAATTGGGGTCGCGCAGGCGATGCACATTCAAATCCGCAGCGCAGTCAATGTGCTGAAGTTTTATGCTGAGCGCGAGCGGCTTTATTCCCGGTGCTCGCCGAAAGCGCGGGAAAAGTCATTCGCAAAACTGGAGGCACTTGTCGTTGCGGAAATTGAGAATTCCACAAAACTGGAGAAACTCTCACGCGCCGACTCACGGCTCGGATTTCATTCCGAGGCGGAAGGCTACAAGTATTTTCCGGCAAAGCTCCGCTGGCGGAAACGTCTTCTCCAGAGCTTGCTTCGCAAGGATTTCCCCGAGGCGAAACGTCGGATGAAAAAAGGTTGTTTGTCCGCCTTTGAACCTCGGGCAGGCGAAACCACATACGAGTGCGCAAGGAAAATGCAGGGTTCTGGAAAACGGAAATGGAATGACCCCGCTGTCTGCCACCTCGCTCCGAACGGCGGTCAAAACATGGAAGGCTGGGAAACTTGCTGGCAGTCGGCTCACGATGGCCGCAATCTCTTCTTTCGGATCAAATGCAAAGTCCCTCCGTCGGCAATTTCCCAGCAACAATCGCAAAACTTTGCGGATTCGGACTTTGTTCGAATTTCGATCGAGCCCCGCCGCTTCGGGGCCACAAGGGATTTTTACATTGGGAGGTTCGGCGCCAGGTTCCTTGACAACAAAGAGGTTCTTCTTGATCGACGATGGAAAACAAGGGTGTTGCGGCGCACAGACGGTTGGATCGCTTTGGCAACCATTCCCTTGGAGTGTCTTGACCAATTTCCCTCTGCGCTTCTTCGGCTGAACGTGGAACGTACCGCTCCCGGTTTGGGCAACATCTCCTGGATTCCCCGCCGACAGACGAAATACCGGTTGATTCATGGCGATCTGGCACCCTCCGACCTTGGATGGTTTCGACGGAATTGCTGTTAAAAAAAATCCGTGCGGACCCGCTTTCCTATTCGGAAACCGCCAGGAGGCCCACGATTTGCCCCGAGGAATTTTCGACAATGACAGGAACGCGCGGGGCGATGGCACCCAGGACCTCCGTGAGCGGCGTGGCGCCCTGGATTCTTGCCGCCGGAAGGGCCAGGTCATCCACCAACTGGTCGCCGAAGCCCCCGGCCACGGCCTTTTCGAGGGCCGGGAGACCGACGAGCCCGACAGCCCGAAGATGGGGATCCACCACAGGGAACGCCCATTGGGCACCGGCTTTGGCAAACGCCAGCGCATGGGCAACCGGCGTGCCGGTTGGAATCGAGGCAAACCCGGAATGCATGACATCCGAAACCGTGCGCCTGCCGACGACGGAACGGGCGCGCGCATACGCCAGTTCCTGTCCGGCGCCGGAAAACACAAAGAGCGCGATGAAGAGGAGCATGGGATTCCCGGAGAAGGACTCCAAAAAGGTGCCGCGCATGAGGCCCGGCGCGAGGCTCTGAAGCAGGGGTCCGCCCAGACTCGCAAGCGCGAAGAGGACCGCCACCCCCTGGCCGATCCGCGCGGCAATGGTCGTGGCTTTGATGTGATCCATGACCATCGCGAGGAGCGCCCGCACGACGCGTCCGCCATCCATCGGGAATGCGGGAATCGCATTGAAGGCAACGAGAATGACATTGACCGCCAGAAGATTCTCCAGGATCCCACCCCCGGCCTGCTCGATTTCCGTGAAGTCCGACATCCGGAGGCTCGCCGCGAGAAAAATCAGAAGCCCGGCGGCGATGAGGACATTTACCGCCGGCCCGGCGATGGCGACCACGAGTTCCTGCACCGGTTTGTCCGGCATGCGCTCCAACCGCGCGACCCCGCCGATCGGCAGGAGCGTGATGTCCGGCGTGCGAATCCCATAGGCCCTCGCGGCAAAGGCATGCCCGAACTCATGGAGAAGCACGCACAAAAACAGAAGAAGCGTGAATCCCATGCCCGTCACCGCGCCGGCCAAGCCGCCTTGTTGCCAGTAAATGGCTCCGAAATAGGCCAGAATCAGCAGGAATGTGACGTGAATTTTCACATCAATGCCCGCCACCCGGGCGACTTTATATGACCAGCGCATAAAAAATTGGTTTTCCGTTGAAGCGGTTTGGGCTTATCACACGCATTCCTGCGCGACCGCCCAACCCGGCGATCTCATGGATAATCCAGAATTCTCAAAATGAAAATGTCATTACCGAAAGTGCTCGTAGCGGATCCGGTTTCCCAACGGGGCGTCGAAGAACTTGCCGTCGGCGGAGCCCTCGAAGTGACCGTCCAAACCGGCCTCAAGGAAGCGGAATTGATCGCCCGGATCCCGGAATTCTCCGCCCTCGTCGTCCGCAGCCAGACAAAAGTCACCGCCGCCGTGCTCGATGCCGCCAAAAAACTGAAGGTGGTCGGGCGGGCGGGGGTCGGTGTGGACAATGTCGATGTGGACGCCGCCACCCGCCACGGGGTTATTGTGATGAACACCCCCGGAGGAAACACGATTTCCACCGCAGAGCATGCCTTTTCCCTGTTGATGAGCATCGCCCGCAGCATTCCCCAGGCAGATGCCAGCGTGAAGGCCGGGAAGTGGGATCGCAAAAAGTACGAGGGCGTCGAACTTTACAACAAGACCCTCGGCATTCTGGGCATGGGCCGCATCGGGACCGAGCTGGCACGCCGGGCGATTGCGTTCGGCATGCGGGTTGTCGCCTACGACCCCTACCTTTCGCTCACCCGGGCCCGCAGCCTTCAGGTCGAATTGGTCGAGGAAGTGGATGCGCTCGTGCCTCAGGCGGATTTTCTCACGATGCACATGCCGCTCACGGACGAAACCCGGCACATGCTGGATGCCCGGTGCCTTGGGCTCTGCAAAAAAGGCGTGCGGATCGTGAACTGCGCCCGCGGCGGACTCATTGACGAAGCCGCGCTGGGGGAGGCTCTCAAATCCGGTCAGGTTGCTGCGGCGGCTCTCGATGTTTACGAGGTCGAACCTCCTCCCGCGGACTTTGCCCTGCGTCCGCTGCCGAATATCGTCTTCACCCCGCACCTTGGCGCCAGCACGGCCGAGGCCCAGGAGAATGTCGGTATCGAAATTGCCCAGGCGATTCGCGCAGCCCTGCTCGAAGGGGAAATTCGAAACGCGGTCAACATGCCGAGCATTGATGCCAAGACGGCAGCCCTCGTGAAACCCTACCTGACACTGGGTGATAAGATCGGCCGCTTTGTGGCCCAGCTGGCACCCAAAAGAAACGACCGGATTGTCATTACCTACGGCGGCAAGGCGGTCGAGATGCCCACCGAGGCGATCTCGCGGGCGATCCTCACCGGATTTCTTAAAAATGTCGGCGGCGAGGAAGTCAACAGCGTCAACGTCCGCACGATGGCCTCGACGCTCGGACTCAATGTCGAAGAAATCCGCTCCAGCGAGCAGACCGACTTCAACGAATGGCTCCACGTCGCGGTCTTCAGCGGCGAAAGCCAGGTTTCGGTCGGCGGAACATTTTTTGGCGCCAAAAACGATCCGCGCATCGTCCGTGTCAACGGGCGTCCCGTCGAGGTGACCCCCTCTGGGGTCGTCCTTTTGCTTGAAAACAAGGATCGGCCGGGTCTCGTCGGCCATATCGGCACGCTTCTCGGAAAGGAAAACATCAACATCGCCAGCATGAGCCTCTCGCGCACCGAACAGGGCGGATTCGCGCTCACCCTGCTGAACCTTGACAGCCTGCCCGATGCAGCCGTCCTTTCCCGCCTCACAGCGGACAGCGACATTACCGCCGCCCGGGTGATCTCGTTGTAAGTGGCGCCCCGCACCCTGGAGGGACCAGATTCGTCTGGTCCGCTGGCGGGTGGCGGGGATGGAACAACCCGGGGCGGACGACACGGAGGTCGTCCCTCCAGAAGTGGCACTGTGTGCCGTGAAGGGGAGGGCGGTGCCCCGCGCCCTGGAGTCCGCTGGCGGTCGGCGGGGATGGCACGGCCCGAGACGGACGACACGGAGGTCGTCCCTCCAGAAGAGGCACCTCGCACCATGGAGCGGCGGGCGCGCGGCCTCGTGGAAAAACGTTCGTGTATTAACCGAATTTTTCTTTACGCATCCTTATATTAGCGTAGCTTATACTCCATGCAAACACGCACCAGCGCAGCGAGACGGAGCATGGATGGCAACGAAGCGGCGGCGTATGTCGCTTATCGGCTGAGTGAGACGATCGCTCTTTATCCGATCACTCCTTCGACTCCGATGGGTGAGCTTTCGGACGAATGGGCATCGAAGGGGCAGGGAAATCTTTGGGGGCATGTCCCGAAGGTCGTGGAAATGCAATCCGAGGCAGGGGCTGCGGGAACCATTCATGGAATGCTCCAGGGGGGATCGCTGGCGACCACCTTTACCGCTTCCCAGGGGCTTCTTTTGATGATCCCGATCATGTATAAGCTGGCGGGCCAGCTGATGCCGTTCTGCATGCATGTGACGGCCCGGACGCTTGCCACCCACGCCCTTTCGATTTTTGGGGATCATTCGGACGTCATGGCAGTCCGGCAGACGGGGTTTGCGCTGCTGGGATCGGCCAGCGTCCAGGAGGCCCACGACATGGCCTGCATCGCCCACGCGTCCACGTTGCTCTCCCGCGTGCCGTTTCTGCACTTTTTTGACGGCTTCCGCACCTCGCACGAGATCAATGATCTGGAGTTGCTTTCCGATGATGTGCTTCGCGCCATGATGGACGAGGCCGCGATCCAGGCGCACGCGAAGCGGGCGATGACGCCCGACCGTCCGAGCATTCGGGGGACGGCGCAGAATCCGGATGCTTTTTTCCAGGCCCGCGAGGCGGCCAATCCCTTTTACGCGGCGTTGCCGGGGATTGTGCAGGAGGAGATGTTCCGGTTTGCGTCGCTGACCGGGCGGACATACCACCTTTTTGATTATACCGGGGATCCGGAAGCCGACCGGGTGGTGGTGGTGATGGGATCCGGTGGGGAGACGCTCCGGGAGACATCAAAATACCTGAACAGCACGGGGCAGCGGACAGGCGTCCTGCAAGTCCGGCTCTATCGGCCGTTTGATGCCTGGGCCTTTCTGAATGCGTTGCCGGAGACGGTCAAGCAGATCACGGTGCTCGACCGGACGAAGGAACCCGGGGCTCCTGGCGAGCCCCTTTTCCTCGATGTCTCCTCGACGCTCCGGGCCAGGGGGCGCTCGCGGTGGAAGGAATTGCCAAAGGTCCACGGAGGACGCTTCGGGCTGGCCTCGAAGGAATTTACCCCGGCCATGGCACTGGCAATTTTCGCCGACATGCAGGCGGAGGAGCCACGGGAGGAATTTACGATCGGGATCGAGGACGATGTGAGCGGGCTCTCGCTCCGCTACGATCCGGGATTCCACCTTCCGGGTCAGACCTTCAATCAGGCGGTCTTTTATGGGCTCGGCTCGGACGGCACCGTCGGCGCAAACAAGAACACGATCAAGATCATCGCCAAGAAGCTCGGGCTCCATGCGCAGGCGTATTTTGTCTATGACTCGAAAAAGGCGGGGGCGGTCACCGTCTCGCACCTGAGATTCGGGAACGATCCGATTCACGCACCGTATCTGATCTCCGCCGCAGACTTCGTCGGGTGTCATCAATACCATCTGCTCGAGCAGCAACCGGTGCTGGAAACGGCCCGCGAGGGGGCGACCTTTCTTCTGAACACTCCGCATGGGCCGGAGACCGCCTGGGATCACCTCTCGCACGAGTCCCAGGAATTGATCCTCTCAAAAAAGTTGAAGTTTTTTGTCATTGATGCGTATCGCATCGCCAAGGAGACCGGCATGGGAGCCAGGATCAACACGATCATGCAGGTGGCCTACTTCGCATTGAGCGACATCCTTCCGCTGGATCAGGCGATTTCCGAAATCAAGACCGCCATTGAGAAGAGCTACGCCCGCAAGGGGGCGGATCTTGTGCAGCGGAATTGCAACGCCGTGGATAAGTCGGTGGCCGGCATCCACGAAGTTCAGGTGCCGGACGCCGCCACGGCCACCGCACCGCGCCCGTTCCCGATTCCGGTCGAGGCGCCGGATTTTGTGAGGGAGGTCTCCGGAACGCTGCTTGCCGGGCGCGGAGACCAGTTGCCGGTGAGTGTGTTCCCTCCCGACGGGGTCTGGCCGACGGGCACCAGCAAATGGGAAAAGCGAAATCTCGCCCTGGAAATTCCGGTCTGGGATTCCGCGATCTGCATCCAGTGCAACAAGTGTGTGCTCGTGTGCCCGCATGCGGCGATCCGCGCAAAATATTATCCCGAATCCGAGCTGACCGCCGCGCCGGAAGGGTTTCAGTCCGTGGCCTTCCGGTCTCCGGAAGTCACCGGCCAGCGTTACACGATCCAAGTGGCGCCGGAGGACTGCACCGGATGCCGCCTTTGCATTTACATCTGTCCGGCCAAGGACAAGACAAACGCCAAGCACAAGGCACTCGATGCCGCCCCCCTGGCGCCGCTCCGCGAGCGGGAACGCGCGAACTTCGCGTTTTTCGAATCCCTTCCCGCACCGGATCGCACGCGACTCAAGGCCGACCTGGTAAAGGACAGCCAGTTCATGACCCCGTTGTTCGAGTATTCCGGCGCGTGTGTGGGTTGCGGCGAGACGCCCTACGTCAAGCTGATGACCCAGATGTTCGGCGACCGTGCCATCATTGCGAATGCGACCGGCTGTTCCTCGATTTATGGGGGGAACCTTCCGACGACTCCCTATACGACGAACTCCGACGGACGGGGCCCGGCCTGGGCGAACTCGCTTTTTGAGGACAATGCGGAATTCGGGCTCGGTCTCCGGCTGTCGGTCACACACAAAAACACCCAGGCCCGCGAACTTTTGCTGGCGGCGAAGGATGCGCTGGGCGCGGAATTTGTGGCCTCGATCCTGGAGGCCGATCAATCCACGGAGGCGGGGATTGCGCAACAGAGAGAACGGGTCGTCGCACTTCGTGAAAAGCTGGCATTGGTCCCGGAAAGTTTCCGGGCACGGCTTGAGGGACTCGCCGATTACCTTGTCAAGAAATCCGTGTGGATCATGGGCGGGGACGGCTGGGCCTACGACATCGGGTTTGGCGGGCTCGACCACGTGCTTTCGCTTGGGGAGAATGTCAACATTCTCGTTCTGGATACCGAGGTCTATTCCAACACGGGCGGCCAGCAGTCGAAAGCGACCCCGATGGGAGCGATCGCAAAATTTGCGGCTTCCGGAAAAGCCAATGCCAAGAAGGATCTCGGGCTGTATGCCATGAGCTACGGGAACGTCTATGTCGCCCGCGTGGCCATGGGAGGGAAGGATTCCCAGACCTTGAAAGCCTTCGCGGAGGCGGAGTCCTATCCCGGCACCTCGCTCATCATCGCCTACAGCCATTGCATCGCGCACGGCTACAATCTGGCGCGAGGCCTCGAGCAACAAAAGCTCGCGGTCGAGACCGGCTATTGGCCGCTTTACCGACATGATCCCCGCCGTCTGGAGGCCGGACTTTCCCCGCTGGTTTTGGATTCCCCGGCACCGAAACTCCCGCTGGCCCGGTTCACCGAAAATGAAATCCGTTATCGGCTGCTGGAGTCGGCCAACAAGGAGCGTGCGGCAACCCTTGCGCGCAATGCCCAGGATCAGATCGCTTCACGCTACGAAACCTACCGTCGCATGGCCAGCGGCGGAACTCCGGAGAAAACCTCATGAACCTGAAAACCCAATACCTCGGTCTGGAACTGGAATCCCCGTTTGTTGTCGGCGCCTCCCCGCTTGGCGACGATCTCGACACGGCGCGTCGTCTCGAGGATAACGGGGCGGCGGCGATTGTCCTGCATTCCCTTTTCGAGGAACAACTCACCGGCGAAGCCTCGGCCATGACGGCCTTCACCGAGACGTTCGAGGAATCCCATGCGGAGGCCATGAGCTATTTCCCGGAATCCGCAGAGTATTCGCTCGGCCCGGAGGACTATCTCAAACACATCGCCCTGTTGAAGAGCCGGTTGTCGATCCCCGTGATCGGTTCGCTCAACGGCCGAACTCCGGGGGGATGGGTGGGCCACGCAAAATTCATGGAGGAGGCCGGGGCGGATGCGATCGAACTGAACATTTACGAGGTGCCAACCGATGAGGCCGAGAGCGGCCCGGAAATTGAGGCCCGCGTGCTCGATGTGGTGGCCGGGGTACGCGAAAAGGTTGCCATCCCGTTCGCCGTGAAACTGTCCCCGTTTTACTCATCCCTTCCGCACCTGGCCAGGAACATCCAGCTTGCCGGCGCGAACGGACTTGTGCTTTTCAACCGCTTTTATCAGCCGGATTTGGATATCGAAGACCTTAACGTGGAGCCGAAAATTTTCCTCTCAACCTCCTCCGAACTTCTGCTCCGGCTGCGTTGGATGGCGATTCTGCACGGAAAAACCCCTCTCTCCCTTTCTCTCAGCGGCGGAGTCCACAAGGTTCACGATGCGATCAAGGGGATCATGGCCGGTGCCGACACCCTTCAGATGGTTTCGTTGCTGCTTCGGCAGGGACCACAGGCACTGACGGCACTCATCAAAGACTTCGCGGCGTGGATGGTGGAGCATGATTATCAGGACATCTCGGAAATGCGCGGCTGCCTGAGCCATCGCAATTCCCCGGATTCCTCGGCGTTCGAGCGCGCGAACTACCTTCGGGTTCTTCAGCTCTGGAAGGTCTGAAAAACTATCGCCGGGTGTTCCGATCGCCCAACAGGAGATCGAGCGTGGCGGCGTCCCCTGGCATCGCCGACAGAGTCGCCTTCGTGGAGACAGCGGAGGTGAGCATTTTGAGATAGGCTTCCCGGGAGATTTCCACGGCGCCAAAGCGGGTGAGATGCGGGGTGACCCATTGGAGGTCGAGAAGCAGGAAGCCGCCGGATCTCAGGAGAGCCACGAGACAGCAGAGCGCGATTTTTGAGGCATCGGTCACCCGATGAAACATGGACTCCCCAAAAAATGCCGCACCGAGCCGGACGCCGTATAACCCCCCGGCCAGGCGATCTCTGATCCAGATTTCGATGGAATGTGCGTGACCGGCCTTGTGAAGTTCGAGGTAGCTTCGATAGAGCGTTTCATCAATCCATGTTTCCTTGCGCTCCGCGCACGCGAGGACCACTTCCGGGAAACAGGTGTCCATGCGCAGTTCCCAATCCCTGCTTCTCCAGGCCCGTCGGGTGCCGTGGGGGATGTGGAACGCCTCCAAGGGGAGGATTCCCCGGGGATCCGGAGAAAAAAGCCGCAGCCCACCCGGCCCGGCCATGGGAAAGACTCCCTGCCGGTAAAATTCCAGCAGGGTTTCTGGTGGAATCCTGTTTGCCATACCCGAGCAAATCATTATTCTCGGACGGATGAAAGGCGTCTTCTTGTTCCTCTGCATCGGTCTGCTCCTCACCCTGAACGCTTGCTCGGTGACGGAGCAGAGCGCAAGCGATGTGGGAAATCGGTTCCAGGATGGCCTGCAGGGGCGGGGCCAGATTGTTCCGAATGATCCCACTTCGGACTCCTTCGGAGCCGACTACCGCTGATCCTTTGTCCAACCCAGTAACCCAGTGGCTGCCCTCCAGTAATTTTCGCATCCCTTTTTCATGAGCGTTCAACATCCCGATGGTGACAAAATCCTGATCCTCGACTTCGGGTCCCAATACACCCAGGTCATCGCGCGCCGGATCCGGGAGTGCCACGTCTATTCCGAGATTGTTCCCTTCCACACCAAAGCCTCCGCTCTCCGCGCCCTGAAACCCGCCGGCATCATTTTGTCCGGAGGTCCGGCAAGCGTGTATGCGAAAAATGCCCCGCAGGTGGACCGAAAAATTTACTCCCTCGGAGTTCCCGTGCTGGGGATTTGTTACGGGATGCAGCTCATCGCCCAAGGGCTTGGCGGCAAGGTGGAACGCTCCGAACGTCGCGAATATGGTCCCGGCAAACTGAAGGGCGACCCCCGCTGCGCCCTCTTTCACAAACTTCCCGCCGAATTGGATGTCTGGAACAGCCATGGCGACAAAATCACGCGACTCCCGGCGGGATTCCGCGTCCTCGGCCGGACGGAAAATTCCCGCCATGCCGTCATTGGGGATACCAAACGCAATATTTTTGGCCTGCAATTCCACCCCGAGGTCGTCCACACCCCGCGCGGTCACGAGATCCTCGCGAATTTTGTCCACAAGATCTGCGGCGCGAAGCCGACCTGGACGATGGAATCGTTCATTGATCGGACCTGCCGGGAAATTCGCGAACAGGTTGGCAACGGGAAAGTCATCCTCGGCCTGAGCGGCGGGGTGGATTCCTCCGTGGCGGCCGCATTGATCCACAAGGCGATCGGCGACCAACTCACCTGCATTTTTGTGGATAACGGGCTGCTCCGCAAGGACGAGGCGGCGGCCGTGGAAAAGTTGTTTGCGGGGGAGTTTCGGATCCGCATGCGAACTATTGATGCCTCCCGGCGGTTTCTTGGAAAACTCAAGCGGGTTGTTGATCCCGAGCGCAAGCGCAAGATCATCGGCAACGAGTTCATCAAGGTCTTCGAGGCCGCCGCCCGGGATCTCAAAAAGACCGCTCCCGGCAGCTATCGGTTCCTCGCCCAAGGCACCCTCTATCCGGATGTCATCGAGAGCGTTTCCATTTCCGGAAATCCCGCCGCGCTCATCAAGAGCCACCATAATGTCGGTGGTCTTCCCGAGCGGATGAAGTTCGAACTGGTCGAGCCGCTCCGTCAACTTTTCAAGGACGAGGTGCGTCGCGTCGGTGCGGAACTCGGGCTCTCGAAGGAGATTGTCCAGCGCCAGCCGTTTCCCGGGCCGGGCCTGGCGGTCCGGATCCTTGGGGACGTCACCCCCGAGCGCTTGCGCATTGTGCGGGAGGCCGATGCGATTGTGATCGAGGAGATGAAAAAGTCCGGCTGGTATTACAAGGTCTGGCAATCGTTCGCCGTCCTGCTGCCGGTGCGTTCCGTGGGAGTGATGGGCGATGAGCGGACCTATGATTACACAATTGCCCTGCGGATTGTTCAAAGCCACGACGGGATGACCGCAGACTGGGTCCGCCTGCCCCATGAACTT
Organism: Chthoniobacterales bacterium; assembly: GCA_014879575.1. GTDB lineage: Bacteria > Verrucomicrobiota > Verrucomicrobiia > Chthoniobacterales > Terrimicrobiaceae > QYQL01. Next base: position 70,657 of record JACSRU010000115.1, on the reverse strand, counting down.
CTCGGCCGCCTCTCCTCGCGCCTGATCAACGAAGTCAGCGGGGTGAATCGGATTTGCTACGACGTCTCGAGCAAACCCCCGGCAACCATCGAGTGGGAATGACATGACTCCCCGAGGCGCCATTTATCCGGGAAGCTTTGATCCCGTGACATTCGGGCATCTGGATGTCATCTCCCGGGCGACGCAACTTTTTGATTTGGTCATCGTGGCCGTGGCCACGGGGGAGGGAAAACATCCGCTCTTCACGGTCGAGGAACGGATTCGGATGCTCGAGGAGAGCACGGCGAACAATCCCGCCGTCGAAGTCGTTTCCCTCGATGGACTCCTGGTGGACTTTGCGCGGGATCGGGGGATTTTTACCGTCATCCGCGGCCTGCGGGCGGTTTCGGATTTTGAGTTTGAGTTTCAGATGGCGCTGATGAACCGGAAGTTGGAACCGCGCCTGGAAACCGTCTTTCTCACCCCCAAGGAGGATTATACCTACCTGAGTTCGCGCATTGTCAAAGAGGTCGCCCGGCTTGGTGGCGATGTCAGTCCTTTCGTTCCTCCATCGGCCACAAGGGGATTGCGGACCAAACTCGAGTAGCCCGGACATTTGCCGGGGGTTGTGAAGCATCCTGAGTTGCACTACCATTCTTCTGCTTTGTCTCCCGCCCCACACTCCGACAAAAAATTTCCTTTGGGAATCCGGCCTCATCTTGAGGCGGTTTTCGTGGGGTTAGTTGTTTTTGTCACGGCGATGGCAGGGATTTCCTATCAATACACAGAAGCCATGAGGACTCAGAAGCAAACCGTGAGAGACGGTTTGCTCCGGATGGCACTGGCGGCCGCAGGGTTGGTTGACGGAGACTTGCATGAAAAGTTGACAGACCCTTCCCAGGAAGGTGGTGAGGAATATCGGAGGGTGCTGGAACCGTTGATCAAGTTTCACCGGGGGGTTCCGCAAATTGCCTATCTCTACACCCTCATCGAGAAGGACGGGCAATTCCATTTCATCTTGGATACCGCAACGGCGGCGGATCGCCTGGGTTTTTCACGGAAGATGAAAGCCTCCCGTTTGATGGAGGCTTACAGAAGCCATTCTCCGGAAGAGGACCGGGCTGAGATGGAGGCGCTCCGGCAGGGGATCAGTTACGTCAGTGAACGGCCTTTCACCGATGAATTTGGCACCTTCCTGACCGCTGTGGCACCCATTTGGTCCAGCGATGGCCGGGCGGTGGCGGTTGTCGGATTGGATTTGAATCTTGAAGACTATGTGCGGCACTTGAGTCAAATCCATCGGTCCTCCCTGCTGGCCTCGCTCTTTGTCTTTCTGATCTCGCTGCTTGTGGCGATTTTTGTGTTCCGCATGCGCCAACGCCTGAGAAGCCAGGAAGCCGTCGGTCTGGCCGTCCGTTCGGAAAAACAGGCCGTCGTGGAACAGAATGGACGGCTGGTGAGCGCACTCGGGCAAATTGTTTACCATTACGACGCACGGGCGGACCGAGTCGAGTGGCGGGGGGACTGCGAACGCATTCTGGGATATCCGCCCGAAGAAATGCCCAGGGGACCATCTGATTGGAAGGACAGGATGCATCCCAAAGATATCGCCGCACTGGAGGACTGGACGCATGCCCGGGATGGCGAGGAGGCCTCGTTGATCCGCCAATACCGATGGCTCCACAAAGAGGGGCATCCCGTCTGGGTGCTGGATCGCGCGGTAATGACCCGGGATGCCAATGGGGATCTGACTTCTGTTGATGGTGTGTTGCTGGATGTCTCCGCGCAGAAGGCGGTCGAGGTCGCCCTCGTGGCCGCCCGGGATGCCGCGGAAAGTGCCGGCAGGACAAAGACGGATTTTCTCGCGGTGATGAGTCATGAGATCCGGACCCCTATGAACGGAGTCATCGGGTGCGCCAATCTCCTCCTAGAAACCCCCTTGAATCCCGAGCAGCGGGAATACCTCGACACCATCCGAAAGTGTGGGGATTCGCTTCTGCATCTGCTCAATGACGTTTTGGATTTTTCCAAGATGGAGTCCGACAAGCTCGTCCTCGAAGAGAGGCCGTTCTCGTTAAGAACCTGCGTGGAAGAGGTGTTGGACCTTTACGCTCTGATGGCTGCGGAGAAAAAGATCGAGCTGTTATCCCGGTTTGAAAGCCGGGATCTGGATTGGATTTCCAATGACGAAACCCGCTTCCGTCAGATCCTTGTCAACCTGGTTGGCAATGCCTTGAAATTCACAGCGAGCGGGGAGGTGGTGATCACCCTGGGAAAAAGGTCGTGGCTGCCTGCGGGCGAGGCTCTCATGCTCTCCGTAAAGGATACGGGCATCGGCATTCCCGAAGACAAACAGCAGGGCATCTTTAATCCTTTCAGCCAGGCGGATTCTTCAACCACTCGAAAATATGGAGGCACCGGGCTGGGACTGGCGATCTGCGGACGCCTGGCGACTCTGATGGGAGGGGCCATCACTGTGCACAGCGAAAGCCAAAAAGGCGCGGAATTTGTGGTTCTGGTCCCGCTGAAACCGGTGCCGGATCGAAATCCCCCGGCACCAGGCACGGAAGTTGCAAAAAACAAAACGGCTCTTGTCGTTGATGACAATACCTCCTTTCGGAAAATGTTTCGGGATGTTTTGACCGAGCTGGGGATGAAGGTTTCGCTGGCGGCGGATCCCGCCACTTTCCAGGCGAGATGGGATTCGGAGGGTCCTCCGGATATCCTTTTTATGGACGACCGTCTTCCGTCTTCACTACTCGGGGAGATTTCCGCCAAACTGACTTCCCTGGGTTCGTCCGCCCATCCGAAGGTGGTTGCTCTGACCACGCCCTCCTTGGCCCAGGAAGGAAACCCATCGGTTCCGTCCCCTCATGGGGTGCTTGGGAAGCCCGTGAAATCCGCTGCCCTGCTTCACCTCCTCGACAGTCTGTTTTTAACACATGTTCCTGAGCCTCCCCAACCTTTGCCCCTGCTCGATGAATCCCTGGCGGAAAATTTTCCTTTGAGAATCCTTGTCGTTGAGGACAACGCCATCAATCGCAAGATCGTGGTAAACATACTGAAACGCCTGGGCTACACGCCGGATGTCCTGGAGAACGGGCGACAATGCCTGGATCGGATGGAGTCCGAGTCCTACGACATGGTTTTGATGGATATCCAAATGCCCGAGATGGATGGTTATGAGGCAACCGCGGCATTGCGCGCGCGGGGGGATGCGACCTGGATCACGGCCTTGACGGCCGATGCCATGCCGGAGGATCCGCTCCGTTGTCGCATTGCGGGAATGAATGACTATCTGAGCAAACCCATTCGCACGGACACGCTGCAGGCGGCCTTGAAACGATGCGCCATCTCCAGAAAAAAATAAATCCCCTCGCCCGTGGGAAGGTTCAGCAGGTTGGAAGGCACTGAGAAAAATCAACCCAATGCGAGCTGCGCGGTCGAAATCTCGAGGATTTCGTTCGTGATGCTGGCCTGACGGGCTTTGTTGTATTCCAGGGTGAGATCCTTGACCAGGTTCTTGGCATTGTCGGTGGCACTCTTCATGGCGACCATGCGGGCACTCTGTTCGGAGGCCCGGGTTCCAAGCAACGTCTGGTAAACAGAAAAATGAATGTAGGCCGGCAGGATGGCATTCAGAACGGACTCCGCTCCCGGCTCGAAAAGAAGACCCGCCTCGGGCACCTTGATTTGTTCCTGTTGGACGGCGATGCCGCCCTCCTCGACGCTCGTGAGAGGGAGAATCGGCATCGCTTTCGGAACCTGAGAAAGCGTGTTGACGAACATCGGAAAAAGAACCGTTACCTTGTCCACCGAACCGTCCAAAAATTTTTCGATGCAGAATTTCGAGATCGCCTTCGTCTCAAGAAAGGTTGGGTGATCGCGCAGCGGAAAGTCCGCGATCATCTTGCGTTTCATTCGGGCGAGAAACTGGGTGCCCTTGCGTCCGACGGAAACAAACGAAGTGGTCTCTGCCGGGAACGCCATGACTTCGCGGAAGAGGTTTGTGTTCAGTCCACCGCAGAGCCCTTTGTCCGTGCTGAAAAGAAGGACGAGTTCGTGCTTCACCTCACGCCGGGCGAGAAGCGGGTGCGTGGTTTGATCCACGGCATCCCGAAGCGAGACAATGACCCGGTTCATGAGGATCGCGTAATCACGCCCGTTGATGGCCGCCTGCTGGGCCTTGCGCATTTTCGAAGCCGCGACCATCTGCATGGCCTTGGTGATCTGCGCCGTGTTTTTGACGGATTTGATCCGCCGCCGGATGTCGCGCAGGTTGGCCATTTATTTGTTGAAGGATTGGAATTCTTCGATGGCCGCTCCGAGTTCTTTTTCGATTTCCTCGTCGAACTGCTTTTTGGCCTGGATTTTATTGAGGACGGCTTCCTTGCGGGTTTCGAGGAAGTCCGCCAGCTTGAGCTGGATTTCCTTGATCCTGTCCACAGGCACCGAGTCGAAGAGTCCCTTCTGCATGGCCCAGAGGACGGCCGCCTGAACGTGGACCATCACCGGGTTGTATTGGGCCTGCTTGAAGAGTTCGACGATCCGCGAGCCGCGTTCGAGCGTGGCTTTGGTGCGGGCGTCAAGATCCGAGCCGAACTGCGCAAAGGCGGCCAATTCGCGGTATTGGGCGAGATCCCCCTTGATCTTTCCGGCGACCTGTTTCATGGCCTTGATCTGTGCGGCGGAACCGACGCGCGAGACCGAGAGACCCACAGAAATCGCGGGACGGACGCCCTGATAGAAAAGATCGGTTTCCAGGTAAATCTGTCCGTCGGTGATCGAGATGACATTCGTCGGGATGTAGGCCGAGACGTCACCGGCCTGGGTCTCGATGATGGGAAGTGCCGTGAGCGAACCGTCGCCATATTTCTCACCAAGGCGCGCGGAGCGTTCCAGCAACCGGCTGTGAAGGTAAAAAACGTCGCCCGGATAGGCCTCGCGTCCGGAGGGACGCTTCAGCAGGAGCGAAATCTGGCGGTAGGCATTGGCGTGCTTGGTCAGGTCGTCAAAGACGATGAGCGCATCCATGCCATTGTCCATGAACCATTCCCCCATGGCCGCGCCGGAGAACGGAGCGAGGTATTGCTCGGCGGCCGCATCGGAGGCGGTCGAGGCAATGACGATCGTGTATTTCATCGCATCGTTGGCCTCGAGAATGCCAACCACCCGGGCGATGTTCGCATTTTTCTGTCCGACGCCGACATAGATCGAATAGAGCGGGCGGAACGAGGGATCCCCGCTCTCCTCCCCGGCCTTGTTGATTCTTGCCTGGTTGATGATTGTGTCAATCGCGATGGTGGTCTTGCCGGTGGCGCGGTCGCCAATGATGAGCTCGCGCTGGCCGCGGCCGATCGGGATCATCGCATCAATCGCGAGAATCCCCGTCTGAACCGGCTGGCTGACGCTGCGGCGTTTGATGATGCCCGGAGCGATTTTTTCCACGGGATAGTGGGCGGTGGCATTGACCGGACCCTTGCCATCCAGGGGTTGGCCCAGCGCATCCACCACGCGTCCGAGAAGCCCCTTGCCAACGGGAACCTGCAGGAGCTTGCCGGTCGTCTTGACCTCGTCGCCCTCGCTGATTGTCGTGTAGTCGCCGAAGAGAATCGCTCCAACCTCGGTTTCCTCCAGGTTGAGCGCGAGCCCGACGAGACCGCCGGGAAACTCGAGCATTTCGTTGAGCATCGCACCGCTCAGGCCTTCGAGGCGGGCCACACCATCGCCGATTTCCCGGACGGTGCCGACATTGGTTTTGCGTGCGGTGGCGGATTTGATCGCGCCGATTTTTTCTTCAAGTTCAAGGACGATATTGCTCATGGAGTGTTGGAAAGATTAAAGTTGTTGTTTGATCGATTCGAGGCGGGCCTGGATGCTGCCATCCCAGACATCGCTGCCGATTTGCACGCGGAGTCCCCCGATCAGCGCGGGATTCTCGCGGAATTCCGTCGTCAGTTCCCCGAAGCGGGCTTTGAGGGCGGCTTCGTATTCGCTGGCTCTGGCAGAATCCAGCGCAGTAGCACTCTCAATGACGGCATGGTGGCTGGCCGCCTCCAGTCGCGCGAGACGGGTGAGTTCCTTGAGGATCGAAATGTAATGCCGCGGCTTTTTTTCCGCGACCTCGTCAAAGACCCTGCGGAGCCGCGAAGCCTCGAGGCGACCGTTCACGATTGTGATCGCGAAGAGTTCGCGGGCCTGACGTCTGGCTTCCCGGCTGAGTTTCATGGGATCAGGCGGCGACTTGTTTGGAGGTTTCTGCGGCGAGGCGGTCCTGATCTTCCTTGGTGAGGACGCGTCCGGCGACTTTCGCGGTTGTATCCACCACGAGGTGGATCATTTCCTGCTTGACCTCAGCCACCATCTTGGCGCGATCGAGGACGACCGTCTCATGGGCTCTGGCGATGATGCTTTCGGCATCCTTGATGGCTTGCTGGGAGGCCTTCTGGGTGTGCGCCTCGCTGCTCATGCGACCTTCCTCAATAATGCGCTGGGCATCGGCATTGGCCTTGCGCAGGATTTCCTGGCAACGGACTTCGGACTCCGCGAGTTGTTTTTTGATCTTCTCGGCGTTGAGTTGGGCCTCCTCGATCCGGCGACGGCGTTCCTCGAACATCGCAACCACCGGACCGAATGCGAATTTCTTCAGGACCAGATAAACAATGAGGAACAGGATGGCCTGGGCGCCGAATTTTTGCCAGCTGATCCCGAAGGTTGCAAAGATTTGGGTTAACGCGTCCATGAGAGTGAAAAAAGTGGAGGAGCCGCCTTGTCCGGTGGACCGGCGGCTCCAAGAATGAGGTTAGCGGCCTTGGAAGGCGAGGATCAACGCGTAAATCGCGATGGCCTCGGAGAGGGCCATGCCAAGGATGCTGATTGTGAGCACCTTGCCAAACGCTCCTGGGTTGCGACCGACCGCCTCGGCGGCCTTCGATCCGACCATTCCGACGCCGATGGCTGCTGCGCCGCCGGCAAGGGCAAGGGTGAGGCTTCCGGTGACTCCCGCCGCCGCTGTGGCGGCCTCTGCAATGATGTAAGGGTTCATAGGTATTTTTTGTATGTGTTGTTTTTATCCCCGCCGTCCGCAGTCCTGCCACGGTCCCGACGGAAAAGTCTCAGTGTTCCTCTTCTTCGTCGTGGCTTGTAGCAAGTTGGATGTAAACCGCGCAGAGCAACATAAAGACCAAGGCCTGTAGGACGCCCACAAGGAGTTCGAGGAAGTAAAAGGGAATGGGGATGGTGATCGAGGCCAGCGCGGCCATCCACCGGGGCAGACCGAGTTCATGACCGAGCGTGATCATCGAACTCAGAAGATTTTCTCCGGCAAAAACGTTGCCATACAACCGGAGGGACAACGAAACCGGACGAAACAGGATGGAAATCACCTCGATGATACCCACGAAAAAGAAAATGGGAGCCAGGGCGAGTGCCATGAATCCCTTGAGACCGCCTTTCACGCCAAACATGTGGGTGAGAAAATTTTTCAGCCCGACTTCGCTCAGCGACCAATAGAGCCACAGGACCATGAAAACCAGCGCCATCGCGAGCGTCATGTTCAGATCCGCAGTGGTGGGACGCAGAAGCGGAGTATCCACGTGTGGAAGGCTCAGGAAGCGTCCGGGGGGGTGCTCCCCCCAGCCGATCGATCCGACCCCGGGCAGCAGGCCGAACCAGTTCGAGGCCAGGATAAAAATAAACAGTGTCGCAAAAAACGAAAATGTCCGCGCGATCATGTGCTTCCCGACGATTTCCTCCAACATGGTGTAGAGGCTTTCCACCACCAACTCGAAGCCATTCTGGAGCGGGGACGGGACGATCAACAACTTTCGCGTCGCCCGGCGACAGAGCCAGATCACAAAAGCAGAGATGAAAATGCTGACGAAAATCGAGTTGGTCAACCAACTCAGGAAGCTCACGCCATCATCCGCCGCGAAGAGATGCGGCGCATGAAGGCTCAAAATTGCGGCGATGATTGGATGAAATGACATTGGGAGATGGTTGGGCCGGTGGACCAAGGCGGATTCCGTGTCGCAAGGGAAACAGAATTCCTCCCAGTCGGGCCCAAGGAAAGGGGCGACGCTAGCACATCAACCGGGTCTGGCAATCGGAAAATGAACCGGATTTCCCAAGATTTTTCCGGGGGCGCACGGGAGGCGGTTAGCCGGCGGATTTCGTGAAAAACGCCCGTTGTTTGGCGGAGATTTTTTTCCCAAGCTTTTCCAGGACCAGGAGGAGGTCCTCCCAGACTTTTCGCTTCTCTGTAATGGTCTGGTTGCGAAGCAGGTAGGCCGGGTGGTAGGTGACCATGACGGGTATCCCCTGGAACTCGAGCCAGCGTCCGCGCAGATCCCGCATTGGCGAGGTGTCCCCCAGGAGCCCTTCCGCAGCCACTGCCCCCAGGGCCACGATGGCGCGTGGTTGGATGAGGGCGATCTGCTCGCGGAGCCACGGTAGGCAGGTGGCCATTTCGTCCGCCCGGGGGTTTCGGTTGCCGGATTTTCCCTCGGGCATGTCCGGACGACATTTCAGAACGTTTGCGATAAAGACATCCGAACGCTCGAATCCCATCGCCTGAATCATCTTTGTCAGGAGCTGGCCCGCCCGCCCGACGAAGGGTTCCCCCTGCAGGTCCTCCTCGGCACCGGGCGCCTCACCGACGAAGAGCAAATCCGCATTCGGATTTCCGACACCAAAGACAACCTGTGTCCTTGTGCGCACGAGGTGCGGACACTTTTCACAGGCAAGGATCGCCGTCCGCAGGGAGTCAAATGTCCACGGTTTTCCGGAGGCAGGCGATGGCGCGGCGGGAGCCGGACGGGACCGGGGAGGTGCCAGGGACGGGCGTTTTGCAGCGGTGTCGCGAAGTTTGGACAGCGCGGATTTTGAGGCGCACGGAAGCGGTTTCAGACTCTTTCGGATCTCTTTTAAAAGTGGGAGCGAGGCGTGAATCGCCTCTTGGAGCGGATCGGTCATCGTTTTCTCCTATCAGCTTGCCGGCAACAACGCCTCCCTTTTTCATCCACCATCTCCGGATTTTTTCCCTTTGGAACTTTGCCAGGCAACAGGGATTTCTCTTGCGCCTTGCCACCAGTATCTCCGTCCTGTTGGAGCAGGATTCCTTCTCCATTAGTTGACCTGTGACGATTTTGGACTTCCGGCAACGCGTTACGCTGGAGCGGAGTTTTTGTATAGAACGGGTCTCAATCGGTTCTGCCGCTCGGGACGTAATTTCTGACAAATTGTTCGCGAAACTCCCCAAACGAACCGTCCAGGATATGTGTCCGGGCCCGGCCCACAAGGTTGAGGTAGAAATGCAGGTTGTGGATCGTGAGGAGTCTGAGCCCGAGAATTTCCTCCGCTTTCACGAGATGCCGCAGGTAGGCGCGGGAGAAGTTGGCGCAGGCGGCACATGTGCAAGCGGCTTCGAGGGGACGGGGATCTGTGGCATGCGGGGCGTTCTTCAGGTTGATGGTTCCCGTTTCGGTGAAAGCGGTGCCATTTCTGGCAAGCCGTGTTGGCAGGACACAATCAAAGAGGTCCACTCCCCGCGCGATCATTTCCAGAATTTGCGGCGGCGTGCCGAGTCCCATCGCGTAGCGCACATGGTCTTCCGGAAGGAACGGGACCGCGCTCTCAATGGCTCGGAACATTTCCTCTTCAGGTTCCCCCACGCTGACCCCTCCGATGGCATACCCGTCGAATCCGATTTCCACGAGTGCCCGCGCGCTTTTTTCCCGCAGATCCGCATACCCCGAGCCCTGGGTGATGCCGAAGACCAACGGCCGGCAGTCCGTCGGCTGGAGCTGCCACCAATCCTTGCAGCGGCGCGCCCACCGAAGGGTCAATGCCAGGCTCTTCTCCGCATCTTCGTGCGTGCAGGGATGCGGCGGACACTCATCAAAGGCCATGACAATATCCGAACCGAGATCCCGCTGGATTTCCATCGAAGTCTCGGGACCGATGAACGTGGGGGTTCCGTCCAGGTGGTTTTGAAAATGGACTCCTTCCTCGGTGATCTTTCGGAGCCTCGCCAGCGAAAAGACCTGGAATCCGCCGCTGTCTGTCAGGATCGGGCGGTCCCAGGACATGAATGCGTGGAGGCCGCCAAGATCCCTGATCAACTTTTCCCCCGGACGCACATGGAGGTGGTAGGTATTTCCCAGGATGATCTGTGCGTCGAGCGAGCGCAGTTCGTCCGGGGACATGGCTTTGACGGTCGCCTGCGTCCCCACCGGCATGAAGACCGGCGTGCGGATCTCTCCGCGACGCGTTCTGAGGAGGCCCGCCCGCGCGTTGCCATGACTTGCGATGAGGGAAAAACTCATTGTTTGAACGGGTGGCCACGCGCCCGCAGCAGAACGGCAAAAAGAATGGGCATGGCGCGGGAAGTCCCGTTTAATCCTCCGCCTGCCATACAACTTTTCCCGCGACGACTGTCGCGACCGCTCTTCCCTTCAGGGTCATTTTGTCGAAGGGCGTGTTGCGCGAAAGCGATTGCGAGGCGCTCTTGTCAAATGTCCACTCCCTTTCCGGATCGAGGAGCGTCACGTCTCCGGGAACCCCTTCGGACAGTGTGCCACGGTCGAGACGCAGGAGCTTCGCCGGTTCGTGGGTGTAGAGTTCGATGAGTCGCGCCAAAGAAATGACGTTTCGCTTGTGGACGAGAAGGTCGCAAAACACGGCGAACTCGGTCTCGAGTCCGGTGATGCCGAAGGGCGCGTGATCGAACTCGACTTCCTTTTCGTAGGAAGCATGCGGCGCATGGTCGCTGCAGAGGATGGTCAGGGTGCCATCGGCAATCCCTTCCAGAATGGCCTCCACATCGGCCTGTGCGCGCAATGGCGGATTCATTTTAAAATTGGTGTCAAAGGTGCTCAGCGAGGCGTCCGTGAGCGCGATGTGGTGTGGACAGACCTCGCCGGAAATGGGGATTCCGCGTTTGCGGGCTTCCCGAAGAATGCGCACGCTCCCGCCGGAACTGATGTGCTGGCAATGGATCGGCGACTGGCAGAGATCTGCCAGCATGGCATTTCGCGCCACGATCATTTCTTCACCCATCCGGGGCCAGCCGGGCAGGCCGAGTCTGAGGCTCCACTCGCCTTCATGCATGACCCCGTCCCCCACGAGTGAGTAGTCCTGGCAGTGATCCATGACGGGGAGCTGGAACATGCGCGCATACTCAACGGCGCGGCGCATCACCTCGTGATTTTGCACGCACCGTCCGTCGTCGGTGAGGGCGACCACCCCTGCGGACGCGAGGGCGCCGAACGGTGCCAGCTCCTCTCCGGCGAGGCCCTTGGTAATCGCGCCGGTGCAAAAAACATTCACGCAGGCGCCGGCTTTTGCGCGCTCGTGGATCCAGGCGATGGTGGCTGCGCTATCGGCTGTCGGCGAGGTGTTCGGCATGGCAACCACGCTGGTGAAGCCCCCGGCGGCTGCCGCACGCGTTCCGGTGGCGATCGTCTCCTTGTGTGACTGCCCCGGCTCGCGGAGGTGGACATGGATGTCGATCAGGCCCGGCGCAACAACCAAGCCGGAGGCGTCCAGGATGTCGCATTTTCCGGACGGTGCGGAATATGAGATCCGTCCGTCCACAACAAAGACATCGCCAATTTCGTCCCGGTGGTTTGCGGGATCCAGGATTCGTCCGTTTTTGATGTGGAGATTTTTCATGTCGGAAGTCCGGCGCCCCCGGCGCACAAGTAGAGAACGGCCATGCGGACGGCGATCCCGTTGGTCACCTGTTCCAGAATGACACTGCGCTCCCCGTCCGCGACCTCGCTGTCGATTTCGACACCGCGGTTGATCGGACCCGGGTGCATGACCAGACATCCGGGTTTGAGACGCGCCGCGCGCGCCTTGGTGAGACCGAAAAGTGAGATGTATTCTCCGAGCCCGGGAAAATATTCCTTCCGTTGGCGTTCGTGCTGGATGCGGAGAAGGTTGATCACATCCGCCTCCTCGATCACCTCGTCCAGCCGGTGGACGATCCGCACGCCCAGTTTTTCGAATCCGGAGGGAACGAGTGTCGTCGGGCCGACAAGGGTCACCTTCGCCCCCAATTTGACGAGTCCGTGGATGTTGGAACGCGCGACCCGGCTGAAAAGAATATCGCCGACGATCAGCACATTGAGTCCGGCAATGCGTCCGTGCTTTTCCCTCATCGTAAAAATATCCAGCAACCCCTGCGTGGGGTGTTCGTGCGAGCCATCCCCCGCGTTAATAATGCAGGACTCCAGGTGCCCGGCCAGAAAGCGCGGTGAGCCGGCGGAGCTGTGGCGCAGGACAATGATGTCGGCGTGCAGAGCCTGCAGATTCCGGGCCGTGTCCTTGAGGGTCTCGCCTTTTTGCAGGCTCGAAGCCGTGGCCGTAATGTTGACAACATCCGCGCTCAGCCGCATGGCGGCGATCTCGAACGAGGTGCGCGTGCGCGTGCTTGGCTCCACAAAAAAATTTACGAGCGTCTTGCCGCGGAGGGCGGGAACTTTTTTCAGGCTCCGCTCTCCGACGCCCTTGAAGGCCGTCGCCGTGTCCAGGAGGAACTGGATTTCTTCCGGATTGAGGTCATCGAGTCCGATCAAATCCTTGCGTGTCCAGGTTTTCATGGCGTCACCACCTTTACGGAATCCGGAACATGGTCGAGGGTTTCAAAGCGGACCCGGATCCTTTCGCGCCGGCTGGTGGGAAGGTTTTTCCCGACAAAGTCCGCGCGAATCGGAAGCTCCCGATGCCCCCGGTCCACGAGGACGGCCAGTTGGATTTGCGAAGGCCGTCCAAACGAGGCCAGCGCATCGAGGGCCGCCCGGCAACTTCGCCCTGTGAAAAAAACGTCGTCCACGATGACAAGCGCGCGCCCATCGAGATCCACCGGCAGTTGCGTGGGCACGGGCACCGTGACTTTTCCGCGCGTCGAAAGGTCGTCCCGGTGCATCGAAATATCGAGGGTGGCCAAAAACGGACGCCTGTGCTCGATCTTTTCGATGTGCTCGACAAGGCGCCGGGCCACTTCCACGCCCCGTGTCGGAATTCCCGCAAGCACCAGGGTTTCCAAACTCGGATGCCGCTCGATGATTTCATGAGCCATCCGGCGGATCGCCTTCTGGATGGCGTCCGCATCCATTTCGATGCGTTCTGTCTCTTTCAATAGGTCTCCTTCGTGCCCTCTCGGGAGCACATTAAAGGTCACGAAATATCAGGGAGCTTAAGCCTTGACCTGACGGGTGCGGTTGGTTCGCCAAGCGGAGCGATATTTGACGATCCACTCCAAAAGGGCCCGCTCAAATCCGATATCCTGCCCCACTTTTTCACTTTCAATCCACTTGTGTCGGAGGATTTCCTCCCTCTCGGCGAGAAACTCTTTGTAGAGAACCGAGTTCTTCACAAGGTCGGCACTCTCATTCTTCTGGGAGCTCATTTGCAGCGCATAATGAAAATCCCGCAAGAAATGTCAAACGGATTTCTTTTAAATTTCCGAGGAATAGATATATAACTTTCTGGTAATAAGTGGGTTATATCAAAGTAAACTATTCGGGAAATTTCTCAGGAATAAAGGGCGTCGAGGACGGCTTCGGTATTTTGAAGGTTTTCGAAAAGAAAATCCGGGGCGTGTTTCGCCAGGGAATCGCTGTCATAGATGCCGGTTGCGATGGCGACCGTTTTGGCACCGATGGCCTTGCCGCATTCGATATCTTTTGGCGTATCGCCAATGACGAAGGTTTTCGATGGCGGGAACGGGATGCCATGTTTTTCTTCGGCTCGGGCCTGTGCGAATTTCCCGAGTTCGTTGCGGTCGTGGTGATCGTCGGCAAAGGCACCGAACTCGAAATAGTCCCAGACGCCATAGTGGCTGAGCTTGATCTCGGCGCCTTTGACCAGGTTGCCGGTGAGAAGTGCGACGACGGTCTCCGGACGGTGTTTGAGCGCATCGAGCAGAAGAACAATGCCGGGCAACACGCGCCCATCATGCTTCGGCAGGCGGTCCCTTAAGTGGTGCAGATAGCTGTCCAAGAGGGCGGCGATATTTGGCGGCGAGGGTTCCAGCCCGTGTTTTTTCAGGAGGGACGCAGCGATCAGGACATCCGTGGCTCCGGCAAGAGTGATGTCGCACATGTCTTCGAGAATCCCAAACCGCGAAGCCATCGCCTGGATCAGCGCCGCCTCTCCGGCTCCTCCGGAGGTGATCAGTGTTCCGTCGATGTCGAAAAGAAAAAGCCGGGCACCGCTCGCCATCACTCTGTAGGATCGTCTTCGAGGATTTCGCCCTGTTTTGTGAACTTCCGGTGCCTTTTGCCGACAGGCAGGGGGCTGAGTGTCATGCCGATGGCGCGACCGACGAGCTTTGGCTCCATGTCCACATGGGCCATTCCCGCGAGATCCTCGCGCACGCGTTTCACGACCAAAATCCCAAGATCTTGGTGGGCCATCTCGCGTCCGCGGAACTGAAGATGGACTTTGACCTTGTTTCCCTTGTCCAGAAAGTCCTCCGCATGCCGCACCTTGGTCAGGTAGTCATGCTCGTCGATATTCACGCGGAATTTGATTTCCTTGACCTTCGTGGCCGACTGTTTTTTGTCCTTCTCCTGCTTGGAAAGGTCGTAACGGAATTTTCCGAAATCCACGATCCGGCAGACGGGAGGCTGGGCGTTTGGCGCGATTTCCACCAGGTCCAGACCCATGCTGCGGGCCTTGCGAATGGCCTCATCCAGGCGCATCACGCCCAGTTGCTCGTTGGTTGATGCAATGATCACGCGCACCTCGCGGGCGCGGATCCGTTCATTGATTCGAATATCCTTTAAGTTAATAGGGCCTCCGGGGTTGGTATGAGTGCGCTCGTGTCCTGATGGTCGCGAACAGTGTGCTGCACAGGGCAGCAGGAAAAGTTGGATTCATGCACGGCAGGAATCAGCTTTTGCGAATAAATAAATGCGTATTCAACTTTTCTTCAAAACGATCACGGCGAAGATGAGGGAAATTCGGCCTGCAACGCAAGTGCTATTTTGCGCTTTCTGACGATCTCCCTTTCGCTGGGGGCAGACGCCGCCTGAGAGGCCGCAGCAGATCTCCCGGGCCAAAGCGTCCACGACCACCCGCCCTCCATGCGCCGTGGCACTGCGGGCATCTTCCGGAACTTTATCGGGGTGACGGGATTTTTTCCCAAACCTCAAAGGATTTCAGGGTCCGTGTTTTTTTGTAGGCACCTGAGGCGAGCAGGCGTGTGGATGTGCCGAGGGCATCGAAGTTGTCGGGGCGGGAAATGATGACCGCCCCCGGGGTTCCCGGGAGGGTGCGATTCATGGAAAACTGAATTTCTCCGGGCAAGTTGGTGAAGGTTTTGGCGAAGGGCAGACCATAGTAGGCGCCACCGGAATGGTCGGCGACCCACCAGACAATTTTTTCCTGGGAGGAAAGTCGCCGGGCTTCGGCGACCGCCCCGCGGTAGTCATCATGGTGGTGGATGGGCGCAAAGCGGACCAGGAGTGAGGAGAGGAGCAGGAGGAGGAGGAGCCCGGCGGTGGCAAGTCGTCCCACCCTTCTCCAAATTCCCTGGCGGGCCCAGAAAATGGTGATGGCCAAAGCCACAATCCAGAAGGGGAATGCCCCCGACAGATGCCTTCCCCAGAAGGGAAAACCCACAACCGTCGCAAGCAGATAAAGAAGCCCGCCGCTCAGAATCGGCACGCCCACACTCATCAGCCAAAGCGGGAACAGGTGGCGTTTGCTTTCCGTCGGAGGGGTCGCCTGCGTTTTCTTTAAGGAGGCTTGGATGGTTCGTGTCGTCCAGGATTTGAAGGCCACAACAAGAATGCAAAAATAGGCGGCGGCAAGGACAAGCAGACCGGAGAGGAAGGGGAGCAAATCCCTTGCGGGGACAAATCCCTTGATGATCGCCCGCAAATCCTGGCGTCCGGGACCGAGTCCCTGGAATCCCAAAAACTCATAGCCGACATACAGGATATTGGCGGGGGACACAGCCCAGAGCTTTGCCCCACCGGCTCCCCGGAAGAGGGTCGAGGCATAGTAGGCACCCAGAGCGGACAGAATGGCGAGCGTGAAGAGGATGAGGAATTTTCCGGCGACTGACATCCGGATCTTCCTCAGAACTCCATGAACAAAAAGCCCCGCCACAATCGCGCTCAGGGGAATGAGGCCCAGCATGCTGGCACCGCAAAGAAGGATGGCGCCGATGCACAGATTCAGTCCGACCCATTCGCCGCATTGCCGTCCGCGAAAATACCCCACCACTCCCGCGAGCAGAAGGGCTCCTCCCGCCATCTGCATGAGAGGGGTCCGGGCGTAGTTCATGCAATACCATGTGAAGGGTTGGATCGCAAAGAGGAGGGGGAGCCAGGCAATGGAAAGCTGGCGTCCGACCTGCGCGAAAGCCGCCAAAATGACGGCCGCCCACACAAGATTCAGGGAGCGCATCCCCAGCTCGCTTGTCCCAAAGACCCGGGTCCAGGCCCAGAAGGAGAACATTCCCAGAGGCATCTGGGATTCCGAGTTGTTGTCGGTTTGGAGTTCGTGGCAAAACTCCGAAAACGTGCCAAGTCGCGCGTAATCCCATGTCTGGGATTCATCCATGTCAATGCTGTCATTGCTCAGCGGGACGAGGAGCAGGGCAAAGCTGATCACTGCCCAAAGGACGGGAGAGAGGGCGGCGAGCCGGGGCCGTCGGAACCCAGGGGATGCGTTCGTCATGGGATGTCCTTTCCTCCGGATTCCCGCCGGGCAACGATGAAGTGTGGGCGCCCCTTTGCCTCCCGGTAGATGCGGGCGAGATATTCGCCGATGATGCCAAGCGAAAGGAGCTGAACCCCTCCCATGAAAAAAACGGCGACCGCCACGGTGGTAAATCCCAGCACCTCCAGCTCCTTGAAAAACCCAAAAAACTGAAGAATGCGCTGGGCGAAAAGGATGGCTCCATACGCGAAGCCCACACTGGAAATCACCAGCCCTGCCAGAAAGATCAAACGGAGCGGCAGATCGCTGAAGGCGGTGACGGCACTCCAGGCAAAGCCCGCCAATTTGAGCAGCGGGAGTCCGCTGCCGGAGTGACGCGACAACCTGTCGTATTCGACCACCGCCGCCGGGAAGCCGGTCCATGCACGGAGGGCCGGGAGAAAGGCATCGTGCTCGGGCAGTTTGCGCAGGATGTCGGCGACCTCCCGGTCGCAGAGCCCGAAGTTCCCACTGTCCAATGGCATCCTTCCGCCGGCGAGTGCATGAAAGCAACGGTGAAAAAGGGAAACAAGAAACTGGCGGGCACGGGATTCGCCGCGCGAGCGCCGGACGGCAAAAACAACCTTCGCCCCCGCCTTCCAACGTGCGACCATTTCCGGGATCAGGCCGGGGGGATCCTGGAGGTCGGCATCCAGGAAAATCACCGCCCCTCCCGAAGCCGCATCGAGCCCGGCCCGCAAGGCGGATTGCTGGCCAAAGTTTCTCGACAATTGAATCAATTGCCACCGGGGGGCGGCATTTATCACTTCCCGCAGCTTCGATTCCGTCCCGTCTGTGCTCCCGTCATCAACGGCCACCCATTCCCAGGAAACTTCCGGATGTGCCTGGAAAACCTCAACAAGCCGGGATGCGAGGAGCGCAACATTCCCGGCTTCGTTGAAAATCGGCGTAACGATGGAAACCAATGGGAACGATTCCGGCATGGTGGCTCGACCTCTATCCGGTTTTTCACAGAAATGGAAGAACATCCCCCCTGCCCGAAATCGCGCACGAGGGACCAGCTCTGTCTGGTCCATGGGAGGTTGGTGCGGATGAACACCGCCCGAGGCGGACGACACAGCCGAGCGAAGCGAGACAGCTTGCTCGAAAGAACAACCCGAAGGGTGGCCGCAGGCCAGCAAAGGTCATCCCTCCAGAAGAGGCGCTTCGCGCTATGGGTGGATGACAAATCGCCGCACCCGAAATCACGGCGTGCCCCTGGAGGGACCAGCTCCGTCTGGTCCGCAGGCGGTTGGCGTGGATGGCACGGCCCGAACCGGACGACACGGAGGTCGTCCCTCCAGAAGTGACACCCTGGCCTGGAGGGACCAGCAATGAGGTGGCCGGGACATAGACGGCGTGCCAACGAGTTTTTGGCACCGCACAACCTGTTGATGATCAAATCCCCGGCTTTTCGAGATGTGGAAGATCGGCCTGAGTTCCAGGCGACGATCGTCCGGATTTTCTCGCGGCATAGAGCGACACGATGCCGAGGCACATTTTGTTGGGAGGCTCGCATTGAAACCCGCATGTTTCGATGAGAGCCGCCATGTCTGAGCCCCGGGGGAAAGCCTCGATTGATTCCCCGAGATATTCGTAGGCCTCTGCGCGACCCGTCGTCCAACCGGCGATGTGCGGCAAGATGTGGTGAAGATAGAGACGGTAGATCTCACGGAGCGGCCCCCTGGCAGGGAGTGAAAAATCGAGCACGACCATCAGCCCCCCGGGGCGGAGCACCCGGTGCATTTCTTGAAGCGCCTTCTCCCACGAGGCCATGTTTCGCAGGCCGAAAGCCACGGTCACCGCATCAAATGTCGCTCCGGAAAACGGGAGAGCCATCGCATCGGCCTGCACCAGATGGGCAACGGATTTTTTTTGTGCCTCTTCCAGCATCGGAAGGCAAAAATCGGCGGCGACCACCTGTGCGGAGGGACAGGCCTTCTGCAAGGCAAGAGCCAGATCCCCGCTCCCGGTGGCAAGATCCAAAATGCGGGACGGTTGCGAAGCGGCAACCAAACGCGAAACCCGGAAACGCCAGAGAAAATCCAGCCCCCCGCTCAAAAGATGGTTCGCAAAATCATACCGTCCGGCAATCGAGGAAAACGTCCTGCGAACGAACTCCGGATTTTGTTGTGGCAGCGGATTGGGCATTCCGGAAAAATTGGTGCTCACGAGAGGATTCGAACCTCCAAGGGTTACCCCATACGGTCCTGAGCCGTACGCGTCTGCCAGTTCCGCCACGTGAGCGACGAGCGGACACTATCTCCCGATCAATCCGCCAAGTAAACTCGAAAAACTTTGGTTCCGACGGGAATTTGCGCGTCGAGCACCCGCTAACAAGGAATCCCTTTTCTCCGGATGAAAAGCAGGGCACCGGCTCCGAAGGCGACGAGCAAAGCGAAGGACGAGGGCTCGGGGATGACACTGGCAATCCAATCGGCATTCTGCGACACGCGGGTCATGTAGTTCACATCGCCGTAGAATCCGCGAAATCCGTCTCCCCCGTTGGAGAGTTCGTCCCAGGGATTGTGTCCCCATGACGTGATGCCGGCCAGTTTCCACTCGCCGCCATCTTCGAGAAATGTGGGGCCGCCGCTGTCGCCCGGTGCCACGGACCCTTCGAGGATGTCGCCTCCCAGGGTGAATTGTTCGTCCGCACTGTCATTGCCGGTTATTGTGCCGGCAGGATTTAACGTCGTGACAATAGCTGATCCGGAGTCCCAGAGCCAGGCATCCCCGTTGTTGTGGTAGGAAATTCCGAGGGTGTTTTGAGCGGGAAGGGATTCCCCGTCGAAATCGTTCGCCATGAGGCCGCCGGTGTAACCGGAGTTTGTCTGGGTGGTGAGGCGGTCAACCACATTGGCGGCGGCATAAACCAGCAGGGGATTGGGATCGCCCGGTTGACCCGCCCAAGGCGTCGTTCCCGTGCCGAGATCGCCGGCGCCAAGAATGATGCCCCCCTTCCCCATTTCGTCGCTCTTCGTGTAAAGTTCCGGGAAAGTGATGTTGGCGGTGACGGGTGCGGTGAGTTTGAAGAGCGCAATGTCCCAGCCTTGCGAGGGGCCGACGGCGCCATCCCATAGCGGATGCTGGAAACGCTCGCTCATATCCGCAGAATACTTTTGTCCGGCAACGACAAATTCCATGGAAGTTATGGAATTATTCCAATTGTGGGCGGCTGTTAACACCCACTCATTATTCAAGAGAGTGCCGGAGCCTGTGGAGGTGCCCTGTCCGCTATGCATATACATCACCCCGACGGCTTCAAACATGGGGTAGTTCGTAAAATCGGTGGCCAGGGCGCGACTGGCGGCAAAGCCAGTGGTGTTGGCGTAGGTGAAACCGTCAGCGATTTCGATGGCACGGGCGTGGGGAGGCCGCAGCAAAAAGAGGGCCGCTGTGCCCAGAAGGGAAAGTGCGCGCATGGTGGACAGGGATTTTTATTCGTGAAGGAGAAGATACCGTGCGTCCCGTGCGCCATGCACGAAATAACCCCCCTCCACTCCCCCTACTTTGGGAGGGGATAGCAGAGAGGGTCCCATAAGTTATGATTTTTCATTACTGCGGATCAAGGGCATGTCCGCAATTCAGCAAGGCAGACAAGCCTCGCGCAGACGGGGGTCAGGTGAATGGAGTTGCCCAATCCAAGCAGCGCCCACTCCTCTTCGATGTGGAGGCTTTCGTGGCGGGATGGAAACACATCTGGCCATGAGGTCGTCTTCGGCTAGGGTCGGAGTCAATTATAAATTATGGGACCGACCCCCTCTGCATTTTCTCAAAATCGGTTTCCCATTTTCCGGCCTTCTGGCAATCTCCGGGCGCGATCGCGATTTCCCATGACCCACAGAAAGCCAAAAAAATCCGGTGCGTCTGGGGCGGTGTTGCCCGTTCCCACCGACTGGCGGACGACCGACGCCGATGAACTCGCGAAGCGCAAGCTTCGGGCGCGCGAGGAAAAATTCCGGATTACGAACCTCGCTCCCGTCCATCCGGTCTTCTCGAATTTTGAAGTCCGCTCGCAGAGCGGGATGACCTACGCGGTCGAGGTCCGCGACGTGGTCACGAGCCAGTTTTCCTGCACCTGCACGGATTTCCGCATCAACGGGCTGGGCACCTGCAAGCACGCCGAAGCGACTCTCCTCCAGCTCGCCCGCCGCCAGCGCGCGGAATTCAAGGCGGCGCAGCGGGTTTCATCCCCGCGCGTGGATATCGTGCCCGATTCCGGGACCGGACGTCTTCGCGTCGAGCGAAATCTGGCGAAACTGCCCGCGCGGTTCCGCAGCTGGTTCGACGCCGACGGCGTGCAGCGCGGAGAATTCGAGGCTGCGGTGTTGGTGGACGAGATCCTTGCCTCGAACCTCCGCTCCGTGAGGATTTCGCAGGATGTCCGACCCTGGCTGGAGGCCGCATTCCGCGAGCGCGACCGGATCCTCAGCCGCCGCGACTACGAGACGGGCGTCGCAAAAGGCATCCACCCGGAACACGTCACCAGCAGCCCGCTCTTTCCCTACCAGCGCGAGGGGATGCTGCACCTGGCCTTCAACGAGCGGGCACTCCTCGCCGATGAGATGGGTCTCGGAAAAACCATCCAGGCCATCGCGGCGTGCGCCCTGCTCTGCCACCTCGGCAAGGCCCGCCGCGTCCTGATCGTCACCCCCGCGTCGCTGAAAGCCGAATGGGAGGAGCAGATCAAAAAATTCACCGACCTCGCGCCGCGACTCGTCTTCGGCGGGCGCAGCCTCCGATCACAAATCTACTCCGATCCGGAGGCTCCGTTCTTCACGATCACGAATTACGAGCAGATCGTGCAGGACAGCCTCGACATCAATGGCCACCTGCGCCCGGACATCGTCATCCTCGACGAGGCCCAGCGGATCAAAAACTGGTCCACGAAGACCGCACAGGCGGTCAAGCGGCTCGAGAGCCGTTACGCGTTCGTCCTCACTGGCACGCCGATCGAGAACCGGATT
The DNA here is from genome assembly GCA_014879575.1 of Chthoniobacterales bacterium. Taxonomy (GTDB): domain Bacteria; phylum Verrucomicrobiota; class Verrucomicrobiia; order Chthoniobacterales; family Terrimicrobiaceae; genus QYQL01. The sequence goes on along the minus strand of JACSRU010000115.1, from coordinate 48,989 downwards.
GACGAGCTCCGCTCGATCGTGGATTTCCTCGACCCCGCGATCCTGGGTCCGCTCTTCCGGTTCAACCGCGAGTATTACCAGCTTGACGAGCGGGGCCGTCCGGCGGGTTACAGGAACCTCGACAAACTGCGCGAGCGCGTGCGTCCGATCCTGCTGCGCCGCCGCAAGGCCGATGTGGAGACCGAGCTGCCCGACCGCTCGGACCGCAACCATTTCGTCGCCCTCACACCCGCGATGCGCGGAGAATACGCCGAATACGAAAGGCAGGTTGCGGAGCTTCTCGCCAAATCCAAACGCCGCCCTCTCACCCCGAAGGAACAGGACATCCTCATGGTCCTCCTCAACATCATGCGCATAATCTGCGACTCGCCGGGGATTTTAAAAAACAACCCATCCCGCGATTGCCCGAAACTCGATGAACTCGCCCGCGTCCTTGACGAATGCCTCGCCGCCCCGGACGTCAAGGTCATCGTCTTTTCCGAGTGGACCGGCATGTTGGAGCGCGTCCGCGAGTGGGCGGACAAGGCCCGCGTCGGATATGCATGGCACACCGGATCCGTCCCGCAAAAGCAACGCCGGGCGGAAATCCTCGCGTTCCGCCAGGATCCGGACTGCCGACTCTTCCTGAGCACCGACTCCGGCGGGGTCGGACTGAATTTGCAGAACGCCAGCGTCGTCATCAATTGTGACCTTCCCTGGAACCCGGCGAAACTCGAGCAGCGGATCGCCCGTGCCTGGCGGAAAAACCAGCTCCGCCCGGTCACGGTCGTCAACCTCGTGGCCGAAAATACGATCGAGCACGGGATGCTCGCCTCGCTCTCCCAGAAAATGGACCTCGCGCAGGGCGTGCTCGATGGCATGGGCGACCTGAAAAACATCGCGCTTAAGAGCGGACGCCAGGCCTTCCTCAAACGTCTCTCGCAGGTGATGGCGGCCGTGCCGGAGGGCGGCACCATCGCGCCCGCCCCGCCGTCCGACCCCGCCGCACATTTTGCCTCCCGGGCAAAGGCCGCGCTCGGCAGCCGCCTCGCGCACTGCGAGGAGACATGGATCCCGGGCTCGCCGACCCCTGTCCTGATGGCCGTGCTGCAGGACCATGCGGATGCCGACCGTCCGCGCGTCGAGGAACTTTTCGCCCAAACCCCGTGGCGTGGCGACAAGCCGGTCCTCCAGATCCTCGACGCCGCAACCTGGCAGACCCTCGAAAACCTCGCCGCCGCCGGCATGATCAGCATTCACACCCGTGCCACGCGACCCCTCCTGCCGACCGAAGGACGTCCGCTCCCTCCCCCGCTCACCCCGGAACAACTCGCCCGCGTCGAATCCCTCCGCGCGCTCGCCGCAAAAAAACGTCGCGCCGCAAAAGCCCTCCTCGCCGAAGAACTCCCCGACGAAGCCGCCGCCCTCGAAAAATCCGCCGAAGCCGCCGAGTCCGAAGCCGACGGGATCCTGGCGGGAAGCTTGCCCTGATCCCCCTTGCGGACCAGTCCACAAACGATGGATTTTCGGCCAACCCACAAGAGGACGGATCAAAAGGAAAGCCCTGTCCTGTGGACTCTCCCCGGCGCATGATCCCGGCGGAGACCGGGTTGTGGAATGGGAGCCCGGTGACGGAGAAGATCGCGCGGTTTCGCGCCCTGTTCCGCGGCCGGGACGACGTGTATGCGCGGAGGTTCGAGAACGCGCGTTCCGGGAAATCCGGCTATTCGCCGGCCTGCGGGAACGAGTGGGTCCGCGGGGTCTGCGAGAAACCGCGCGTGAAGTGCTCCGAGTGCCCGGCTCCGTGCTGGCTGGGCGTCAGCGACGAGACCGTCCGCTGGCATCTCGCCGGACGCGACGCGAACGGCAAGCCCTTCGTGATGGGCTTGTATCCGATGCTGCGGGACGAGACGTGCTTTTTCCTTGCGGTGGATTTCGACGGTGCGGGGTGGAGTGACGATGTCGCGGCGTTCGGCTCGGTGTGCCGCGAGCGCGGTCTTCCGGTGGTGCTCGAGCGGTCGCGCTCCGGCTGCGGGGCGCATGCCTGGCTGTTTTTCGCGGAGGCGGTTCCCGCCGTTCTCGCGCGCAAACTCGGCGCACACCTGCTGACCGAAACGATGGAAACGCGTCCGGAACTCGGATTGCGATCCTACGACCGGCTGTTTCCCAACCAGGACACGCTCCCGAGGGGAGGCTTCGGGAACCTGATTGCGCTCCCCCTGCAAAAATCGGCGCGCGAGCGGGGGAACTCGGTTTTCCTCGACGAATCGCTCGAACCACACACCGACCAGTGGGCCTTTCTCGGACGAATCGAAAAAATCGGGATCGAGCGGATTACGGAGATCGCATCCGGAGCGGAGAAAAGAAACCGGGTGATCGGTGTGCGGGTGGCTCCCGACGAGGATTTCGCCCTGACTCCGTGGGAGGCGCCGCCGTCCCGCCGGACGATGGAGCCGCCGATCACCGGCCCGCTCCCCAAGGCGATCCACGCGGTCCTTTCCGACCAAATCTATCTTCCGAAGGAGCGGCTGTCGGCGGCCTTGCAAAACCGGATCATCCGACTCGCGGCGTTTCAGAACCCGGAATTTTACCGGGCTCAGGCGATGCGGCTTCCGGTCTTCGACAAGCCCCGGATCATCGCCTGCGCGGAGGATCACCCGGCCCACATCGCGATCCCGCGCGGCTGCCTGGACGACCTTCATGCGATGCTGAAGACCCACCGCGTTCGTCTGGATCTCGACGACCAACGTCAGGCCGGAATGCCGCTGGACACCACATTTCAAGGCACGCTCAGGCCGGAGCAAGCCGCAGCGGCGGAGGCGATGCTTGCGCACGAAACCGGGGTGCTCGCCGCCACAACAGCCTTCGGAAAAACCGTCCTGGCGGCATGGCTGATCGCCCGGCGGGGGGTCAACACCCTCGTGCTGGTCCACCGCGCACAGCTTCTCGAACAATGGATCGGGCGGCTTTCCCAGTTCCTCGGCGTTTCGGACATCGGACGGTTCGGCGGCGGACGCCGGAAACTCAACGGCACACTCGATGTCGCCCTGATCCAATCCCTCGTCCGCAAGGGCATCGTGGATGATTGCGTGGCGCACTACGGGCACCTGGTCGTGGACGAATGCCATCACCTCTCCGCACGGAGTTTCGAACTCGTCGCCCGCCGGGCGAAGGCGCGATTCGTCACCGGACTCTCGGCGACCGTCGCGCGGAAGGACGGCCACCATCCGATCATCTTCATGCAATGCGGCCCGGTTCGACACAGGGTGGACGCAAAAGCCCAGGCCGATGCGCGTCCGTTCCGTCACCGCGTTTTCGTGCGACCCACCGCGTTCCGGGATTTCGCCGAACCCGAAGCCGACCCGCGAATGGCATTTCAAAACCTCTGCGACGCGATCGCTGACGACGGCGTCCGCAATGCGATGATCTGCAGCGACGTGGAGGCGTGCCACCGCGATGGAAGAAATCCGGTCGTGCTCACCGAACGGACGGGGCATCTCGAATGCCTCGCAGACCTCCTCGTGACGCGGGGACTGCCGGTTATCCAGCTCCGGGGAGGTATGGGGAAAACGGCTTTGCTCGCGGCGATGGAGGAACTTCCCAAAGGTGATCGCCCGGTGCTGTTGGCCACCGGACGATTTCTTGGAGAGGGGTTCGACGCCGCCCGGCTCGACACGCTGTTTCTCGCGATGCCGATCTCCTGGCGCGGCACGGTCGCCCAATATGCCGGACGTCTCCACCGCCTGCACGAGGGAAAATCCGAGGTCCGGGTCTTCGACTACGCGGACCTCAATGTCCCGATGCTTTCGCGCATGTTCGACAAGCGCTGCGCCAGCTACGAGGCCGTTGGGTATTCGATCCTGCTCCCGGCCAGCGCGGTCCCCGGCTGGCCGCCGGAGATTCCCCTGCCGGTTGATCCGGAGTGGAAGCGGGACTACTCGGCGAGTGTCCGGCGGCTCATCCTCGACGGCCTTGGCAACGAACTCGCCGATCTGTTCGTCCGTGCCGCAATCCGTCCGCTGCCGGAGACCGGGGGGACCGCTCGCGCGCGCAGCGCCTCCGAGGCCTTCCTGTTCCATCGTCTCGAAACCCTTGCGGCGACCCGGGGGAAATTCCTCCTCAACGCCACCCTCCCGATTTCCTTCGACCAACACGGCGCGATGGAGGTGGATTTTCTCTGCGAAGAGGCCCGCCTCGTCCTCGAACTCGACGGGCCGCAGCACCTCGCAGATGAGGTGGCCTGGCGGCGCGACCGCCATAAGGACGCCCTCCTCCAGCAAAACGGGTATTGCATTCTCCGCTTCCTCGCCGCCGATATCGCAAAGGATCTCGGGCGGATCCTCGATTCCCTTCTCGCCGCGCTGGCATGGCGCACGGCCTCGGCCGGAACCAACGGTTCGCGAAGTGACCCGCTGCCTCGCCATCGAAAACAAAGAGCTTGAAGGAATGGCGTCGGCCTCCCTTAGTGGAGCGACATCGTTGGTGAGTCCGAGGGAGCACGCAGAAATCGGGATTCCCCTTTCACAGAAAAATTGTTCCAAAAATGAGTTCATCAAAAAGGATTGGGCTGCTTGGCAGCGGCAACAGATTGCGTGCGGTTGTAAAAAATCTTCTCGCGGCGTCAGACGGGGAAATCACCGTGGGTGCCGTATATGATCCTGATGCCCGGGCGGTGGCGGTCGCGCGCGAAGCTTTTGGGGAACATTTCGCGACATCCGAATCTGCGGAAGAACTGGTTGGCCGAAAGGATCTCGATTGGGTGTTTGTCGGCTCTTACAACAACTTGCATGCCACCCACGCCATCCAGGCTCTCCGAGCGGGAAAAGACGTATTTTGCGAAAAGCCGTTGGCGACAAACCGGGAGGACTGCCTGGCGGTGAAACAGGCCGTGGAGGAATCCGGGCGCACATTTTTCTTCGGCTTGGTCCTGCGATATTCCCCGCATTATCAACAAATCTCCCGGTGGGTTTCCGCCGGAAAAATCGGCCAGCTGATTTCCTTTGAGTTCAACGAGACGCTGGACTTCAACCACGGCGGACACATTTTTAACAACTGGCGGCGCCATCGGCGGCTTTCAGGAACGCACCTGCTGGAAAAATGTTGTCATGATCTTGATCTGGCCAACTGGCTTGTCGGCAGCCTGCCACTGAAGGTAGCCAGCTTCGGTGGACGCAATTTTTTCATCCCGGAGAATGCGCATCACGTCGAGCGCATCGGGCGCAACGCCAAGGGGCAGTCGGCCTACGATACATGGCCGGGTTATCAGGCACCGCCGTTTTCCCCCGGGTCGGACGTGGTTGATAATCAGGTGGCGATCATCGAATACGCCAACCATGTCCGGGCGACCTTTCATACAAACTGCAACTGCGCGATCACGGAACGGCGGTTCTATCTCTGCGGGTCGGAAGGCACCCTGCGGGCCGACTTGTCCACCGGAAAGATTGAGCTTCAACGCATCGGATTCGACACGGAGATCGAGGGGCTCGACTCGCTGGCTCTGGATGGGCACGGCGGTGGGGATGAGGTCATGGCGCGGGGGCTCCGCGAGACCATGTTGAGTGGAGCGCAGCCCTTGGCGGGCGTGGAGGAGGGCATTGCATCCTGCTTCACGGCATTCGCCATCAATGACGCCATGGAGACCGGACGGACGACCGGATTGGAAGAGGATTGGGCGCGGGCCGGCATTGTTCCGACCGATGCCGGTTCCCACCCGACAGGTTCTATTGCCTGGCAAAAACCAGCAGGATAATCCCGATTGCGGACAGCGAAACGCCAACCCAGCCAAGGCGCCCAAGAGCGTGTTTGAAAAATAATGCCCCGCAAAACTGCACAAGAAGCAAGCCGCCGATCGAGAAGGCTGGAAAGACAATCAAGGCACCGAGATCTTTGACAGCGAGCGGACGAGCCAGCGCGACGATCAAAGAGAGCAAGCCGGCCAGGAGGCCACCGCCCGCCTGCCACCAGCTCCAATGGCCCGACTGAACTTCCAGCTTGAAGGAAGACAAGAGGGCCGCTCCCAGACTCACAAGAAAAAAACAAAACTGCATTTCCCGGCCGCTCAGACCACTGGCGATGGCGACCAGCGTGTCCCATCCTCCCTGGAACAAAAATCCGAGCCCCAGCCAGCCGATCCACTTCCCGGGAGATGCCACATGCCGCCGGGTTTCCCGCTCCGCACCGATCATCACAAAACCCATGAGGATGGCCACACAACCCGCACCGGCCCAAGGCAGCACATGAAAGAATTTTTCACGGTTTTCAAAAAAAATCACCGTGAGGGCATAACCCACCGGGAGAATGAGGGAAGAGCGAATGACCATCGTCGTAATCCCGATGTGTCCGTATTTCGCTCCGCTCATCGCTCCCATCCCGGCAAGATAGAGACAGAGAATGCCCGGGATAACGAACATCCAGGTCCGCAACCAAAGTGCCGGAAATTCAGTCAGCCTGAAGGAGATCAAAAGACCGACGACGGCAAAAGTTCCCATTCCCAGGCGGTAGAAGAAATTCAGAATTTGGACCGGCATTCCAAAATTGGTCGCAGCCTTCAGAAGAAGCGTCACTCCAACCGAGGCAAGAATGCTAACGATCAAATAGCCCATGCTCAGAAACGCCGTTGCTTGGGAGAAAGGCAGCGGACATCATTCGCAAATAAAGAGGCAGGCACTGAATGGCCGGATGCGGGCCGCCGTTCGAATGAGCGTGCGCGATTCCGTCTTTTCCACGGAAAACGCGATTTCCTGCGTTTTGGACTCTTCCCAGAGGTAAGCTCTGCAGGGCGGGGAAAGATGGTGTCCCCGCAGGGTCAATCCCTCGGCACTTTGGGAATACAGATTGAGGCAAAGGAGGATTTCCCGTTCCTTGAAGCGGGCATGAATCGGAAGGATATAAGGGTGTCCATCCACCATAAAAAATGGCACTCCGGCGGAATGCATGGCCTCCCGGACCCATCTCCAGACAGACTCCAGGCGGTAATGGTTCAGAAAAGCGGTGCTGTCCAAGGATTCCGGAAACAGTGGGATTCCCAAAATATTTCCGCCCAGGTGATTTTGAAAAGTGTAGGCACCCGGCCCGTATTCCGCTCCTTCCCTCCCGCAGAGCGTCGTCAGGGGCTTTGCTGTTTCCAGCAGCTTCAGACGCCCTTCCTGATGCCATCCAAGTGCTTTGTGCTCGAACAACTCCCCAGGATACGGACTGTCCTCCTCCACGATCCGTTCGCTCCGGACGGATTGAACGGACCGATCAAGCAGGGCACAGGACTCCACCCCGATGAGATTCCCCAAACCGATATCCACGAGATAGTGCATGGCGGGAAAATCCAGCATCACCGCCCTGGAAAGAATCTCCCGAATCCGCGCTTCCGGCATGCCCCAGAGATTGTCACGAGTCAATGCCATGACCGGGGAGGGATCAAAGGTAATCGGGAGGCCCGCATGCTGCAAAGGCATCGCCCAAGAGTAGCTGTTGACGCTGTAATCGGCCATTGAGGCGTTCTCGCCCAGCCGCTTTTCCAGGCACGCCTGCGGATTGGCGGGCAAGCCGATGCCCGACAAAACGGCCACACCCTCGCAACCCTCCAAAATCTCCGCCAGACTTTCGTCCAGCGAACGCAGCATGGTAAAATAAGGCTCCGCGTTGGTGATCGTGTCGCGATTTCCCAAGTAACCGCACAAACTCAAATGAAACCGACGCCTTCCCGTAACGGCGATCAACAACATGCGCATCGCCACATGATTGGGCGATTGGTTGAAGAGACCCGGCAGACAATTGTCGATTTCCGCATAATCCACGATGTCGCGCGGAAGGTAGGGAAAGATTTGCTGATAGAGCGCATAGGATTCCGCAGTTTGCCGCATGTGCAACTCACTGTAATCCTGGTAGCAGGGACGCGTGAGCATCCGGCGACCCTCTCCGGCCAGTCGGCTTAAGAGTGTGTCAAAATCGCGCCCTTCCTTCATCATGAGATCCGCGAGACTGATCATCGAACAAACCTCCGTCTCCGGACTCGTGGCATGGACCCGCGCTTCGATGGCGCCGGCAATTTCGGTGAGCTGACGATTCAGGAGGGCAAACCAGGCCCTTCGTTCCGGCTGGGGCTTTCCCGGTGCCAATAGTGCTTGGACAAGCGAAGCCCGATCATGAGTGCTTCCAAATTCTTCATTGAAGATTCGCAGATGTTCCTCACAAAAGCAGGTGACATTGCCGTCTCCATTATCCTGGTGATGACACAACCATCGGAAATCATCATCGAGGAAGATCTTCGTGGGCTTGACAGACGCAAAGACATCAATCCACTGCAAAAAATATTGCTGCCATTGGGGATCCAGCGGACACACAACGGCCTGCGCCTCACTGCCGGTTTCCGCCACCAACTTGCGAAATGGAAACTCAGGACTTGCGACGCGCCCCCGGTCCCCATGCCCAAGGCTGTGCCAAATGTTCAACCCCATGCCGATTCCCGCCTCCGCGAGCTTCCGGCGATAATACGTCAGATTTTCCTTAACAGTCCCTGCATGAGAAAGCGGCCAGTATCCGGAAGCCGTGTCACACATGCCGACTCCCAATGGAAAGAAAAGAACCTCTTCAATGCCGGCTGCACCGCACGAACGGACCAAATCATCCACCAAAGATCGGGGCGCACGATCAGGGAATGTTTGACGCAGCACGTAGGTCAGACACCTTGCTTTTCGGAGTGGTGTTTTCTTCAGTTGTCGCCGGGATCGCATTCTCACCATGTATTCCTCACCCTGTCTCTCCCGGAAAACTAAAAAATCACACCGTTGTGACACAAGGTTTTTCCGCACTATTTTGCGGAGTCTGTGGCAATGGATTGCAAGGCAAGCGCGATACCCATGCCGCCACCGACACAGAGGCTGGCGAGACCGGATCGGATTGCCGCGTCGTTTGCGAGGTTTTCGCGGATTTTCGCATTGTCGAGGTTCAGCGCGTGAGACACCGAAAGGATGTCTGTCGCAAATCGCCGCAACGCCTAACCCAAGCGGCGTGTGTCCGCCTGACCACTTATTCTTTCTCGCAATGCCGGGGAGATTCGTGGAAAACTTCTCATCGCGCATCCCGGCCAACCGGTCGGCGACGCGCTGTCTGGCATCCTGGTTTTTCCCATGAAAATTCTTACGACAACTTCCTCCTTCGGGCGGGCAGATCGCTCGCCGGTCGACTTGCTCACCGCTGCCGGCTGCGAAGTGCAGGACAATCCGCACGGCCGCACGCTCACCGAAGACGAGGTGGCGGAGCTCCTTCACCGGCACAAGCCTGACGGCATCATCGCCGGCGTCGAGCCCCTCACCCGCGCGGTCCTTGCGGATGCTGCGGCGCATTTGAAAGTCGTGTCCCGTTGTGGGACCGGACTGGACAATGTGGATCTGGATGCCGCGCGGGCGCACGCCATTCAGGTGCTGAACACCCCGGAAGCTCCCGCCGAAGCGGTTGCGGAACTGACCATCGGGCTTGTCTTTGCCCTCCTGCGCAATCTGGCGTTTCACAACCACTCCGTGCGCTCGGGCCAATGGTCCAAAAAAATGGGCTTTCTCCTCTCGGAAACCACCGTGGGAATTGCCGGACTCGGACGCGTGGGCCGACGGGTTGGCACATTTTTGGATATGCTCGGCGCCAAGATCGTGGCCTGCGATGTCCACCCCGACCACGCCTGGCTGGCCGCCCATCCCCGCGTGACATTGGTGGATATCGGGGAACTTCTCCCCGCAGCAGATCTCGTCACCCTCCACCTGCCCAGCGCGGCAAAGGAAATGCACCATTTCATGAATGCGACCCGGATCGCCCACATGAAGCCGGGTTCCTATCTGGTCAATACCTCGCGGGGCGCCCTCATTGACGAGGCGGCCCTCACTGCCGCCCTGGACTCCGGCCATCTCGCCGGCGCAGCCCTGGATGTCTTTGAGCACGAACCCTACCAGGGGGTCTTGATCAATCAACCCAACGTGATCCTCTCCCCTCACGCGGGCTCCTATGCACGAGCCACCCGCGTGCGCATGGAAATCGAGGCCTCACAAAATTTGCTGACCACACTTTCCGAAAAATGAAACCCGCACGCCTCCGCACGCCTCCGCACGCCTCCGCACGCCTCCGCAACCTCGCCGTGCTGGCAACCGCGCCGTTCTGGCTCCCCATCCAATGCCTGCGCCACCGGGGTCACTTTTTTGATGGCATCGAGCGGGCCATTGATGCGCTCTTCCGAGAGGCGCCGTTTAGACATGCCGCACAACGTGCCGGGATTCAAAGAGTCAATCCCTTCGTCCGCTTTCCCGGAATCGACCGGGAACAGGTGTTCCTGGTGCCGGGACATTGGACATCCAGCCATGAACAGATCGAGTATCCGCTTCTTGCTGCCCTTTGCTCGCTTTTGAAGCCGCAGAACATCTTTGAATTTGGCACCTACTTTGGCGAGGCAACGCTCATGTTTGCAAAGGCATCACCCGACGCACGAATTCAAACCTTGAACATTCCCGAAGATGTCGCCCCCTCCCAGGGGATCAGTGCCATCCAGGCCGGAGAACTCATTTCCAATAGCCAAATTGGAAAGCTGTTCAAAGGAACACCCGAAGAGAACCGGATCACTCAGATTTTATGCGATTCGGCAAAATTCGATGACTCGGAGCGTCAGCAACAATATGATTTTATCTGGGTGGATGCCGGTCACTCCTATGAAAACGTCATGACAGATTCCCGCCACGCTCTGAAGATGGTTTCTCCCGGAGGCCATGTCTTTTGGCACGACTTCGATTCCAGTCAGCCGGGAGTCGTGCGCGCACTGACAGAAATCGCCCGAGAGCACAAATTGTTCTGGATTGAGAAGACCAGCATTGTCGGGTTTGAGAAATTGTAAAAAGAGCCGACCTATTTGCCGAGCCTGCGCCATGTCTGACTGCCTCCCGCCCCTCACAGCCATCATCTTCGATTTCGACGGGGTCATTCTCGACAGCGTGGATGTCAAAACGCACGCCTTCGCGCAGTTGGTCGCCCCGCATGGGCCGGATGCCGTCCGGCGGATGACCGACTATCATCGCGCGAACGGCGGCATTTCCCGCTTCAAGAAGTTCGAGTGGTTTGCGCGCGAGGTTTTGGGGCGGGAACTCTCCGGGGACGAATCCTCCGCAATGGGCCGTCAGTTTGAAAATCTCGCCCTGGATGGCGTCCTCAACGCCCCCTTCATCGCGGGAGCCCGGGAATTTTTGGGCTCGTGTGAACTGCCCCTTTTTGTGGCTTCCGGCACTCCCGAGACCGAGTTGCACCACATCCTGGAGCGTCGCGGACTGGCAAATTTCTTTCGTGAGGCACACGGCTCGCCCCGCACAAAAACGAAAATCATCCGCGACCTCCTCACACGACACTCCCTCGATCCCGAAAAAACCCTGTTTGTTGGAGATGCGATGACCGACTTTCACGCCGCCACCGAATGCGGACTGCCGTTCCTGGGCATTGCGACCGACGGAACAAGTCCGTTCCCACCCGGCACCGCCCTCCTGCCCGATCTCACCATGCTCAGACATCCTGACCTCTGGGGAAGGCGGATGGCTTGATTGGGCGTCAATTGAGGCGCAGGCCCCATGGCAGCCCTGCCTCCTTCCACAAGCCGCAAAGATACCGGACGCAAGGGAAAGGCGTCGGGCGAAAACTTCCTTCCCAACGAAGTGACTTCCTGCTCCACCAGACTCCCCTTGGCTTCGAGAGAGACGCTGACTCCTATGATGTCAGCTCCCGCTTCAGCGAGGGCCACGGCCATGGCTTTCCCGATGCCCCGTTTGCAGCCGGTGACAAGCGCGACTTTTCTATCGAGGCGAAAGTGATTAGGAATGGTGTTCATCGCAAAGGGTGATGGTGCGGGTACCGTTGAAGACGTTGCATTGGTGAAGGGAATGTCCGTTGATGCGATACGGTCCTTCATAGCCGGTATCTCCCAGCATGTTGGCAATGAGCGCGATGGAGAGCGGATAAAACCAGGACCCCAGCATGATGTGCGTGCGCTGGAAATTTTCATCCCTCTGTTCGGCAATCGCGCGCGTCGCGCCGGCCGGCCATTTCCAATGGGGCCGCGCTTTCCAGCCGTGGGGTGCCGTATCGCGGCGGTGCAGCAGCCAGCCGCAGCCGTCCGCATCCTCGTGTTGGAGAGCGTGGGCGAGGTATTTTCGCGCCGCGCCTTCCATTTCTGCGCGCCGGTAATCGGTCAATTCATAAAGGTTGGCCAACATGTAGGCCCCATCGAAGTCCGGGCAGTCGGAACCTCCGGGCCAGTAGGATCCGTCCGGAAGCTGCGCGGACAGCGTGGCGTCCACCATGCGCTCGACCGCCGGCAACGGCCAGCCGCAGGCAAAATAGATGGGCATCAAATGGATGTTGGCAAAAAGGCCATCGGCCACGCCGGCCCCGAACTGCGTTCCCCAGAGGCCGGTGCTTTCATCCAGAAGTTCATGCAGCGCGGGTTGCAATTCCGCAGCAAGCTGCGCGTCAATGGACTCGTCGCCAAACCAATCGCGTTGCGCGAACATGGCCGTGGCCATGGCCAGCACCTGATTGCTGGCGGCCCAGGGCTGGCTCCAATCATAATCAAGCACCCAGGATTGCAGCGCGCCGGATTTCCGGAAAGGTTGCAAAAACCGCAGAGGCCGTTCTGCGGTCTTGTTCAGAAGGCGCAAGGCCCAAAGACACCCGCGCGTCGTGTGCCATACCGGATTCAATTCCGTGCCGGACAGCCGGGCGGTGAGCAATTCGGGATCGTTTGTAAAAAATCCCTGCTCCGATTGCCTGGCTTGGAAAAAGGCGGCCCAAGCCGCAAGATGATCCGGTCCAAGCGGGGAGAGTTCCCCAAAAAGGTCGAGGATATGCGCGGCATGATAGGATCCGTAAAGCCCCGGCGCTTCGCCGCGTTCCTTGGCATAGATGCCCGGCGTGCTCCCGGCTTTCATGGCATTCACATAAGCCAGCGTCACCCGGCGAATGCGTGCGAAGGATTCCTGTCCAGAATGATTTCCGTTTTCTTTCATAGAATTTTCAAAGAGTGCTTAGGCGCGGCAGTCGAGGAGGACTTTCATGGCGTTCGGATTGGCATCGAGTTCCTCGAAAGCCTGCTGGACGTTGCCGAGGGGGACGGTTTTTGTGATCATCTTTTCGAGGGGCAGACAGCCGGAGGCCAGAAGACTGAGAGCTTTTTCGTAGTCCTCCGGCTCATAGACGCGCGCGCCGCGCATTTGCAGTTCCTTCCAGAAAAAATGAAAGAGGTTGATCTCGACGGGCTGCGGATAGATGGCGACGACAACAATGCGGCCCCGGATGGCGAGGAGATCGGTCATGCCAAGGGCGGCGGACTTTGCGCCGGAAACTTCGAAGACGATGTCGGCACCGCTGCCTTCGCTTTGATCCTGGCAGAGTTTTACCAAGTCGTTTCGGCCTGAGTGAACGGCTTCGAGGCCGAGGCTCCGGGCGAAGTCGAGGCGGAACTCGTTGACTTCGGAGAGGATCACGCGCGCTCCCGCATTACGGGCCACGAGGGCGACAAGCAGGCCGATCGGACCGCCGCCGAGGACGACGGCGAGTTCGCCAGGCTTGGCACCGGAGAGCCGCACATCGTGGCAGGCGACCGCGAGAGGCTCGGCAAGGGCGGCGAGTTTCAGGTCGAGTCCGGCGGGAGCTTTGTGAAGGGTGAAGGCGGGGACGGTCCAGGAATTCTGGTAGGCACCGGGCGAGTCAATGCCGATGAATTTCAGTCCCTTGCAGATGTGGCTGTGGCCTCGATCGGCGGGCGTCTCGGCGCGGTTGTCAAGCGGACGAACGACGACGGGATCGCCGGGCTGGAATCCGGTGACCCCTTCACCAACCTCGCCAACGGTGGCAGAGGCTTCGTGGCCGATGATCTGCGGAATTTTCACCCGCTTGTCCATCGCGCCGTGGTAAATATGGATGTCGGTGCCGCAGACGCCACAGTAGGCAACATCAAGACGGACTTCGCCGGGACCCGGTGGCACAGCAGCGGATGAGGCTATGGTGAAGGTTCTGTTTCCCTGATAGTAGGCGGCTTTCATGATCTTTCTTCGAGGGATCCCTGAAGTGGGCTGGCGCGTTTGACCAACTGCACGGGAAAGCCCCAGGGATCGCGCAGCATGACCAATTCATCGCCGGCAGGAGTGATGAACAGGTCGTCCACCAGCGATGCGCCCGCTGGCAACAGACGGTCACGTACGGCAGCGGGATCACTGGTGAGGAAGGCGATGTGCAGGAGAAGGGGATCCATTGCCCCGTAGTCCGGCACGGCGAGTTTGGGATTATTGTAGATTTCCAGAACAACCCGGCCCGCAGCGTCCGCGAGAAAGTGGGCTTGAGCGGGGTTATCGAATTTCCGCAGGATGGTAAAACCGAAGTTTTCCCCATACCACGCGGCCACCGCAACGGGGTCTTGAACCTGCCAGGCGATGTGTTCGATGATCATTGGGATTTATCGCAGTGCGGTGAGATCAATGTCCTTGATGAGGACGCCCTCGGGTTGCGAAGCAACGAAGAAAATGACTGAGGCGATTTCTTCGGGCTTGAGAAATTTGCTGCGATCCACCGGACGCCCATCCCAATAAGCCGTATCCACAGCGGAAGGAGAGATCAGAGAGACGCGGATTTTGTCGGCAGCCACCTGTTGTTGCAGGCCATGGCGCGCGGCACGACGATCACGCCGTCGATGTCGCCAAAAACGATGTCGCCGGGAAAAATGTCCACCTCGCCGATGCGAATCGGAAGCTGCCACCCGCTGATGCGGAAGCGTCCGAGCATGCCGTTGGACGTGCGGTATTTCACGAACACGGGAAAGTTCTGCGGCAGCACGCGGTCGGTGTCGCGCACACCGCCGTCCACAATCGCGCCCCGGCATCCGCGTTTGACGGCGGCCATGGTCATGACTTCGCCCCACTGGGCGGATTCATCGTCGCCGCTGGTGTCCCAGGCCACCACGCCGTGGGCCGGAATGGATTCCAGCATCTCGGCGCGCTCCTTCATTTCATCCTTCACCAACAGGCTCTTCGCGCCCTTGATGGTGAACGCCGGACCGGCCACCTTCATATCGTCCTTGAGCGGAAGAATGCCGGTGGGCAGGGTCTGGTGGGTGAGTCCGCGCTCGCGCAGCACATCATTGACCGCGGCGGTAAACAGCGCCTCGTAGCGTTCGCAAAGTTCCTGGTCGGGGATGGCGAGCGGTTCAAGGGGACGTTCCGCGCGCATGGCCTTGAAGGCGTCCAGGTTCATGGTGGGTTGGGATGTCATAGGGAATCGGGAGAGGCAGCCAGGGCGAGAGTGAGAGGGACGGCGGTTTTCAACGGGCGGTTGGGATCGAAAAAACCTTAGCACCGCGCGAACCGAAGGTCTTTAGAGGGAATTGACCAAATTTTCATTATTTTGACCTTTTGAACGAAATCCGCTTTCCTGCGGTGGCATGGCCTACTCGATGCGCGCGGTGGACGGACTCGGCAGTCCGTTCGAGATGGTGGACGAAGGCGTCTTTGTCATTCCCAAGAAAGGCACCGTGCGCCTGAGCCGTCACCATTTCAAAATTCTCTTTGTTCTGGAGGGAGCCATCGAGCACGAGATTGAGGGCCTGGAGGGGCGTCAGACGCTGGGGGCCGGAGACGTGTTGGTGGCTCCGGTTGTGGACCGGCACTGGTACATCAATCCCGGCGCGCGCAAGGCGGTTTCCCTTCAGGTCTTCCGGATGTTCCTGGACGAGGGCCATCTTGCCGGGTGTCGGCGGCATCGCGCACACGCCCCGGAAAGAGACTTGTCGGATTTTATCCTGCATCACTTTTCGCAGGTGCGGCAGGTGCGGGGCGGGATTGACTCCCGCATGCACGCGCTGATCGGGGAGTTCCGGGCCGAAGCCGAGGCGCAGGCTCCCGGGCATCGGCACCGCGTGCGCGCGATTTGCACGGAAATGATCGTCCTGCTGGCAAGAAAGATCGGGCGCGCGCCCGAAGTCAGGCGAACGACCGCACTGCCGCGTTCCGAACCCCTCGTGAACGCCGCGCGCGAATACATTGTCAAACATTTCGCAAGCGACCTGACCCTCGGAGAGATTGCCTGGCATGTCGGCAAAGGCGAGGAACATCTCGCCCGCATTTTCAAGCACCGGACGGGGCGCAGCGTCTTTGCCCACGTGCGCGAGGCGCGTGTCGGCCACGCCAAGACATTGCTTTCGACGCCGTCCCTGTCCCTCACCGAAATCGCGGAACGCTGCGGGTTCCACTCGCTGTCGTTTTTCAGCCGAACCTTTCGCGCCTGTACGGGCATGGCCCCGTCCGCGTATCGCGGCCGACTCCGTACGGAATTACAATCGTTCAACGGAACGATCCTGGAAACCCCGGGCGTCCCGCGGGAAGCGTTGAGCAGGAAATCCCGGACTTATCCCTCAACAAATGTAAAATGTTGAGGGAAAACGGAGAGGTTTTATAAAGCAACATGCCCAAAACACCGCCCTGCGGACACCCATGAAATCAGGAACTGATTTTTCCGACATGCCTGTGGAATTGCTTGCGCCTGCCGGGGATTGGGATTGCCTGCGGGCGGCGGTCGCAAATGGGGCGGACGCCGTTTATTTCGGCCTCCCGCGGTTCAACGCCCGCATGCGGGCGGACAATTTTCGCAATGAGGAATTGCCGGAGGTCGTTGCGTTTCTTCACAGCCACGGGGTCAAGGCGTATGTCGCGCTGAATGTTCTGATTTTTACGGAGGAGCTCCCCGAGGCGGTCGCCGAGCTCCAGTTGCTCGACTCCACCGGGGTGGATGCGGTGATCATTCAGGATGTCGGACTGGCCGCGATCGCGCGCGCGATGTTCCCGGAGCTGCGCGTCCATGCCTCCACGCAAATGACGATCACCTCGCCGGAAGGCGTCCGATTTGCCGAGTCGCTTGGCATCCGCCAGGTCGTGCTGGCCCGGGAGTTGTCGCTGCGGGAACTCGAAAAATTTCCACCGATTCTCCCATTGGAAGTCTTTGTGCATGGCGCCCTCTGTGTGGCGTATTCCGGTCAGTGCCTGACCAGCGAGGCGCTGGGACGGCGGAGCGCAAACCGCGGGGAATGCGCGCAGGCCTGCCGCCTGCCGTATGAGCTGATTGTGGAGGGCGAGCCGCGGGATCTCGGCGATCGGAAATACCTTCTCTCCCCCCAGGATCTTGCCGCCGTCCAGGATATCCCCGACTTGATTGCGCGGGGGGTCACGAGTTTCAAAATCGAAGGCCGCCTGAAGGCGCCCGAATACGTAGCGGCCGTCACGGCGGTTTATCGCAAGGCCATTGACGCGGCACTGGTGGGGCGGAGTCCGGGACCCACGCGCGAAGATCGCTACCGGCTCGAAATGACGTTTTCCCGGGGGCTTTTCAGCGGATGGATTCATGGGGTCAACCACCAGAAACTCGTCGGGGCGCGGTTCGGAAAAAAGCGGGGCGCCTATGTCGGGAGGGTTTCCGTCACGGCGCGGGATCATGTGGAAATTCCCGAACCGGCGGTTCCCCTCAAACCCGGCGATGGCGTGGTTTTCGATACGGGGGGCGACACCGAACAGGAACAGGGCGGACGGATCTTTGAAATCCGGGGCAACCAACTTTTCTTTGAACACGGAAAGTTGGACTTCCCGGCGATCCCTCCGGGCACCCGGGTCTGGAAGACCGATGATCCGGCCCTGAATCGCGAACTTCGAAAAACATTTTCCGGAAAAATCGTCGGTCATCGGGCCGATCTGCCGTCGCTGGATTTTGTCGTCCATGGGCGGGCGGGGTCGTCGCTGGTTTTGGAATGCCGGGGCATTTCCCTGTCGTCATCGGCCGCCCTCGCGCCGGCCCGGACACGTCCCCTGACCGGGGAGTCGCTCCGCGCCCAACTCGGCAAACTTGGGGGCACGCCGTTTGTTTTGGGCACTGTGCGAAACGAACTTGTGGGGGACGTGATTCTCCCCCTTGCGGAAATCAACCGGCTCCGTCGGGAATTGGTTCTCCGGCTCACCAACCACGCCCGTGCCCCCCGCATCCCGCTCGAAACGCTTTTGCAGGAGGCCTGTCAAAAGGCGGGAAATTCCGAGGCGGGAAAGCCAAGCCTCACGGTTCTCTGCCGCTCCCTGGAACAGCTGTCCGCCGCCCTGGAATGCGGGATCGCGACCGTGGCAGCCGACTTCGAGGATATCCGGCGCTACAAGGAGGCGGTCTTGCTCGCCCGATCGCAGCCCGGCACCGAAATTTTTCTCGCCACGCCCCGCATTCAAAAAGCGGGCGAGGAGGGCTTTTTCAAACTCATCGAAAATGCCGCACCCGATGGGGTTCTCATCCGCAATGTCGGCGGCCTTTCCTATTTTTCCGGAAGCCCCCTGCGCCGGATCGGGGATTTTTCCCTGAATGTCACGAACCCTCTGACCGCTTCCGTCTTCCGGAAATTCGGCATCGAGAGAATGACGCTTTCACATGATCTGAATGCCTCGCAAATCCTGGAGTTGCTCAAACAGGCTCCTCCGGAATGGTTCGACCTCACGATCCACCATCACATGCCGATGTTTCACATGGAGCATTGTGTGTTTGCGGCATTTTTGTCCGACGGCACGGACCACACAAATTGCGGCCGTCCGTGCGATGACCATCGCGTTCACCTGCGGGATCGCGTGGGGATGGAACATCCGCTGCGCGCGGATGTGGGATGCAGGAACACCCTCTTCCATGCCGTGCCGCAGTCGGGTGCCGGATTCTTTCGGGACTTTCTTGCGGCCGGGCTTCGGCATTATCGCGTCGAACTCCTCGAAGAATCCCCCGCCGAGGTCACCAGGATTCTCCGCAGCTACCAGGAACTGCTCGCCGGGAAGATTGATGGCACCACGCTCTGGAAGGATCTCAAGGCCCGGAATCAAATCGGCGTCACGCGCGGGACTTACGCGTAAAGTGCCCGCGCGGTCAAACGATCCCGCGATTCAACCGGGAAGGATTTTTCGCGCGCCGGCCTTGTCAACCTCCCAAAGCCCGGACTCCAGAATCTCGATTTTTTTCACGCCGGGATCCACGATCCGGTATCCCCGGATCCGGAGATACTCGGGTTGACTCTTCGACGCCATCTCTTCGGAAGTGAGTTCCTCCAACTGATATCCCGGATCTCCGGAAATCTCCAGATCCCGGACCCTCACCTTCGCGCCACGCACCGCCGTGATCACAAGGGAGGCGCCGTCGCGGATTGTGACGTTGTCGAGCGCGATGTCTCCGTCGAGGATGAGCGTGCCTGCTCCGGAGATGCCGCCGCCACGGATCTTCTGCTTCACCTCCGCCAGCGTCAGCGCGAACGACGGCTGGAGGAGGATTCTTGGACCGGGTGTAAATGGAATTCCCTGGATCAATCGAACCGGTGCATCGGTGACCTGCATGCCCGCGAAGCGTGCCTTCATGCGTCCGGCAAGGTAGAAATCGCTCTCCGCACTGGAGGCACTCTCCGGGGGCGAATTCCTTGCCGCTTTCCCGGCGGCTTCCCCCAGATTGTTTTTGCAGGGGCTAAAACACCACGCCCGGTCAAAAATGGTGACCCCGACTTTTTCCCCGGAAACAAAGAGCTTCGGCAAATCCTGCATCATGGTCTCCAGGCGGGCGGGTTTTTTGAAGGTGGTGCGGGAGTCGTCGGCGAACTTGGGATTCACGAATTCGGCGATGATTCCCCCGGAGGCCTCGAGCAGCCGCAGGTAGGGATCCATGCGGATGACGAGAAGGTTGATGTTTCCGGGAAAGCGGGAAAATCCCTTCTCATTGGGCACATCGCCTTCCGGGCTCACCGTGGCACGGAGGAGCGGGTCGAGTTGATTGTATTCCACATTGATCGTGAGCCGGGGTGCTCCCGGCTTCACGAGCGTCGTGATCCCACCCACCGCTTCTCCGGGCACGCGATGGACGGCGATGGAATTGAAGTCATACCCCCGGAGTTCGGACACCCCGATCGCGGCCAGCGCGGCGTTGAACACCTGACCGTTGGTATCCTGGATAAAGAGCAAATGACGGATCCCCTCCGCCGCCAGTTTTTTTGCCGTGCCGCTCGTGTGCAGAAGCATGTGAATGTCGCCGTGCCCGTGGGGCTTTAGGATCAACTCACAGGGTGCCTCAAGTGCCAGGCGGGCATCAACGCCATCCAGTGCCGGAACCAGTTCCTGACGAAGGATCGTGATCTGGCCGTCCTCGAGTCCAAAGTTTTTGTGCGCGGCCAGCGATGCGACCGTTCCCGCATGCGTATCCTGGCTGGTCATGATCACCAGCGGGATGGGCCGCGCGAGTGTTTGGGATGCCGCGCGGAGGAATTCCGCATAGTGGGCAAGGTAGGAAGTGCCCCGGGTGACCTCGACCGGAATGTCGAGCTTGATGCCGCTGTAGCCCAGCCGCTCGCCAAGCCCCCCGGCAACCAGAACCACCGCCGTCTGCGCAAAGGCGGCCCGACCCGCCTCCTCGGCCTGGGCATATTCCTCGCCGAAGCCAGTGAGATCTGCAATCTCGGGTTGTTCGGGCGTGTATCCCTCGTAAGGATTGCTTCCCGTCACCGCCGCCGCCAGGAGCTCCCGCGCATTCCGAATGTAGCCCAACAGGCCGCCCGGATAGGAACGGTTGATGGCACTGAGCGATTTCAAAAATGCCTGTTTTTTTGCGTCCCCCTCTCCCGGTCCCCCCCAATTTTCAAATAGGTGGCGTTGGTTTTCTGCGATCAGACGTTCGGCAAGGTCCCGTTCTTCAGGTGGAAAAAGGTGTTTGTTCGCAAGGTAGGCTTCGGGAAGGACGGCGGATGACAGGACGGACGACATGACAGGGGGAATTGTATTTTCCGAAGACAAATTTGACAACCGGGGATTGAGGGGAAACAGGCTGGTCAAATCTGGCGGATCGGTGGCAGATTGCCGGAATGACCAAGCAAGGATTTTGGAGTGCCCTGAGTCGTCATCCCTTCGGCGTGCTCCTCGTGGCACTGTTCCTCATGCTTGTTCTCGCCCCGAGTTCCTCCCTGTTTAAGCAGTGGAATCCCAATTTCTATGGCATGGTGACCCTCGCTCCGCTCAGTCTCTTTGTCATCGGGGCCTCGATGCTCACCCTTTGGAAGCGGGCACACCACCACGCACGGCACATGTTCGCCGGCGGAGTTGTCCTGATTGTCCTCGTCCTTGGCAGCGTCCTGACGCATCACACATGGATTCCGATCCAACTCATTATCCAAATCCTCTTTCTCAGCTACGTTCTGGGAATTGTGGTGCGCGCGGTCTTCCAGGCGAAAATTATCACAAGCGACATCCTATGCGGCGCGGTTTCCGTCTATCTGCTCGTCGGCGTCCTGGCGGGTCTGGGGTTCGTGTTGATCGAGTATTATGTGCCCGGCAGTTTTCTGATCAACAACATGGCGACCGACGCCCTCGCCCAACGGGCCTCGTTTCTCGAGGATCCGGGGTCGCTGTTGTATTTCAGTTTCGTGACACTGACGACCGTGGGATACGGCGACATCCTGCCGGCGAGCGCCGTTGCGCGGAGCGCAGCGATTCTTGTGGCGGTGCTCGGACAGGTGCTCCTCATGGTCCAAATCGCCCGCCTGGTGGGCATGCATGTCGCGCAGGGCTCCGAATCCAGGGAATAGCCCGGACATTATTGCATCCGCAGGGGGTTCCGGCTAATTTCCTCCCGTGAAAAACCTTTCGCGCTGCCGACTGTATGGGATCCTGGACCTCGGGTATGTGCCTGTCGAAAACTTGGAAACCACGGCGCTCCGGATGTTGGACGGTGGGGTGGAAATCCTCCAGCTCCGCGCAAAAATGTTTGCCGCCACCGAGATTCGGACGTTTGCCGAGCGGCTTGTCCCCCTCTGCCGCCGCTACGGGGTTCCCTTCCTCCTGAATGACCATCCGGAACTTGTTCCTCTCACCGGAGCGGATGGCGCCCATGTCGGACAGGAGGATCTTGCGGTTTCGCGGGCCCGCGAACTGGCGGGGTCGGGGGCACTCATTGGACTCTCCACGCACAGCCTCGCCCAGGCGATGGATTCTGCAAATTCGCAGCCGGACTACATCGGGTTTGGACCACTCTTTTCGACACCGACCAAGCCGGATTACCTCCCGATCGGACTGGAGGAAATCGCCGTCGTGCAGGAACGGGTCGGACTCCCGGTCTTTTGTATTGGTGGGATCAAACTCGAAAACCTCCCAACCGTCCGAGCCGCTGGTGCCCGGCGGGTGGTGATTGTTTCTGGAATTCTTCAGGCGGACGACATCGCGGGCTATTGTCGGAAGTGTCTCACCCTGCTCGACTGAGAACCATGTCCGGCTCTACAGAATTCCTGGTCCTCTTCGTTGTCGCCTGCGTGGCGGGAGGAATGAATGCCGTGGCCGGCGGGGGGACGATTCTCACATTCCCAACCCTGCTCGCATTCGGCATGCCCTCCATCCAAGCCAACGCCACGAGCACTCTGGCCCTCCTGGTGGGAATCCTTGGCAGTCTTTACGGATACCGTCGCCACCTGTCGGCGGCAAAGCCCTGGCTGAAAAGCTTTGCACCCGTCAGCATTCTGGGTGGCCTGCTGGGGGCATGGTTGCTGACCTGCACCAGCGAGAGATTTTTTGATCAGTTGGTTCCCTTCCTGATCCTCTTTGCGACCCTCCTGTTTTTGCTGAACAACGTCTTTCGCCGACTGGCGGGCATCGAGGTGGTTGCTGTGGGACGTCCGTCGCCGACCGCCGGAACACTCTCGGCACTCGTTTTACAGTTTGGGGTCGCCGTCTATGGCGGATACTTCGGCGCGGGAATTGGCATTCTCATGCTGGCCACGATGGGATTGCTCGGGCTCCACCACATCCATGAGATGAATGCGATCAAAACCGTGCTCTCTTCGCTGATCAATGTGGTCGCCGCCGGCTATTTCATTTTCGCCGGTCTCGTGATCTGGCCCCAGGCGATCATTATGACCCTCGGCGCCACACTGGGCTACTTTCTCGGCGCCCACTTGGCGCAAAAAGTCAGCCAACGCCAGGTGAGAACACTCATCGGCTTCATCGGCATCTCGCTCTCCCTGATTTTTTTCTGGCGGGAATTCCTCGACGGAAAATAGGCGACTGAAAACCCTTTTTTTGGCGCGCTTTTCCTCCGACGGGAGTCGTCACCTGAAAGCCCCCATTTGCCGAACGCCCTATCGGATGGTAGGAATGGGCATGCAAATCTCCGCTTCTGCTCGACACTTTCTTTGGGGCTTCCTTTTTGCGGCCTGTCTGGTCTTGGATCCCACGCCGGGACACGCCCAGGTGCTTGACGGACAGGTTTTGGTTTCCCCAAAATTGATTTCTTCGCAGGCGGCAGTGGTTCCCGGGCAACCGTTCGAGGTCGGGCTTTTGCTCGAGATGGCACCGGACTGGCATACTTACTGGGAATATAGCGGAGATGCCGGTTTCCCCACCGAGATTACCTGGACACTTCCCGCCGGATTTGAAGCCAGCCCGATCCAGTGGCCGGCTCCCCATCTGATGATCGAGCCAGGGGAAATCTGGACGTATGGTTACGGGGGCAGGGTGCTTCTGATCACAACAATCATCCCGCCGGCGGACCTTCCCACCGGCTCGGAAATCTCCCTCCGCGCAAAGGCCTCCTGGCTTGTCTGCAAGTATATGTGCATCCCGGGATCCGCCGATTTGGATCTGAAACTTCCCGTGGCGGCGTCCGCCACGCAGACCAATGAAACAATTTTTTCGGAATTTCGTTCACGCATCCCCTCCGTCGAGGCACCCCCCTTTGATCTCCGGTGGACGCAGACCAAAACGGGCTGGACTCTGAAACTTCCGCATCTTCCCGCCGACGCCAAGGCCGAACTTTTCCCCCTGCCTGCCGGCAATCTGGCGGCGGGGCATCCGATCGCCAGCGGGTCCAACCAATTTTCTATGGAAATGGCGGGCCCCTTCCGCGGGGTGCTCTCCGTCAGCAAGGGGCCGGAAACCCGGGCCTGGATCGTGGAGAGCGAGACCCCTTCCGCCACGCCGAAACAGGGTCTCCTTCTCGCTCTTTTCTACGGCTTCCTTGGAGGACTGATTCTGAATCTCATGCCGTGTGTTCTCCCGGTCATCTCGCTGAAAATCTTCGGCTTTATCAAGCAGGCCGGGGAGTCGCCCGGAAAGATTTTTGCGCACGGACTGGCTTTTGTCGCGGGCATTTTCCTCTGGTTTCTCGGCCTGGGCATTCTGATTGTGATCCTCAAATCCGGCGGAAGCGAGGTCACCTGGGCGTTTCAATTTCAAAACCCCTGGTTCAATGTGGTGATTGGCTCGGTGGTGTTTGTTTTTGCCCTGAATCTCTTCGGTGTTTACGAGCTTGTCCTCCCCGGCAGAGCGAGCACGGCGATGGAATCCGCCTCTTCGAAAAGCGGACTCTCTGGATCATTTTTCCAGGGGGTGTTCGCGACCCTGCTGGCAACCCCCTGCACCGCCCCCTTCCTTGGAACCGCCCTTGGCTTTGCGTTCAGTCAATCCGCTCCCGTTATTCTGGGAATGTTTGCCGCTGTGGCAACCGGTATGGGATTTCCCTATTTGCTGCTGACGGCCCGTCCGGGATGGATGCGGTTCCTTCCACGACCCGGCGCCTGGATGGAACGCCTGAAGCAACTCATGGGATTTCCGCTCATGGCCACGCTGGTTTGGATTCTGGGTATTGTGGGCGGCCAGCGCGGCCTGGATGCCGTCGTGTGGTTTTTGAGTTTTCTGCTCTGCCTTGCCCTCGCCTGCTGGCTCTACGGCAGCTTCTGCGGGCCGCTCTCCAAACCCCGGACGCGGGCGGTCGCCCTTTTTCTGGCGGCACTTTTTGCCGGAGGGGGCGGTTGGTTGTTTCTCTCGGAAAAATTTGCTTCCGAGGGAAGTCCGAAGTCCGGCGGCATTGCCTGGGTTCCCTTTTCCACCAAGGAACTGGCCACCCTCAAGGCTTCCGGAAAATCCGTTTTTGTCGATTTTACCGCCGACTGGTGCATCACCTGCAAATTCAACGAGCGGACGGCAATCGCCACCCCCGCCGTTGGACGGATGTTGCGCGAAAAAAATGTCGTCGCCATGAAAGCGGATTGGACAAACGCAAATCCCGAAATCACCGCCGCCTTGAAAAATTTCGGGAGGGTGGGGGTTCCCTTTTATGTGATCTTTCCCGGCGGGCGGGCGGACGAGCCGATTGTGCTCCCGGAAATTCTCACCGAGGCAATCCTGCTGGAGGCGTTGAAGACACTTCCCTGAAAAAGGACGTCCTGGTCGGAAGGAATCAATCCTGCCAGGGCAATGGGGGAGCGGAGTTGGTGCCGAAATTGTTGGCTTGAAATTGCGGGGTCGTGACAACCGTCTGATCCCAACTCCACACCATCTGATCCACCGAGGGATAGCCAAAAGCACGCGCCATGGCCTCGGGCGTGCCAAACCCTCCGAGCCGGGCCACCTTGCTTAGGGCTCGCTTGTCCTTCTGGGGAGCCGCTGCGTAGATCCGGCCCAGATCCGCCTCGCGGATGTCCCGGTACACCGGCGCGTGAGCATAGTCGGTATTCATCGCAACAAAAGGTGGAGAGGCGGGCGCCTCCACCGGCGCGATGAGCGGACTTTCCTGCCGCCCCTCAACAAAGAGCGTCTGCAGATGGGATGCGGTGGCCGATGCGGCGGGAGGAACCGCCGCCGCAGGCGAAGCACTGGCTGTCGGCTCGGCCTTCGGATTGTCAAAGCGAAACCGCGGCTTTTTATCTCTCATCGTCAACGCCACAATTACCACAAGCAAAATGCACGCCCCAATGGCAGCCATCGCCTCGATTGACAAGGCCCCTTGGGACTTTCCACGCATAGTTTTTCCCGGTTCTTCCCCGCTGACTGGATTTGCAGAATTCAAATGATTAGCCGGACACACTAGCAGAACCTGTATCACAAGCAAAGGAGACATTTTTCACAACCCGCGCACCCTCTGCCTGGCGGGCAAAATACCTGCATTCGCGAATTGCAACCCGGGGAATGTGATGGCAGACTTACCGTGGTTTCCCGCCGCACCGCACCGGGTCGCGGAAGGACTGATATCCCAAATGAAACCCTATCTTCGCATCACCCTGTGGTATCTTCTTTTTGGCGGACTTTGGATTTCTTTGACGGACCGACTGATCTCCCCCCTGTCCATGGACAGCGTTGCCGCCATGACCGGCTGGCAGACACTCAAAGGCTGGATCTATGTGTTCGGATCCGGCGGACTCATCCTGTTTTTGACGAAGCGCGCCTATCGTCTGCAGTTGCTCGCGGAAAAGAAACGCCTGGAGGAATTCCAGCGCACGGTGCGGCAGTCGCATCACATTCTCCTGAACTATTTCAACAAGATGCAGCTCCTCATTTTGGAGGCCGAACGCTCAACGGATTTTGACGCAAGCCTGATTGGGCTTGCAAAGGAAGCCACCGACAAGGCAACCGTGGAGGTGCGCCGGTTGGATCAAACTGCGGCGTCCGATTCCCCGGAAGACCCCTGACTGTCGCCACCTCGCAGACATGGCGACGATCTACAAAAAACCCATCTATCCCATCCAGCCGGGATTGCGCGAATATCTGGCCAAATACAGTCGGGAGACAAAGCTCCCGCTGACGTATTCGGATCTCTTCTATTTCCATGTCGCCGGTCCGCTTTTGGACAAATCCGGAAAGGACACTCTCTGGCAGACCGTTGGATATCGTTCGTTTGAGATGCCCCGAATTTTCGAGGCGCTGAAGGAAATTTATGCCCTCTTAAAAAGCGGCGGCGACCGCTCCGCGTTGGAGCATCTCTATGTGGATCGGGTGGACTACTGTTCCTTCGGCAACACGCAGCCGTTCCGGATTCGGATCGTGAATTCCTACAACGACAACCAGGATTATTTCTATGTCAAGCGGGCGGATGCCTCCCGCACCTATGGCCTGGAACTCGAACACCTCCTCTCACCGAACCGCATGCACTATCTGACCTGCGGAAACACGCTTGTCGAGGAACATGTCGCCGGCATTCCCGGAGACCTCTTCATCAAGGACTGGCTTCATAACCCGCAGGTAAAAATTATCCGCCTGGCAAAAGAACTCGTCAAATTCAACGAGCGGTGTTTCATTCGCCTTCTCGGCGACATGCGGGCCTGCAACTTTGTCATGGACATGACGCCGGACGTGGAAGAGGTCCAGATTCGGATTCGCGCGATGGATTTTGACCAGCAGTGTCATAACGAGCGCAAAAAATTTTATTTCCCGCAATTCTTCAAGGACAACAAGCCGCTCGTGCTTTACTGCATGAAGCATCTGAACGTTCAAACGGCCATGCAGTATCAGCGCGAGGAACAGTCCCTGATTCTACGACGGATGCAAATTATTCCTGATCGCCTCAAAATGCTCTTGGACGTCATGGTGGAAGACGAGCTTTCCTCGGAACACAACGTGTCCCACTTGCGGGCGGAACTTGCGGAGCACTATAAAGACAGGGCGTTCCTCGCCTGCGAAACCATGGGTTCGCTGGTAAGGACCAGCCTCGAGAACCTCCTCGCAAAACACGGCCTTTCCGCCGCACTCCCCCTCCGTTTGCCGGAGACGGAATCGAGCAGTGAGTTTTTTCTGTGATCCCGCTTTTCGCGCCACTCCCGCTCCTGCTGATGGCGGGGGGTCTTACCGCTTGTGGATGAATTGTGGATAGTTTGTGGATTTCGGGGGGCGTTTTGGAAAAACCCAGCCTTCTGGCACCTCTTGTTCGACGGAACAGCCGGTGAACACCTTTTTATTCACAGGTCGTTTTCGGTGTGGAACGCTCTTGCAGACGATGAGGAACACTTTCGGCTACGCATATTCACACAATGAATAAGAAGAAGTGTGTTTCGCAAATATTCTCTTCTTCTTAACCTGCGTGAACAACTCCTTTTGTCCGTTACGCGGCCGCGTGAACTTCCCCGAGGATTTGCAGGAAGGCGTCGCGGGGAGATCGGGCGGAAGTGATCGGGCGCCCAATGACCAGATAATCGGCCCCGCACCGAATTGCCTCCCCGGGAGTCATGACGCGGCGTTGGTCGTCAAGGGCACTTCCAGCTGGCCGGACCCCCGGAGTGACGATCACAAGACTGTGACCGAACTCTTCCCGCAACGGGGTAATTTCGTGCGGGCTGGCAACAACACCACGCAGCTGGCAGTTGGCACCCATCTCGGTAAGACGCAAAACTTGATCTGTCGCCGGGTGTCGGATTCCGACGAGATCGAGAGTGGTGTCGTCCATGCTGGTCAAAACCGTGACGCCCAGCACCAAAGTCTTGGAGCTTTCCGCGGCCTTCACCGCAGCGGAGACCATGGCGGGTCCACCGGCGAGATGGATGGTTGTCATGTCAACACCCAAGGCAACCGCTGAAGCAACGGCCTCCCGGGCGGTGTTTGGGATGTCGTGAAATTTTAGATCCAGAAAGACACGCGCACCAAGGGATTGAATTTTCTTCACAATTGAGGGACCGACGGCGGTAAAAAGCTGAAGACCGATTTTAAAAACACACCCTTCTCCCGCCAGCGGCTCTGCCAGCGCAAGCGCGGATGACAAGTCAGGAGCGTCGAGCGCAACGATAATTTTTTGATTGGAAGGAACGGACATTGGCGGAAGATGCTTTTTCGCATGACAATTCAGGCACCCGCCAAAGTCAATCTCACCCTCCGGATTCTCACGAAGCGCTCAGACGGATATCACAACATCGAATCCCTCATCGTGCCGATTTCGCTTGCCGATGAAATGGACGTTGCGATCGCCGGCGGGAACGAGATCCGCCTCTCCTGCGACGATCCGGCGATCGCCGGCGGCCCGGAAAATCTGGCGTGGCGGGCGGCGGACGCCTTTCGGAAATCAACCGGACAAAAAATTTCCATCACGATTGACATAAGAAAAAATATCCCGCAAGGCGCCGGCCTGGGCGGCGGGAGCAGCGACGCCGCCGCTGTGATCCGGGCACTCAACCAACTCTGCAAAACCGGACTCTCCGAATCCCGGATGGAGGATATCGCGGGGACCCTGGGATCCGATGTGCCTTTTTTCATTCGCTGCCAACCGTCCCGATGCTCAGGACGCGGGGAAGTCATCACTCCCGTCGGCGATATTCCCCCGGCAGACCTCTTCCTGATCAAGCCCCCTTTTCCCGTTTCCACCGCCTGGGCCTACCAAAACTGGAAACAAGGCGCCCCATGCGCACAACAAACCTGGAAGAATCTGGCGTTTGCCAACGACCTCGAAGAGCCCGTCTTCCAAAAATACCTTCTCTGCCCAGTCATCAAAAACTGGCTTCTCGATCAAAAGGAAGTTGCCGCCGCCCAGATGTCCGGCTCCGGCTCCACCCTGTTCGCCGTTCTACAAGCCGATGGCGTGGCGTTGGCCCAACGCGCCCGAGAACGTTTCGGAAAGACGGTCTGGACGGCCCAAGCAAAAACACTTAATGCGTTCAAACAAAACGAGTTATAAAATATTCTTGGCGTTGGAAGGCTTTTCGATCAGCGCATACGCGCTGTGGTTGTGGATGGATTCAAAATTTTCCGCCTCCACACGATACCAAGTAATATTTTGATCCGCCTCGCAGCGAAGGGCGATGTTGCGAACCAAGTCTTCCACAAAGACCGGATTCTCGTAAGCGCGCTCCGTGACCGCTTTTTCATCAGGTCGCTTCAAAAGACTGTAAAGCTCGGAACTCGCCGAATCTTCCACCAGTCGGATCATGTCTTCAAGCCACATCGGCTTTCGAAATCGAATCGCCAAGGTCGCCTGGCCCCGTTGATTGTGAGCCCCCGCCTTGCTGATGGCTTTTGAGCAGGGACACAGCGTCGTCACGGGGACAATGACTTGAACAACAAAGTCCATTTTCCCCCGCTCAAGGGTCGCCTGAAATTTCGCCTGATAGTCGAGCATCCCCCTCGCCCCTGTCACGGGTGCCCGTTTTTCCAGAAAAAAGGGAAAGTCGAACTCCAGATGAGCACAGTCGCTCTCCAGGCGCTTGGTCAGCTCCTTCAAAATCTGTTGAATATTATCCACGTGAACGACAGGCCCATGCGAACCTAAAACCTCAATAAAACGACTCATGTGCGTTCCCTTGAAGTGGTGCGGAAGATCAACTGTCAGCTGCACCAAGGCAATGGTGCTCTGTATCACATGGTCCTTATCCCGCACCTGAATCGGATACCGCAGCGCTTTCACGCCAACCCGATCAATCGGGATTTGCCGACTGTCCGGCTCGTTTTGAGTGTCTTTCATTCCGCTGATTGATGAACCGCCAAAATGAACCGAAAACCTTCGTTTGTCGATGTATTTGCGCAGGAAGAACGATGTTCCACGTGGAACATAATGTGGCATTTCCAATGAAGCGTTTTGCAGAAACCCGCGCGATGGATCCGTGGAAGGAAGCCCGAGGCTCCGGAAACAGGCGTTCGTTGAGGTGATAACAAAACCAAGAATTGCTTCTCCTGATAATCTGCTTCCAGAGATTGGGATCGGTTGAGTCAAGCGTGCGCTCGCGAGAAAATTGATAAGACGACGCGCCCTGCATTTTGTCGGCGGAGAGAAAGCGCGATGAATTTTCGATTGAGAATGAACGAGCTTAAACTCAGAGACGCTGTCGGATCGAAATGTATCGGAGTGAATGGTTCCGAGCCAGCACGGCTGGCTTTTTGATTCCTGTGGCAGACAAAATTCATGCCATGACGTGCTCCCATAAATATTTCCTTGGAGTCCGTGAAAAAGTGGTGGTCGCCACCTTGCGGTGGAAGAACGGCGTCCTGCCGCGTCGCGGTTCGGTCACGTATCTCTGGGGATGTGCTCCCTCACCGCGTGCTGCGGCTCGCCATTTTCGCCTGGATTCTGCCAACCATCACTTTCTTGCGGGTTCTGAGAAGCCGATGCGGAGGTTTTCGCATACGGTGGTTACGCCGGCCTTCGCCAAGTTTCTCCAGTTTTGGTTCGTTGTGGCACTGAAGACCTGTTTTGAGTGGGTGTTGTTCCACGTGGAACAGTGCCTCACAAAAATCCCAGGAAAGCTTACATGGGACATAATTTGTCCTAGAAATAGGGGTATCTGGGACGCGAAATGTCTAATCAACGGACAGGAGGAATGAAAAGACTCCGTAAATAACGTAACAGATTCATAGCTAACAGGATGGAGAAATTTCCTTGGGGATGGTGCTTCGTGCGCTGCCTGGGAAGAAGGCGGTCCTTTGGGGGGGGGCATTCCGGGCTCAAGGAGTCTGTCGCCCGAGTTTTTCGAGCTTGGGGGCGATCACGGCCCGGCAGTAGGGAGCGGTCGGGTTGCGCTCGTAATAATCCTGATGATGGGGCTCTGCCGGATAAAATTCCTTCCCCTCGGTGATTTCGGTCACAATCGGCTGGCGAAAGCCTGGCTGGGCGGTCTCCCGGGATTTTTTTGCGGCGGCCGCTTGGTCGGGATTTTGCGCAATAATGATCGAGCGGTATTGGGTGCCGGAGTCCGCGCCCTGGCGGTTGAGGGTTGTTGGGTCATGAGCCACCCAAAACAGGCGGAGGATGTTTTCGTAGGATGTCCGCGTGGGATCAAAGGTAATTTCGACGACCTCCGCGTGTCCGGTCGTTCCGGTGCAGACTTGTTCGTAGGTGGGCCGGGGAGTCGCGCCGCCGGCATAGCCGCTCACCACGGATTTGATGCCCGGTTGGCCATGATAGACGGCCTCGACACACCAGAAGCACCCGCCGCCCAGGACGGCTTTTTCGTCAGCGGCCATGGCGCACATCGCAAGCAGGGACAGGGCGGCGGGGAGGATTCGCATGAGAGCGGGGATTTCTCACCAAGTTTCGCTCCTCCGGAAAGGATCATCCCGTGGGATCTCCGCAGGGGAGGCGCCAGGTTGGTCGGTTTTCATCGTGCAGGAATCAAGCACACTTGATAGCGTTGCGCAAGTCGCCCACCCAAATGGACCATTCCTCATTGATTCGCGCGGCCAGAGAAGTCCGCGAAAACGCCTATGCCCCTTACTCCGGATTTTCTGTGGGTGCGGCACTCCTCTGCGAAGACGGTTCGGTTTTTAGCGGCTGCAATGTCGAGAACCTCAGCTTCGGACTCACCCAATGTGCGGAGAGGGTGGCACTCGGTTCGGCTGTCGCGGCCGGAAACCGAAAAATTCGGTGCCTTGCGATCATAGCGGATTCCGAGGAAGTGCTCAGCCCCTGCGGGGCATGCCGCCAGGTGCTCGCCGAGTTTGATCCGGCCCTGACGATTCTTGCCGCCAATTTGCACGGGAAGGTCGAGGAATTTTCCCTTGGCGTGTTGCTGCCCCGGGCAGCCAAGGGGATTCTCAACAAACCGTAACAGTTTAGCGCATCCGCTTTTTTCAGGTCCGGAAAAATTCTCCGTCTCGCGGGTTGCGAAACCGGCAGGTTCCCGTCCATACTCCCCGGTTTATGGAAAAAATCGTTGTGGCATATTCCGGGGGGCTGGACACCTCGGTTCTTTTGAATTGGCTCAAGGAAACCTACGGAGCCGAGATCGTGGCGTTTTGTGCGGATATCGGACAGGGGGAGGAGCTGGACGGACTTGAGGAAAAGGCGCTGCGCACCGGCGCTTCCAAATGCCATGTGGACGACCTCCAGGAGGAATTCGCCCGGGATTTCATCTATCCGATGCTCCAGGCGGGTGCCCTCTACGAAGGGCAATACTTTCTGGGCACGAGCATCGCGCGGCCCCTCATCGCAAAGCGAATGGTCGAGATCGCGCGCGCCGAGGGTGCCACTGCGGTGGCTCATGGGGCAACCGGCAAGGGAAATGATCAGGTGCGCTTCGAACTCACCGCCGCCGCCCTGGCACCCGATGTCGAAGTGATCGCACCCTGGCGGGATGCCCGCTTCCGGGAAAAATTCCCCGGACGCGCCGAGATGATCGCCTACGCCGAGGCGCATGGCGTGGCCGTCGCCGCAAGTTCCAAAAAACCGTTTTCGATGGACCGCAATCTTCTTCACATCAGTTACGAGGCCGGGATTCTCGAAGATCCCTGGTTCGATGCCGGAGATCTCAGGAACCGCGAGTATTTTACCACGCTCTCGGTGTTGCCCGAGGACGCGCCGGACACGCCGGAGCTCGTCGAGTTGGAATTTGAAAAAGGCCTCTGCGTCGCCGTCAATGGCGAGGTGTTGAGTCCGCTGGACGTCATGCGCAAACTCAACAAGCTCGGCGGCACCCACGGGGTCGGTCGTGTGGACATGGTGGAGAATCGGTTCGTCGGCATGAAGAGCCGGGGCGTTTACGAAACTCCGGGCGGGGCGATCATCCATTTTGCACATCGGCAGATGGAATCGCTCACGATGGACCGCGAGGTCATGCACCTGCGCGATGGTTTGATCCCAAAATACAGCGCGCTTGTTTACAACGGATTCTGGTTCGCGCCGGAACGGGAGGCGATCCAGGCACTGGTTACCGAATCCCAAAAGAATGTGACCGGCACCGTGCGCGTGAAACTGTTCAAGGGGGGCATCCATGCGGCGGGGCGCAAGAGCCCGGTGAGTCTCTACAATCCGCACATCGCCACCATGGAGGCGGATCCGACCCAGGCCTACAACCAGGACGATGCCACCGGATTCATCCGACTCAACGGACTGCGCCTGAAGGTCGCTTCCCGGGTCCACCGGAAGTAGGGACGATTTCCTGCGGGCGAAGGCGGATCTCCTATCGCATGGCCCGCAGGACTTCCTCCGCAGTCGTGATGCCGTCCCGGATTTTTTGGACTCCATCCTGGTGGCATTCGCGGAAGCCTTTTGATTTTGCCAATTCGGTGAGTGCCGCGACCTGCAATCCGTCATCCACAGCCTGACGGATTTCCTCATCAAAAACGAGCATTTCAAAAATTCCGGTCCGGCCGACATAGCCGGTTCGTTTGCAGGTCGGGCAGCCCTTTGCGCGATAAAGCGTTTCTCCGGGCGTGAGTTCCACTCCGATCGCCCGCAATTCCCTTCCCGTGGAGGAAAAGGCCTCCCGACAGGAGGGACAGAGCACACGAACCAGGCGCTGCGCAATCACCAGCAAAAGTGCGGAGGAGAGTTCCTCCAACCGGAATCCCATCTTCTGGAGTCGGAGGATTGTGCTCGCGGCATCCTTTGTGCGCAGGGAACCAAAAAGGAGGTGCCCGGATGCTGCCGCGCGCAGGACGATTTTTGTCGCGGCAAAGTTTCGAATCTCACCCACGAAGATCACATCGGGGTTTTGGCGGAGGAGGGACTTCAGACCGGATTCGTAGGTGATACCGACCTGTTTGTTGACGTGGATCTGTGTGGTGCCGGCGAGTTCATACTCCACCGGATCCTCGAGGGTTGTGATGTGGCGTCCGGGCGCATGGACGATCTGGCTGAGGGCCGAGTAGAGCGTGGAAGTCTTCCCGGAGCGGGCCGGGCCGGTCGCGAGGATGAGCCCGCTGCGCGAGTGGATCACACGCACGAATTCCTCGCGCATGGCGTCCGGGATCCCCAGTTTGTCCAGCCCGAGAAACTCGAAATCCTTGCGTGTGGTCGCCGCCCGCCTTCTCCAGGGAACCGCGCCCAGCCAGAGTGCGCAGAGAAGGATGAAGACCAGCAGAACCAGCTTCCCTGCCCAGGAAGGAGAGTGCGGGGGCGGCGGG
This sequence comes from Chthoniobacterales bacterium, assembly GCA_014879575.1. Lineage (GTDB taxonomy): Bacteria > Verrucomicrobiota > Verrucomicrobiia > Chthoniobacterales > Terrimicrobiaceae > QYQL01. The sequence goes on along the minus strand of JACSRU010000115.1, from coordinate 14,391 downwards.
ATGGGGGGCGTGCTCGATTCGGGGACAGGTCGCACTTCGACGCTGGGCTGTGGAGATGCGGAGGGAGACACCGACGGCGTGACGGGCACAATGACAGGCACCGCGTCCGGGGTGTGATAAGTTGCATGAACCGGAGTGATGACAGGCGCCGGCGTCGGAACCTCCGGGATCGGCTCCGGAACCGGGGTGGTCTCCGGCGTCGGAGTGGGCTGGGGCGAGGGAGTGGAGAAATCGCCGCTCGCCCCGATGCTCGGATCCGAGTCTTCCTCGCTCAGTTCGCCGGAAACTCCATTGTCGCAGGGGACGTCGAGGGCCTCCCCTGTTCTAACCGGCAGGGTCACCGGCGCACGAAGCGTCCCTGGACTCTCCTCGGCGGCTTGGGCTCCCGAGACGAAAAGAAGACACAGAACCGCCAGAAGAACCGATCTACGATTTGGAAAATCCCTTTCGAGTTTCACCTTGTCCACTAGACATCCCGCTCGCGGTCCAAGGCAACAGCATTTTTCTGCTCAAATGGCGGGAAGGCCGAAATTTCGGCGGGGAATTTTCTTGGCGATTTCAAGGCGTCTTCAGGCGCCGTTTCAACCAGCGGAGGCAATCCTCCTGCCAAAAGGTGCCGTCTTTCATGCCCAGCCCGTGCCCCCCGTCCTGATAGATGTGAAGTTCGAAGGGCACGCCGACCTTTTGCAGCGCACCCACAAAGAGAAGCGCGTTGTCCACCGGAACACTGGGATCCTCCCATGTGTGCCAGACAAAGCACGGCGGAGTTGTGGCGGCGACATGTTCCTCGGCGGAAAGTTCGGCCTGCAGAGCTGCGGAGGGAGTCTGGCCCAACAAGTTCGCCCGGGATCCACCGTGTGTGGCAGTGCGCATGGTGATCACGGGATAGCAGAGAACCCCGAGATCCGGACGCGAACTCACCCGTTCCACAGGATCCGGATCGTTGGGGTTTCCGGCATCCCATTTTGTGAGAAGGGTCGCCGCCAGGTGACCGCCCGCAGAGGATCCGATGAGGATGATCTTGTCCGGACGGAAGCCGTCGGCCGCTGCGCGGGAGCGGACGAGGCGCATCGCGCGGGTCACATCGGCGAGCATGGCCGGGTGCCGGTATCCCGAACTGCCCAGCCGGTAATTCAATACGAAGGATTTGAAGCCGTGGAGTTGGAAAAAGCCCGCGAACCCTTCGCCTTCCTGGGCGGACAATTTCTCATAGCCACCGCCGGGGAGAATCAGAATCGCCGCGTCGGAGAACCGGCTGCCGAAAGGCTCATAAATGTCGAGCGTGGGAATGTCGCGATCTGCGGTGCCTTTCGCGTGGGGCACGGGCCCCTCCCAGAGCGGAATGGTTTGCATGGGGACGTGCCAGATCTCAGTTTCCGCGGTAGATGCACCGGGCGGTGGGCGTCTCGTGGATGGTGATCTCGCAAAGCTCCGGGAGCGTCGGCTTGAGCTTGTTCCAGATCCAGCCGCACATCATCTCGATGGTCGGATTTTCCAAGCCGGGAATCTCGTTCAAATACGCGTGGTCCAGTTCCTCGACAATCGGTTTCATGGCCCGGCTGATCTCGGCATGGTCGTAGAGCCAGCCCGTTTCGGGATTCACTTCGCCCTCGGCGCAAATCTCGATCGTAAATGTATGGCCGTGGAGTTTCGAACATTTGTGGGTCGAAGGAACTTTCGGGAGGCTCTGGGCGGCTTCGACAATAAAATCTTTGGACAGGCGAACTTTCATGGTCCGCCCTTATACCCCACGGGCGCGGGGCTCCCAAATCATTTTGTGCATTTGAAGCTGAAATCTTGCCGGCAGGCCGTCGGCCAGCATCCACTCGACAATCTCCCGGGGCTCGATCCGGCCAAAGACCGGACTCAGGAGGACGGCCCCACAGCGCCGGGAGAGATCGTGGGTGCGGATTTGATCGCGCGTCCACTCGTAATCCCCGCGTGAGCCAATGACAAACTTCACTTCATCCCCCGGCGTAAGATGCGGGATGTTTTCAAAGCGGTTCCGGGCGCACTCTCCGGAATCCGGACACTTCAAATCCAGAATTCGGTGCACGCGGGGATCAACCCGCGAAATGTCATGCGCGCCGCTTGTCTCGATAAGGACGGTCTTCCCAGCATCGCAGAGTGCGGTCATGAGGGGGAGAACATTCTTTTGCAGGAGCGGCTCTCCGCCGGTGACTTCCACCAGGGGACACTTCAGGGAAATGACCTCCCGGAGAATGTCGTCCACCTCCCGCTTTTTCCCTTCGAAGAACGCATATTCCGTATCGCAATACGTGCAGCGCAGATCGCATCCTGTCAGTCGGATGAAAACGCAGGGGAGTCCGGCCCACGTGCTCTCGCCCTGGATTGACTGGTAGATTTCGTTGATTTTCAGGGTGACGGGCATCAGGGTTCGCGGTTCCCTGCCTTGGGCCGGGGGACAACGCCAAAAATCTCCGGCGGGATTTTTTTCGGCGGGGTGTTTTTCGGCAGGCTCATGGATGGAGCCGACAGTAAACAGGCGAAGGCGCAGCGCCGGAAGCGTTTTCTGCATCACGGCTTGCATGCGCGGGAATCCGTGGTTTTCTAACCCAACATGAAACCCCTCCTGGCCTTCCTCCTCAGCGGTTCGTTTTTGATGGCTGCCTCCCTGGTGGAAGATCTGGATCCCAAGCAGACGGAGGAAGTGTCCGGAGGCGCCCAGGTCGTCCTCCTCGAGGAGGTTGCGGGCAATCCCTGGCCGAAGGTTCGGATCTACCAAAAGGTCGCGGCGTCTCCCGATGAGGTGGCCGCAGTCTTTTGCGATTACAACGCCGCGAAGCAGTATGTCCCCAAAATCATCAAGTCCGAGGTCGCCAGACAAATCTCGCCGTGCGTGGCGGAAGTGGACTACGGGGTGGATGTCCCGATCCTTCCCGATGAGTTCTACACCGCCCGCAACACCCTTATGAGCGAGCCGGATGGCGGCTACGTCATCAAGTGGCATCTCCTCCGCGCAATGCAAACCAAGGCGAGCGAAGGCAACCTGCGGATCGAAAAATGGAAGGACGGCTCGTTGATCCGCTATACGAACCTTGTCATCCCCGGTTCCCGCATGGCCGGACTTCTCAAAATGCCGGCCATTGACCAGATGCGCAGCACGGTCAAGGCGATCGTCGCCCAGGTCGAGAAGCAAAAGTCCGAAAATCCCGAGAGCCTGAAGACCAATGTGCAGGCCCTCGAATCCGCCTTGAAAAGCGATCCGGTCAAGTAACCGCCCGGCCGCTCGGGACGGACTCTGTTTCCTGGCTGGTTTTTCCCGGACGGGGAGCCAGGTGTTCGAGAATCGCGGCGGCAAGAGTCGTGCTGATTCCCGGGACGTCCGAAATCCTTTCCACCGATGCCTTTTTCAGCCGGGCCACCGATCCGAAGTGCTTGAGAAGCGATTTTTTGCGGCTGGCACTGACGCCTGGAATCCCGTCGAGAAGACTTTCGCTGATGCGCCGCTTGAGGAGCAGGCTGTGGTAGCCGTTGGCCGTGCGGTGGGCTTCATCGCGAATCCGCTGGAGCAACCGCAGTGCCCCGCTGTCTTCCGGCAGCTTCATCGGGAGCGGACGGCCCGGACGGTAGATTTCCTCAAATTCCTTGGCGAGCCCGATGACCGGTGCCTCGTGCAGGCCGAGGTGGCGGAGTGCCTTGCAGGCACTGGTGAGCTGGCCCCGCCCTCCGTCCACAATGATGAGATCCGGAATGATCGTGGTGCGGGTCTCTGTCTCCACGCGCGCCACCGCGTCTGCGGCGGTCTCCTGATTGAACTCCGCATCGGGATCCGTCCTGGCGGCTTCGCGCAGGAGGCGTCCGTAGCGTCTCCGGACGACTTCGGCCATGCTGGCAAAATCGTTTTGCCCCTTCGTGCCATGGATCCGGTATTTTCTGTAGCCGGCGCGGTCGGGGATGCCGCCGCGAAACCGGACCATGGACGCCACGATGTGCGTCGAGGAAATGTTTGAGATGTCAAAACACTCCATCACATGGGGCGGACGCGGGAGGTCAAGTGCCTCCTGCAGCGCGCGGATGTCGGCCTCTGGATGGATCGTTGTCGGGAGGGACTTCCGCGTGAAACGCGTCATCGAGCGCGTGGTCGTCCGGAGATCATCGAGCAGATTCCGGAGTTGCGCCGCCTTCTCGAAATCCAGCTTCTCCGCTGCGGCCTTCATGTCGGCTTCGACCTGGTGGATCCATTCCCGACTCTGGCCGTCGAGGAACTCGCACGCCGCCTCGACGCGGCCCAGGTATTCCTCCTGTGTCACCCGGCCCACACAGGGCGCACTGCAATTTTTGATGATGTGGTCGAGGCAATGCCTGAAGTCCCGTTCGCCGGGGAGGGTCGCCCGGCAGGACCGCAGGCCAAACTTTTTGCGCATGGTATTGAGCGTGGACCGCAGGGCGCCGGAATGCGCAAAGGGCCCGAAATACCGGGCGCCATCCTCTTTCCGCAGACGGGTGAGCGCGAACTTCGGATACGGTTCGTTGAGGTCCACCCGGACAAGCAGAAACCGTTTGTCGTCCTTGAAGCTCACATTGTATTTCGGACGGAATTCCTTGATGAGACGTCCCTCAAAGAGGACGGCTTCCGCGTCGCTGCGGACGACATGGTATTCGAGATCCCACACACTTTCCATCAGGGCACGGGTTTTCGGATCGGCTGCCATTTTTCGCGAAGGCAGAAAATAACTGCCCACCCGCTTGCGGAGATCCCGGGCCTTGCCGACATAAATCACATGCTTGAGCCGGTCGCGCATCACATAGACGCCCGGCTTGTGGGGCATGTCCCGAAGAAGAATGTTCAAATCCGGCCGCTGCAACATGCCCCCAACATGGACCACGCCGAAAAATATCTCCAGTTGTTCGTTGTGGGAAGAATGTGCGGGCGGGGGAGTGGTTCAGCGCGAAGGCGGCCCCGGCGATGCGGCGTAGGACCGGAGGGCTTCCATGAGCCGCGCAGGCGCCGTTGCGCTCACCCGAATGGCATCTTCCTCATACTCGGTCTGATGCACCACGCCCTCGCGATGGAGGCGGGCAAGGAGATCCGTGCGCGCGAGCGGAATCCGAAACGTTCCCCGACAGGTGCCGTCGCTCACAAATTCCGAGATCCTCCCAATCAAATTTTCCAGGCCCTCGCCGGTCTTCACCGAGACGAACACCGCGCCGGGAAAGTGTTTCCGGATCACCTCCCGGGTGCCGTCGTCGGCAACGCGGTCCATCTTGTTGAAGACCACGAGGGTTCGTTTCGTATCGGCCCCAAGATCCGAGAGGACGCCCATCGTCGTATGGTAAAATTCGAGAACCCTGGGATGCGAGGCGTCGAGGACATGGATGAGAAAATCCGAATGCACGACCTCCTCGAGGGTTGCATGAAAGGAATCCACCAACTCGTGCGGGAGTTTCCGGATAAATCCCACCGTGTCCGTGAGCAATAACGGCTGGTTGTTGGGCAGGGCAATCTTTCGGGTCGTGGTGTCGAGGGTGGCAAAGAGCTTGTTCTCGACCAGCACGTCCGCGCCCGTGAGCTTTCGCAAAAGCGAGGACTTGCCGACATTCGTGTAACCCACGATGGCCGCGTTCGGGACCGGCGCACGCTTCCGGTCCTTGCGTTGCGTGGCTCTCGAGCTGCGCACGCCGAGGAGCTCCTTACGAAGCCGGTCCATCTGGCCGCGGATCTTCCGTTTGTCCTGTTCCAGCTGGCTTTCGCCCTCGCCCTTGGCGCCAATGCCACCGCCCTGCTGCCCCAGATGGCTCCAGGCGCGGGTAAGCCGGGGCAGGGAATAGGCCATGCGGGCGAGGTCCACCTGGATCCTCGCCTCGCGAGTGCGCGCCCGGGCCCCAAAAATGTCGAGAATGATTTCGCGCCGGTCGATCACGAGCACCTTGGACAGTTTCTCCCAGTTGCGCTGCTGCGCCGGAGTCAGCTCGTTGTCAAAAATTACGACATCGCAACCCAGCGTACGGATGTGTTCGCAGATTTCCTCCGCCTTCCCGGAACCCAGGAGGTAGCGCGCCTGCGGTTCGCGGTGATACACCAACAGGCGGTCGATCACCGGAATGCCCAACGTGCGGACAAGTTCCTCCAACTCCTCCAGCAAATCCCGCTCGTCGGCTTTCCGCAAAGGATCATCATAGGCACCCACCAGCAATGCCCGCTCCACCATTTTATCCCGCGGATTGATTTCAAACATCTGCGGACCCTATCAGATAACCACCCCCCGCGCCATCCCCACGAAAGCCCCTCGACCCCTGGAAACCTGGCCAAGGGGGAGCCCCGTTCCGCCTCCGGACGTTTTTTCCAAGAATCCCCTTGCATAACCCCGACCCAGACGCTACATATCGCCCCCTTTCTTTTCATTTCAGCGATATCATGCCGAGCAAATCCCAAAAACCCCCCCGCAGTGTCCCCAAAAAGGCGGTGAAAAAGAACGTCGTGAAAAAGGCTTCGGCCAAATCGGCGAAAAAATCCGCTCCACCGGTCTCCCAATCCAAAAAACCGGTGGCCGCACCCAAAAAGATCAAAAAAACCACCGGGGTCGCCGCAAAGGAAAAAATCGCTCGGAAAAGCCCGAAGACGACTCAGAAAGGCCGCAAGCCGACAGCGCAAAGCTCCAAACCGGGCGCACAGCCCGCAGTCGTGATCGTAAGCAAGAAAAAGATCCATGTTGTTCCCGCAGGGTTTCTTGCCAAACAAAGGATTCGTCTTCTGACGCTTAAGGATACGCTTTTGGATTCCATGTCTGTCGTGGCAAAAGACAGCCTTCGGTCCCGCGCCGACGGCAACGAGGCTTCCGCTTTCGGAATGCACCAAGCGGATGCCGGAAGCGATGCCTACGACCGGGATTTGGCGCTCAGTCTTCTTTCCCAGGAAAAGGATTCTCTCTACGAAATTGACGAGGCGCTCAAGCGGATCGAGACCGGCACATACGGGATTTGCGAAATGTCCGGCAAGCCGATCCTCCATGCCCGGCTTGAAGCCCTGCCCTTCGCCCGCTACACGGTGGAGTGTCAGGCGGAAATCGAAAAAAAGAACCGTTTCAGCCGCGTCCGCCAGCCAGTCACCTCCCTGTTTGGATTGGGGGATGACGAGGGGGACGACGACGACGAGACATCCAACGACAGCAAAGACTAAACCATGCCACAGGAAAACATCACTCTCGAATGCACCGAGGCGAAGGCCGAAGGGAAGCCCACCTCGCGTTACATCACCACCCGCAATAAAAAGAGCCCGCGCACGCCAAATCGCCTGGAGAAAAAGAAATACAATCCTTTCCTCAAGCGCCATACGCTCCACCGCGAAATCAAATAACCTGCCATGCAGCCGAAAACTCCTCAACGACGCACGAACTTCCGCAAGGCCAACCGCTCGATGCCCCGCCGTCGCGTGGATCTCAACCTCGAAGCGATCGACTACAAAAATCCCGACCTCCTCAAACGCTTTGTCACCGAGAGCGGGAAAATTCTTCCCCGCCGGGTCACCGGCATGTCCGCCCGCCTTCACCGAAAAATCACGGGCGAGATCAAGCGGGCGCGCGCCGCGCTTTTGATGAAGTAGCCTTTCGGTGATGAATCTCTCCTGGCTCGGCCAATACCGCGATGTGGGGATTCTCATTCTCCGTGTCGGGGTGGGTGTCATGATGGTCCTTCACGGCTGGCCGAAACTGGCCGGCGGCCAGCAGGCCTGGGAAAAAGTCGGCGGCGCAATGGGGAACCTGGGTGTCACTTTCTGGCCGGTGCTCTGGGGGTTTCTTGCCGCCATGAGCGAAACACTCGGCGGCGCCCTTCTCGCGGCGGGATTTTTGACCCGATACGCCGCGCTGTTCCTTACCTTTACCATGGCGGTGGCCACCATCACCATGTATCGCGGAGCCCCGGACGCCTTTACCCAATGGAGCCACCCGGCGGAAATGGGTATCGTCTGCTTCTCGCTGATCATTATCGGCGCGGGAAAATACAGCGTGGACCGGGCCTGACCCGCGCCCCACAAAAACCCAAGTCTTCCCCCCGGCATTTTTTTATTGCATATATGATTATGTGAGCATATATGTTCTCACATGAGCGGGGAAAGGAACACCATTGGCGGATGCCGCGCCCGGGAGGATGCGGGTCTTTCCCTGCGCAAACCCTGAGACGACATATGGGCAACCGCGCAAAACGAGCGAAGATGGACGAGGAGGTTTTGGAAATGATCGCCGGACGCTTCCGGGTCCTGGGCGAGGCGACGCGTCTGAAGTTGATGATCGCCCTTGAGGACGGGGAGAAAAATGTTTCGTCCCTTGTTAAGATCACCGGACGCACACAGACCAATGTCTCGCGTCAGCTTCAAATTCTGACCGACGCCGGCCTGCTGGCGAGGAGGAAGGAGGGGTTGAACGTCATTTACCGCATAGCGGACAAATCCATTTTTGAAATGTGCGACCACGTCTGCGGGAGCCTCCAGCGGCGGCTCGATGCGCAGGCCGACACTCTGCGTCCCATCGGCGAAAACCGTGACTGGGCGCATGGAAAGATTCCAAAACCAACCACACAATAAACCCAATGAAAACCATCCCTGTTAACGAACTGAAAACTCTCCTTGGCCGGACCCTGCCGCCTCGGGTGATCGATGTGCGCACGCCCGCCGAATTCGAGGCCATCCATGTGCCGGAGGCGCAATTGACGCCGCTGGACACGCTGGATTGCGCGAGCATCCTTGCGGAACGCGAAAAATCCGGAGACGTCTCGCCGATCGCCATTCTGTGCCATAGCGGAGGGCGCGCCAAACAGGCGGCCAAAAAATTTGCGGCGGCAGGCTTCCAGGATTGTCTGGTTGTCGAGGGCGGCACCCAGGCCTGGGCGGACGAGGGGTATCCCGTGGTGCGCGGTGAGCGCAGAGTGCTTCCCCTCGATCGTCAGCTCCAGATCGTCATTGGGTTGCTCGTGTTGACGGGCGTTCTGCTCTCGCAGTTTTTGAATTCCGCCTGGATTTGGCTGTCGGGGTTCGTGGGTTGCGGGATGATCTTTGCCGGGCTCAGCGGAATTTGTCTGATGCGCTCGCTCATCGCGAAAATGCCGTGGAATCAGGGAGGCGCCAAATCGGCGGGGACATGTTGTGGCATCTGAAAAAGGGGAGATTGTTGTGAAACAAAAACGCATCGTGATTGTTGGCGGGGTGGCGGGGGGTGCTTCGTGTGCGGCCCGTTGCCGGCGGCTGGATGAAACGGCGGAAATTCTCCTGTTGGACCGGGGGCCCTATGTGTCCTTCGCCAACTGTGGACTGCCCTACTTTGTCGGGGATGTGATCAAGGAGGAATCCCGGCTTCTTCTCGCAAATCCCACGCTTTTCCGCGAGCGCTTCAACATCGAAGTCCGCACCGGGCAGGAGGTCGTGGCCATTGACCGCAAGGCGAAGGAGATCGAGGTCCGGGAACCGGCCACCGGCCGCACGTATCGGGAGGGTTACGATGCGCTTGTTCTCTCGCCTGGCGCCGCGCCCGTGCGCCCGCCCCTGCCGGGGATTGATCTGCCGGGGATTTTTGTGGTGCGCACGATTCCGGACAGCCGACAGATCCGCGCGTGGATTGACGAAAAATCCGCCCGGAGCGCGGTGATCGTGGGCGGCGGTTTCATCGGACTCGAAATGGCTGAGAACCTCACGCATCGCGGTCTTTCCGTGACGGTTGTCGAAATGCTTGACCAGGTGATGCCGCCACTCGATCCCGAAATGGCCCGTCCGGTGCAGGACCATCTCGAAAGCCACGGCGTCCGGTTTGCTCTTGGGGATGGCGTCGCGGGTTTCGAGCCCCGCAGCGGACAAATTGTCGTAAAGACAAAATCCGGTGCCGGGCATGCGGGCGATCTCGTGATCCTTGCGATCGGCGTGCGTCCCGAGACCGCGCTCGCAAAGACCGCAGGACTCGAGATCGGCGAGCGGGGAGGGATTCGGGTGGATGAGCGGATGCGCACGAGTGATGAGAATATCTGGGCGGTTGGGGATGCGGTCGAGGTCCGGGATGTTCTGACCGGCGGGTGGGCGCTCATTCCCCTCGCAGGTCCCGCCAACCGGCAGGGCCGCATCGCGGCGGATGGAATTTGCGGACGGAATTCAAAATTCCGGGGCGTCCAAGGGACGGCGATCTGCGGAGTTTTTGACCTTGCGGTCGCCAGCACGGGAGCCAGCGAGAAGAGTCTCCGTCGTGCGGGCATGACCGATTACGACAAAGTCTATCTGCATCCTGCCAACCACGTCGGATACTACCCCGGTGCCAAGCCGATCAACCTGAAGCTCCTTTTCCGGAAGTCCGATGGCCGCATTCTCGGCGCCCAGGCGGTCGGGGAAGCGGGCGTTGACAGACGCATTGACACGATTGCGACCGCCATCCAGTTCGGGGGAACGGTCTTCGATCTCGAGGAGTCGGAACTCTGCTACGCGCCGCAATTCGGCGGTGCCAAAGATCCCGTGAATTATGCGGGCATGATTGCGGCCAATACCCTCCGGGGCGATCACCCGCTCGCGGAGTGGGGGGAAGTGGGTTCCGGGTCGGCGGTTTTGTTGGATGTTCGCGATCCGGGGGAGTTCGAGGAGGGCCACCTGGCCGGGGCGGTCAACATCCCTCTCAATGAACTCCGCGCCCGCCTCAACGAATTGCCGCGTGACCGCGAACTCTGGCTCTACTGCCGCGTCGGGCAGCGCGGATATTACGGAACCCGACTGCTCCTGCAGCATGGCTTCCGGGCAAGAAATCTTTCCGGAGGGTATTTGACCCACGATTTGATCCAGGCAAGCCGCCCGCCATCCTGACTCTCCATGAAACTCCTCATCCGCCGAGTCCTGAATCTGCTCCTTTACCTCAGTTTCTGCTTCATGATCGGAAGCGGCCTCTTGTTGGCCTACCGGCTGGTGCCGGGACGCCGGGGCGGACAGGGATTGGAAATGCTGGGATGGAGTCGGCACGATTGGGGGGATCTGCACACCTGGATTGCGTATTTTTTCATGGCGATCATTATCGTTCACCTTGCAATGAGCTGGACGTGGCTTGTCAAGTGCGCCGCCCAGGGACGGTTCTGGCGGCTGGTCATCGGACTGCTTGCCGGTCTCGCAATCATCGCAGCCTTCCTGTTGCTGCCTGTGGAAAGACGCCCTGCGGGCGGGGGAAAACACAAGGAGCCGACTTCGGGATCAGCCCAGGGGCTCCCTGCTTGTCCTGATATTCCAAAGGGGCGTCCGTCCGACCATCAGAAAATGACGCCGGTTTGGAAGCCGATCACGGTGGCATTTTTTGTGAGGCCGGTTCCCCCCGGCTGGAGGAGGTATTGCAGGACGGGTTGGACATACGCCCACTTGGTGATCTGAACGCGATAGTCAAACTCCAGGACGCCCTCATAGGTCTGGATTGGACGTCCCGCATTTTCGTCGGCGACCTGCTTGTAGGCACTGTAGTTTCCGAAGGCAAACGCCACGCCGGCCTGGTCCTGATCCCGCGTGGGAATCAGCCCCTTGTAAACGAGTCCGGTGTGAAAATAGAACGGAATGTTGTTGTTAAACTTCGGCGCGAAGTTGATGAGACTGAAAAACGAGAGGCCCTGATCGCCGGGCTTCGGCGGGCTGTCGGCCACTTGCTTTCCGTCGGAGGGACTTTTGCCCGGCAGAGGCTCGCGGAACAGTTGCTGGTCCGCCTGCCAGTAGAGGGCGACCCGCTGATCGTAATTCTGTCCGTAGAACGAGCGATTCTCGACCCCCCAGTAGAGAAATCCGGCCGCGTAACGTCCGGGAAGTTTCGAGGGACCGACCTTCGGGGTGACGCCTGTCTCCGCGAGGAAATAGAGGCCATTGAGGTTCGGATTGATCCGGTAACCGGCAAAATCCATTCCGTGATTGTTTACGTTTGCTCCCTGCGGGATCGCCAGATAGAGCCCGCCTTGTGCGTAATACCAATCCGTGGGCTTGACCTTCAGATAGCCGCCCCACGTTCCGAAGCTCCCGCCCCAGGGAATCCCGTTGGCATTCAGCCCGCGTCCGGAGTTGAACGTATTGTTCACAAAAAATTTGTTCAACGGCTGCGTGATGAAATGTTCCGTCGGATTCTGCCAGCCTCCCGAGATCGTGAGCAGCTCCTTCACCCCAAACAATTCCGGCGTCGTATAGGTCCCATAAGCATTGAGAAACCGCCAGAGCCGCCCCCCTTGGTAGGTGCTCGGCGCAAAATTTTGTGAGGCGCCCACCCATTTGTTTACCCCGGCTCCGCCGCGGTATCTCATGTCGGCATACAACGACAACCCCTTGACGGCCTCCCAGCCGGTGAGCTTTGCCACATCGATGTTCAAACGCACTTTCCAATCATCGTCATAGCCGAACCGCTGTTCGAGCCCGCCGTCCACATTCCAAAGGAAGTCCGCCCGCCATTCCCCGCCCAGCGTCACCCCGTGCTCGACCAGGCCATCGCGCGCCCCCCACCAATTCCCCGTGGCGTATTTCCCGTTCCACCAAGTCTCAAAAGTCCGTTCCTCTCCGGCAAACCCCTGCACGGTTGCCATCAGAGCCAATGCCACAACAGCTAATTTTATCATATGTTTCTGGTTTCCCGGGCGGAGGGCTTCACACCTCGAAAAATAACCGGAGCTTGTCGAGGAATCCGGCCTTGTAGTTTTTTTGTTTCGACGCACCGGAGGTTCCGGCGGATTCCGCGACGAGGCCTTCATTTTTCATGCGGCGTTGCGCGAGAAGTTCGCTGAGAGACTCGAGGAGTTCGGGGCTCGTGCCGATAATCGTGGCGAGAGTGGCTTTGTCCACCTCGACGGCGAGGCAGTCTTCGAGGGCGAGGATGGTGGCGGTGCGCTTTTCCCCCGTGAGCACGGAATTCTCTCCGATGCAGGCGTCGGCTTCGAGGACCGCCACCGAGGTGCGCCGGTTCTCGGCCTGGATCCAGACTTCGGCCCGCCCGCTGACGATGACATACATGGGGCCCGCCTCGGCATCCTGGCGGATGATGTTTTCGCCTTCGCCAAAGCGGACGATTCTGGCGCGCTGGACGATTTCCTCCAGCTGGGCGGGCGAGAGGGCCGGCGCAAAGACGGTCTTGCGGATCGACTCCCGGATGAGATCCCGGTTTTCGAGGTGGGGCTTCGGTCGCTCGAGGGACATTTCATGCTGAATGGGATAGGGGATCGAGATGTTGTTTCGACGCAGCGAATACCAGAGATTGGTTCGGATATGGCTGTTGGCTGGGTTGTAGTTCAGGTGGTCATCAAGCCAGAAGCGGAGTTGGTAGGTGATGCTCCAATTCCCAAATTCCGTCAGGTAAACTGTCGGGGCCGGATCGCGGAGGACATAGGGACAGTCCAGAGCGGCCTCGATAAGAACCTGTTTCACCAGCGAGGGCGGGGCATCGTATTCCAGTCCGATATCCAGGCGGATTCCATGTGTGCTGGTCGGGTAGGTGTAGTTGACGACGGTTTGTTTGGTGATGTTGCTGTTCGGGATGTCCAGGCAGATGTCGTCCGTCGTGCGCAGCCGGGTGGATCGCCAGTTGATTTCCACAATTTTGGCATGCTGTCCATCCACCAAAAGCCAGTCCCCGGCCTTGAACTGCCCGCCGAAGTAAATCGCAAACCCGCTAAAGATGTTTCCGAGGGTGTCCTGGAGGGCAAGACCCAACACGATACCGATGATTCCGGCACCGGCCAGCAACCCGGGCACCTGGATGTCATAGAAAAATTGCAGGACCAGCAGAATCGCCGCGACGATGATCGCGATGGAGACAAACTCCCCCAAAAACTTGGGCACCTGGACGCCGTCGCCCTTGGGTCCAAGCAAATCGAAGAAATAGTGTCTCACCAATCCAACCAGGACAAAGGCGGCGGTGACGGCGAGTGCGGCACCGAGGTGGTTCTCTCCGGGGAGAACCACAATGGGCAAAAGCGTGGGCAGGTAGAGAGCTGCCAGGATGCAGAAAAAATGGTAAACCCAACTCAATGGGATTCGAAATGTGCGCTTGAGGATCCGTCCGCCAAAAAGAAGTCCCAGATACAGGACGATGGCGCAGGCCAGATAAATGCCTGTGGAGCGGGTCAGGCGGAGGCTTGTCTCCAAAATTTGTTCGGTTTCCGTGGGGACGGTGGCCTGTGCCAAAAGGAGAAGCGCACTCAACATGGGAGGCATCCTAGCCAAATCCGGTGGCCGCATGCAATCTTCGACAAGATCCCTCCCGTGCAGGAGGTCCGGAACACGATTCTTTTGCGCCAAAGAGACAAACGATTGAGGCTTGCGGGAACGCCTCCCCAGGAAAAAGTGACACATCACTTCCTGGAGGGACCAGCTCCGTCTGGTCCGCGGGTGGTTGGCGTGGGATGGCGCGGCCCGAGGCGGACGACACGGAGGTCATCCCTCCAGAAGTGGCGCTCCGC